>CP128433.1:3011500-3323500 GCA_032615215.1 Microbulbifer sp. MKSA007 | reverse complement strand
CCTGAATATCCGCTTCACTGGACACCTCAATTAATGCGTAACCCTTTGCATCCTTGGGTAGCTCCGCAAGGTTTACACTGATAGCTGGCAGTGCAGTCATATCCCCCAATAGTAAAAACCAGTCTGCCTCGGGATTGGTCATTTTTTTGGGGCCGGGGCCGCGGGTTAAGATCGTATCGCCGGGCTGTGTTTTAAGTGCCCAGCTTAGAGCGGGCCCTTCGTGTTCATGCAGGGCGAAGTCGATATCAATTTCAGTTTCACGTTGGTGTCTGATGGTATAGCTTCGCAATAGCGGGCGCTCGCTTCCCGCTTGTGGAAACAGAAATTTGATATAGGCGCTTTCCTGGTTGGGGGCGAGAGTTTTTAGATCATCGCCACCGAGAGTGATGCGCAGCATATTTTCAGTAACTTGTGTCCTGCGAATAACGACCAATTCTCTGGTAACTTTCTCGGCCATAGGGTTTAGCTCCTTTCGTCAGGGGTGGAGTGCTCTTTCATATTGGCGACCATAACGCTGGCAATGCGGGCGAAGTTTTCTAGCTCTTCAGTACTCAAGTTGCGAGTCATTTGTCTGGCCACTTCAGCTTCTTGTCCGCTCACTTTTTCCAGCGTGCTTATTCCGTCTGTAGTTAGTGTCAAAAACTGGCTGCGCCGGTCATTGGGGTTGTCGGTCTTTTCGATTAACCCTGAGTGCACCAGGTCGTTTAGCACTCGTGTTACTTGGGCTTTGTCCAAATTCATCCGTTGGGCAATTGACCGGGCTGTACTTAAAGGAAATTTGAAGACGCCTTTGAGTACCCGTATATGGCTCACCGGCAAGCCAATTTGCTGCTCCTGAATGCCAGCTCGCAAACGCCGTTTGTAGGCATGAATAAGCTGGTGGAGGGATTCATTGATTGCGGTATCTTTCATGGCGCCATGCTAACTGGTTGATAGTGTCAACTTTATTGATATTGGTTGACTCTGTCAACTAAGTTCAGATGGAAGGAGGTTGGGTTGATAGTCTGTGGAGGGTAATTTGGTTGGGGGTGCAGGGAGGCTGGGAAGGGGGTATCCCCTTCCCGTGAGCTTAATTAGGTGTTACCAAGTTAAGCTGATATCGGTTCCATCAAACTTTACATCTGAATCGTACACATACTTCAAGGTGCCTTTCCAGAAGGAGCCGTGCCATTCCCAGTCGGCATCGTAACTGACTTCATTGAGCACCTTCTGTCTAAAAGCATCAAAGCTGCCGTAGCGCTCTTCACTTCCCATGATGACGACCCAGGTCTGCTCGTTCCAATCGCAGGTCACAGTGTTGGAGTCACCGTTGCCACAGGGGTAGCGGACGGCTACGTATCCATCATCTTCCCTACCAAACTTCCAGTTACCGCTGCGGGACTCCTGCTCGAACTCTTCGGGCCACTGTAGTGCGACATCGGAGCCGCCGGAGTGAAACAGTTCTATCTCCGGGTAGGGGTTGTATTGGATCACGGCGACATTGTTTACCTGCTTTATTTTCGGCAGGTGGTCGTTTTGCATGGTGCTATTGCCGTCGCCGACTTTTGCCCAGATAGATTGGGAACCGGTGGTGGCTATCCAGGGGGTTTGCTGGTAGCCCTGGCGGCCTCCCCAATAATTCTGGATGGAGTGCATCATGACTCCGCCATCTTTGTACATGGAGAAGTTGGCCGAGGAGAGGACGGAGCTGCGGCTGAATACAGCCCCCGCCTTGGCGGCCGCAGGGGCGGCTGCTTCCGATAGACCCAGGAACTGGTCAAATGCTTTGAGCCCCTCATAACCTTCGAGTTGGTATTTGCTGGCGAACCAGGCGGTATCCGCTGCGACATCGGGGTGGAAGTAGGCTCCCTGGCTCCAATAGAAGGGTACGCGCTCTTCCCGGGGGAAGTCTGCATAGATCTCGTTTCTGGCATCCCCCAGCGAATGGCCGACTGAATAATTTATGTTGAGATCTTTACCGAAATATTCGAAAACCTCATCGGTGATTTCCAAACCGGATGTGGCGAGCATAACGCCGGCGGGGCTGGGTGTGCGTACTGACTCTTTGCCCAGACCTGTTAGGAGGTAGATAATCCGGTTGATATTCCCTCCGGACCCATTGCGGCGGTAGCCGTCATTACTGCGCCCGGCTGCGGCGAAGTTGATCCCCTGGTCGTTGGTCACCAATAAAATATCTTGCAGCAAGCGATGAGCAGCGCCGATTGCAAGTTCACGGATTTCCTCATCTTCTGCAAAGTCTACAAGGTTTAACAGTGCCGAGAGGGTATAGGGGTAGTAAACGGGGGAGTAAAACTCATAGAAACCATATTGGTTCTTCACTTCCAGATAACGCTTTAGACGCTTATAAGTTCTGTCGTCCTCAAATGCCCCATATTTCTCCTGGAGGAGATATTGGGCAGAAGTGTACATGATCATATGATTTTCTGAAGCAAAGACATGGTCACCCGTCCCGCCTTCTTTAAACCAGAAGTGATAGCCGTCGAGTGCGGCAAAGAGTTCGTTTTTGATTTCGGGGCGGAAGAATAAGATGCGGATTAGGCGGGTGAGAGTGAAGTCAGAATTTTTCTTGCCGCCGTTGCGGAGTACATCCAGGTTCTTATTTAGCGCATCCCAGTTGAGATCATCACCGGTGTATGCCTGAAGTACGACGGCAGTATCGTTGGTAGAGGTGACACCTTCCTCAATATATTGCAGCTGCCTGTCAATATAGGCGCTCTCATCAAAGGACTGGGCTTGAGATGTCGCTGACTGGATCGCCAATCCTAATAAGATCGGGTACAGCACTCCTGCTGATGGCACTTTCATAAGTACTAGTTCCTATTTGGTTTTAATTGATTTATAAAATAAATACAATCGTACCACCTATCTATTACATAAATTTGGCGCTTGAGAAGCTAGTTATTTTCTTTCGGGATTAGTTGCAAAAACGATCAGCGGATATTGCTGGTTCTCAAATTGAAAGTATTTTTCAAATAGTCATTCTTGAGAAGTAGGGGGCTAGTGCTTTATCTAATTTTTCTGGCATTTCTGCTGTGTCTAATTGGTACGCAGGCGTACTCAAGATAAATCTGGTTTATGCTTTGTATTACTGGGTAGGTAAAGTAGAAAAGTTACTCTGTCATCTCGGGTGGGGCTGTGATTCGCGCGTTAGGCTATCTTCCGTTGAGTGACGATGGTTCTTCTATATTGTGGTTTGATTCGCGAGTAAATATTGCAGTGGCCCTACAACTCTAGGAGAGGGAGATGAAAAACCTACTGATATTCTTCGCAGCCGGAAGTCTCGGTGCTTTGGCAAACAGTATTGCGGTGTGGCTATTTGGCCAGTTGGGGATTAATGCCGCTTTTGGCGTATCAATTTCCCCTCCTCTATCTCCTGAGTGGATTTATCCTCGTATTGTTTGGGGTGGCTTGTGGGGGCTGTTGTTTATTCTTCCGTTCTGGTCATCGAAGTTGCTTTCAAAAGGGGCTCTTCTTAGTTTGTTTCCCTCTGCATTTCAATTGTTTGTGGTTTTCCCAGTAATGGCCGGGATGGGTGTTGCCGGATTTGAGTTAGGAGTTTTAACACCAGTTCTGGTGTTGTTTTTCAATTGGGTCTGGGGTGTTGTTGCTGCCCTAGCTATTAAGGCTGCTCGGTAATAGGGTGTTAACTTTGCGGTAGTAGGCTTGGCGCTATAGAAATGTTGACGTTGTTACTTCAGGGGTAGTTTGACCTCGCTATATCGCTTTTCTCCTGCAAACTATCGATCTTATGTCAAGGTTGTACATTACTCATGTAATCTATCTATTTCGTATCAAAGTTATTCGAATGGGGAAGTTGAACGTGGGAAAAACGGCAAAAATCTGTAGCCTTATCTGCTCTATGATAATTCTTGTGATGGGCTTTATTACACCTTCACAAGCAGCTGAGACTAAGCGGATACTAATCGTTGCTTCTAATCTTCAGGATATGGGTGATCCGGAGAAGCATGATGCGAGAAATAATTTGTGGGAGTACGCTACGCCTTACCATGTTTTTGTTTCCCATGGGTATGACGTGGACTTTGTTTCGCCAAAAGGTGGGGTGGTCCCGTTTATGATGGATCCACTGGGGATTAGTAGTTACACCATCAAACATGAAGGTTTTTTAGAGCGGGCTAATAGTTCACTAAAGCCTGAGAAAGTAGTTATAGAGAATTTTGCAGCTGTTTATATCGGTGGAGGCTATGGAACCTTATTTGATGTGGCATCTAATCGTGAGCTGCTAAGGAGCCTCTGAATAACTCCATAATGCCTCTGCGGGTCTTGAAGGCTGCAGATGTTAGGCGCAGCTCGCCGCGAATGGCCGTAGCCCTTGGCAAGAGCTGCAACGCAGCAGCTGTGGCCTTCAAGGCCCGCCCTTCGGGGCTTGCAGAGCGATTCACACTCCGCGTTGCGACTTCTTGAAAGGTCTAGACATTCCTGCGAAGCCGCGCCTTGATTGTGAACCGCTCTGCATGCCAGAGGTATCACGGAGTTATTCAGAGGCTCCCTAATATTATGGGTGGGATTTACCAGAAAGGGGGAGTTGTGGGCAGCTGTGGCCATGGGGCAGGTGCGTTTGCAGATGTGAAACTGAAAGATGGCCATTATATGGTAAAGGGCAAGAAGGTTGCCGGTTTCCCGAACTCTACAGAAAAAGAGAAGTCATGGGCTAAGCAGGGTACTTTATTACCGTTCTTGGTAGAGGAACGCCTTCGTGAGAATGGAGCCATTATTATTAATAAGGATAATGTTGCTGATAAGCATGATGTAATATCTGATCAGCGTATTGTTTCTACAATGTTTTTACCTTCTTCTGCACTGGTTGCAAAAGAAATGTTGGGTTTAATCGAGAGCAACTAAATTGCTCCAGTACTTTATTGTGTATTTGCTCTATCGTTAGGCAGTCACTCTGCGGGTCAAGCTCTAACGAGTTTGGCCTCGATGCGACCAATCTCTACCTGTTAGTTTCATATGCTATAGCGCGGACATGCCAACTCGGGATCACTCGATCGCCCTGTAGCTTAATCTTGTCTCTGCATATTTATCTGCCATTCTTTCTAAAGGGAACTGAAATCGGCGGCAGTGAATATGCGTCCATTTATTGTATTAATAATATCGGTAACTTTGGGGAAGCTGGCCTATGTGTTTAGCCCCTCTCTGGGGAACAATGTAATAGTGGCCTTATTGGCCCTATTAGGTGTGGTTCCCTATTTGTTAATGCCGATTAGATCCGAGTTTTTCAGGGCGCAAATTCTTCAATGGGCTAAACAGAATAATATTGGCGTTTTGAGACTCGAGAGCAGGGGGTTTTCCAAAGGACGATTGTTTTGGCGTGTATCTGATGCGCAAAGCGTCTTCTGTGTTACCTCAAGAGAAGTCACTTACTGGGTGGCCTGCGGCTCGTGGCTGCTGGGTTCTTATAGTCGGAAGCTACTGGTCTACAAACAGGTTGGAAGTGTTCTGGACTTGGTTGCAGCATTTGACGGAGATAATTGCCTGGTTGAGTGACTCTGTTTGGCGGTTATTTGCCTTAAGAGTTCGCCTTAATAGCAGCAATGTGAATATAAATATATTTTTGTTTGCGATTCATTATAAGAAGTAACCCATTGATTATAAAAAAGCCTGATATATTTGGCCGCGGTTCAACAAAGGTGTTTTCCATGGCGTTTCGCTGGTTTCATCTTTAATTTTCATTAAGAGAGAAATAAATATGTCACAGGTAAGTGATGACTTAGATTTGGTGGCGAAGAAAACGTCCAGCCCAGTGGTGGTGAAACTTTCATTAGCCAAAGCGTTTAAGAAAAGTGCCGAACCTATTCGTGATACTCAGATTACTTACAAACAGAATGTTGTTGCAATTAACACTCTGGTTACCAGTGTGTTGTCCTCGAGTTTGCCCACTTTAAATCAAAATCCACCGGATTGGAGTGATTTTGTAACAGCCTACACACAGTCCAATGCAGATGCTTTGGACTGGGTAAACAATGTACTAGCCAGGCTTCTGGATGTGCCTGGTGAAGTACAGAGCTATAACAGTGTTATCAGCCAGCTTTTACAGGATGCCCTTTCTCAAGCGAATATCCTCAAAAATGACCCGAGTAATAGTTCTGCACTGCAAATACTCAAGAATGATTTGAACTCAATTACCTCGCAACTGGGAATTGTTTCAACCTTTATCAGTGGTGCGATTAAGGCAATTCAAGGGTTTCAAGATAAACTGCCAGATATGGCGACACAATTGCAGTCAATTGCCGACAATTCTGTAAAGGATTCCCAGGCTGACGAGAAGAAAATTGCTGATCTAAAGCAGGATATCAAGAATTTACAGGCAGATATCAAATCCCTGACTGCCAGCATCGTTGCTCTGGGTATTGCCGATGCCACTGCTATCTCTCTGGGGACGGTTGCTTCTATCGTGGCTTTTCCTGAGGGCTTGTTGACCTGGTTTGTGATGGGGCCGGTGGCTGCTGTGGCATCAACCTTTATTGCTCTGGATGCTGCAAAAATTGTTGCCGATCAAAAGAGTATTCAGGATAAACAGGCAGAGATGGACCTGATCACTGCTGATGTATCTACTCTACAAATGTTGTCTCAGAGCTTTGGGCAGCTAGCAGAAGAAACCCAGCAAGTTGAAGATAATTTACAGGCCGTGTTACAAGAGTGGCAAACGCTTGAAAGTGATGTTTCCGGTGCGATAAGTGACATTCAAACTGCGATCTCTGATGAAGAGGGGGCGAACTATACAGCTGTTATCAATGACCTTAACGGTGCCGTGGCCGAGTGGAATGATGCTTATTCCCAAGCGGGCAGCCTGTTTATTGAGCTCAACGTGAACAATGCAGAATTGAACATTGGAATGAGTTCCGAACAGGTTAAATCGGCTTTTTCTACTGGAAGCACTGTTGGTGTGATTCAGTATTATAATAATCTATAAAAAGAGTTTTTTAGTTTTACTGAAGGCTTATCCAAAAGGGTAAGCCTTTATTGGCTTTTTATAAGGGCGTATAGGTTCGCTTCTAAGGTTGTTACAGAATGACTATCGATTTTTACTTGGGGCTCATACCATTTAATTAGCTTTTGGTGGCGATGGATACTCTTGCGCGGTCTGATGGCTTCGATATGATAAGCAGAATAAGTAACAGGTTGTACTTGTGAAGTTTGAAATCGCATTTTCTATGGGCACATTTCAATTCGTGTATTTGTAAGCGATTCTAGATTATTTTCATCTAGTGTTTTGGTAAACGGTGACTTGAGATACTATGGCCACACTTCGGCGGACCCTGAAAGTGTACAAGCCCTATGAATGATATTTATAAAGCCCCTAAAAGTGAATTAAATACCAGTAAGTACCATTCTTTGATTGAGAGATTACTGAAAGAGCAGAGTATGCCCCTCTCGATATTCGCGGTGTTGTTAGGTACTTTTAGTACGCTGGTTTTACTCTCATTTGCCCGCAGTATTATCCCTTTGTATGTTTATGTGATCCCAGGATTTATTGCCGGTATCCTCGTTAAGTTTATGGGGCGGCCTGTTACAGCATCCTACCGCGTGATTCCTGGGTTATTGAGTGGGGTGATCGTCTCTATCTGGGTGAGCTTAGGGGGGATTTCCATTTATATATTTTTACTTCCACTACTAAACATCTTGTGTTGTCTGGCTGTGTCAAGGCGCCGATTAAACTATGAGGAGGAGAAAGCGTTGTATAAGTATCGGCATGGATTGGTAAAATTATGATAATGACTATCTCAGCTTGGTTGTTTAGAGGTCGTATTTAGTTCTATAAGTACGACCTCTTCATAGGCTCTGGAGGCCGAAACTACTCCTCGTAACGAATGTCAGTAATATAAAAAGTCTTCCACTTTTCTCCCTGACGAATATCTACTTCATCATCGAGCTTGCGCCCTAATAAAGCACGGGCAACGGGGGAGTCCATGGATATCAAGCCTGCTTTTACATCGAATTCATCGGGTCCCACAATGCGGTAGCAAACACTCTCGCCCTCATCATCTTCAAGTGTTACCCAGGCGCCAAAAAAACCTTTTCCTTATCGTCCGGTATTCGATCTACAACAGTAATCTCTTCCAGGCGCTTGGTGAGAAAGCGCACGCGGCTGTCGATTTCCCGCAGTCTTTTTTTACCGTAGATATAGTCTGCGTTTTCCGAGCGATCTCCCAGCTTGGCGGCGTCGCTAACTGCCTGGGTTACCCGGGGGCGCTCCTCCTCCCAGAGGTGCTTAACTTCGGCGCGCATACGCTGCGCGCCCTCTGCGGTGATGTAGCGGGAGCCGCGTGGACGCGGCGGTCTCCATCTTCCCATAGTATTTTTTTAATCTCTTTCTAATACAATATTATTTAATTATAGGTTTTCGATGGTAATTCCCGGGCCGGGTTCCGCGAGCGGGAAATCAAATATGCGGCTGTAGAATTCAAGCTCTCCCTCCAGGGCCAACTTGATGCTGTCGCCGCTGCGGAATCCATGCCCTTCATTGGCAAATGTAATATAAGACACCGGGATACCTCGCTCCCTCAGGGCATCCACCATGGTTTCGGCTTGGTTGGGTGGTACTACCTTGTCCTCCATGCCCTGGAAGAAAATCACAGGGCAATTCAGCTTTTCCACATCGTTAATGGGGGAGCGCTGAAGGTAGACTTTTTCTGCGGAAGGCCAGGGCCCTACCAGTTTATCCAGGTAGCGGGACTCAAACTTGTGGGTGTCTTTGGCGAGGCTGCTCAACTCTCCAATTCCATAATGGCTGGCACCGGCTTTAAAGGTATCGTGGTAGGTTAACGCCGCCAGGACTGTGTAACCGCCGGCACTACCACCTTTGATCAGCAGGCGATTGGGGTCGGCGAGCCCATCTTCTACCAGGTATTCTGCACCGGCGCAGACATCTTCCACGTCATAGATACCCCATTTATCGGCGAGGCGGTCCCGATACTTGCGGCCATAGCCGGTACTGCCGGAGTAGTTTACGTCCAGAATGGCGAATCCCCGGCTTGTCCAGTATTGAACTTTCAGGCTGAGGCCTGCTGATGTAGCGCCGGTGGGGCCTCCATGACTAAATACAATCAGCGGTGGCTTATCGCCACTAGGTGCTTGGAAGTTGGGGTTGTGGGGTGGGTAATAAAACCCGTGTACGGCGCGATTATCCACTTGGAAAGTGACGGCTTGAGCGATGGAGAACAAATCGGTTGGCAGCGAGCTGCTATTGCTACTGGCAATCTGTTCCGTTTTACCCGTCTTTTGGTTAAAGCTAATAACAGCGGGAAAACTCTCTGCACCTGCGGCAATCATCACCCCGTTGCCATTTTCACAGTGCAGGCTTTCGATATCACAATAAGGCTGGGGAAGAGTTTGATACTCTCCGCTTTTTATGTCGACCTTTCCAAGGTGCCAAGTGCCATTCTGGGTGTAAGTACAGAGGATTTCTGTGGGGCTAATAAAGCCGTAAGTGGACATTCCAAATACCCACTGCGGAGTGGCGAATTCTGCTTCTTTTTCCCACAAGGGGTCGCTTTGTCCCAGCCTATATAGGTTCCACCAGTTGTTGCGATCAGAGACATAGCAGAGTTCGCCCTCAGGAGACCACTGGGGCTGAAAGACGGATTCATTCTCACCGCCGGCTACTTGGGTGACTTCACCGATATCTCCCGCCTGATCGAGTTTGGCGATACAGAGTTCTGTCGCGTCCCAGGGGAGGTTAGGGTGGTGCCAGCGCAGAAATGCGAGTCGATCACCGGCCGGATTCAGAGTTGGGTTCGAATAAAAGTCTGCCCCTTCTTGAAGGATTGTCGGCGGATTTGCCAGTGGGTTGTTTAGGTCTACCGCGATAATGCGCGCACGGGTTTCCTCGCCCTGTTGGTGGCCACTGGTATCTTCCTCGACACAAATTAATCGATTTCTCAGGGGGTCGATAATCAGATCGGCGTAGCGGGAGCTATTTTCTGCGGTGATTGCTTCGGGGATCGCATTGTCGAGCTTCATACGATAAATGCGCTGATCTTCTGCCAGTACGAAATAGGCGGTGTCACCGTAAACAAGATAACTGCCGCCTCCATATTCATGGGCTTTGGTGCGTACGGCGATAGGGGCGGGGGTGAGATCTCTGCGCCCATTTTTTGGACAATACTGCACCAGTACATTCCTGCCTTTTTCAGACGGGCGGGACTCCAGCCAGTAATAGCGGCCATCTACTAAATTGGCTTCTGCCAGGCGAACGCTGCCCTCCACGAGAAGTTCTGCGTTGATTGCAGATTTCCAGCTGCCGTAAGGGGCGATGGTTGGAGTGATAGTCTCGCTCATGAGGTACTTACTTCCTTATTGGGTTTTTTCGCATTCTGCCGAGATGAATCCGGGGAAACAAGGTGCCTTGGCGGGGGCCCTATGATAGTCTCGTATAACCAAGCAAGCGCTTGGTGCTGTATTTTGTCGATGCACTATCCAGAATCAGCTCTTCCACTCGCTCTGGTCCTTTTACGATCAGTTGGTGTTGTCGGAGCGACGCGCACACGCTGGATAGCCCTGTAAACAGCGGCCTTAACAAAGATAATTCAGGAGAGCCAGCGATGTCTGATGAAGTGGTGATTACTTGCGCCCTAACCGGAGTGCTTACCAACCCCCAGCAGCACCCGGTCCCGGTAACCCCCAAGGAAATGGCGGAATCCGCCCGTGAAGCCTACGATGCGGGGGCTTCCGTTATGCATGTTCATTTCCGCGCGCAAGAGGAAAATAAAGGCCATTTACCCACCTGGGACCCGCAAATAGCCTTGGAAATTGCCGATGCAATTCGCGATAAATGCCCTGGCGTTATTCTAAATTTTTCAACTGGCACTATCGGACGGGATCAGCAAGGCCCCTTGAGTTGTGTGCGTGCCGGTAAGCCGGAAATTGCCGCCTGTAATGCGGGAAGCCTGAACTATTTAAAGGCGCGATCCAACGGCACCTGGGCTTGGCCACCCATGGTATTTGATAACCCGGTTGATAAGGTAGAGGAGCTGTTGGCAGTTTGTCGGGAGACCGGTACCCGCCCGGAATTTGAGTGCTTTGATATCGGTATCGTTCGCTCTGTGGGAATGTATGCGGATGTAGGGATGGTGGATAAGCCCAACTACAACCTGGTGATGGGAGTGGCTTCAGGTATGCCTGCCGACCCCAATTTACTGGAGATTATTCCAAAATATATGAAGCCCGGCTGCTTATGGCAGAGCACAGTGATCGGCCGTGAGGAAATCTGGCCGGTGCATCGCAAGACTGCAGAATTGGGCGGCCATTTGCGCACTGGAGTTGAAGATACCTTTTACTTGCCGGGAGGAGAGCGGACTTCAGGGAATGGTCAATTGATTGAGGCTCTTGCGGCTGTAGCTGAAGAGACTGGGCGAAAGGTGGTGTCACCGAGTCGGGCGCGGGAGATTTTTTGTTAGAGGTGGTGTTGGCTTTTTAGAGCGCCCGGGATTTGAGCCGGGCTACTCTTTGGTATTTTCATAAATATGACTTGAAGTTTCCCTAGTTTTATTCTTTATATTTTTATTTAAAAAGTTTAATGCCGAGTAAAGCTTATTTTTTTGGCCATTTACATATCGACTATTTACTTATATTTAAATATTATTTCATGTTTAAATATAAGGGGCTTTTCTTGTGAGCTTTAAAAATGTACTTATGGCTTTTGGCTTGCTATCAGGAATAGCTCTGATGAATCGCAAAGGATGTGTAATGTAAAAGAAGAATATGATGAGATTAGTGTTGAGGTCTGCAAAATTTGGGTCTCTGCAATAATGGCCGCGGCTGTTGCGCAAAAAACAGTAAAACTCAAATACCTAGATGTAGGTAGTTGCAGTGCGGTTGATTTGGGAATATGGGGCGACACCGTTAAGGGGCCGGAATATATTCGTTCTTATCAATAAGTAAAAATATTCTTATAATCTATGATTGGGGTGGGCTTGTAGCTAGGTTTTACTGGCCGCGCCTGGCGTACAGTTAGGATCAGCCTGCTTCAGAGGCCCCAAGATTAAGAGCTTAGAATGTCAACAGATGAGGCAGTATCACAATCGGTAGTATCGGTTGCCCAAATATCAACTTTATTATTTGATACTAATGCGGCAGTTAATGCTGAATAGGCTCTATTCATTGCATCGACACTATTGTTAACCGCGGTCACATCAAATTTGATTCGTGAGTCGGCGCAAATCCCTGTTCCGCCGGAGACATTAAACCCAAAAGTACTCTCTCCGCCTGATGAGACCTTAGTAACTGTGGCGCCTTGCACAATAAAGCCGGAATCGGCGATTGTGGCTGTGGATATAAAGGAAAGCAGGATGCCGATTGTGATTTTTTTAGTTTCATAGTTATTTCGGGGTAGTTTAAAAGGCCAGATTGCAATTGAGTGCGTATGTGTTGAGGGTATCATAAATCTTTGAGCGGGTTTGATAAATATTTTTTACGGCCCGGGGACCTGAAAGAATTTGTGTCAGGGTATCTGCGGGTTTGTGTTAGGCGCCTCTTGAATTAATCACCCTCTGTTTAATATTTTTGTTGAAGTGCTTATAGAGCTGGCCTTTATATTGTTTAAGTTTTTCACTTATCCCAAAGAGTCCCTCCTTATGTCGGCGGCCTTGTCTTTAGGCTATTGATTGTTATTTTCTTTTATTAAATCAATTATATAGCTGAAGCTCGGTCAATCTTTACATTCCCCCGGTAGAATTCTTTTCTTTAGTCTGGTAGGCTCGCGCGCGGTTTGCGGATATCAAGATGAAATGCTTTTCCTTAAGGTATTTTCGTCAATATGGTCTCAACTAATAAATAAGAGACTGTCATTCAACGCTTAATTTGTCGTCAAGTGTTAATTTTTGCTGGGGTTGGGGGTTTTTGTGCAGAGTTGTGTTTCATGGGCAGAATTTGGTGGGGCGCGCTCTAGTTGGCTAGCCCGCTTCGCAGTAATTATATGCCTAATGGCAGCTAGCGCAGTTGCAACTGCAAAAAATTATATTTCTGTTCCATCGCAGTCCTCAACTGGTAATTATACCGTTAGAGTTGATTGGTCATTCATAGACAGTGCAGAAATCGTTGAGTCAAAGCAAGGTGTAGGGCAAATCCGAAAAGTAACGCTTACAAGGGAAGATGACCTTGAGGTAAGTGGCTACGGAGAGGGGATTTATAATTATGTCATTACAGTTCGCCTGATAGATGAAACAGATCTAGGGTGGAATTTAACTGACAGTGGCAGCACTGAAGTACTCAAAGCCCTATCATCCCCCTCCAGTGTTTCTGTCAGTGATACAGTGGGTACGCTCGGAGATTCAATAGATCTCACCTGGAATTCAGTTTCTGGTGCTGACTACTACGATTTAGAGTTTCGTGTGAATGCCGGTGAATGGCAGGACTTAGATGAAGTAGATGCTGATCAGCCGAAATCTCTTAGTGTTGATCTGCAGCACACCGGATCGATTGAATTTCTAGTAAAGACGTGCAAATTTAGTGCCTACGGAACTGGAAATTATGTCTGTAGTAGCGGGCAGGAGTCTGAAGAAGTTGAAGTTTCTTTGCCTGTATCAGCCCTAGATTTTTCCCTGGACAATTATGGGTATGCTGTTTTTGTTGGTGATTACAACAGTGACGGTTTTTTGGATTATCACTTTTACAGTAGCAAAAGGCTTCTTATTTTACATGGAGATATAGCTACTCCTATTACGCTGCCACCAAACCCAATATTTACTATATATGGTTCGGAGGTTAAGCCCTGGTTTGGACCCGATACTCACTATCTAGAATATGACAATATTTCAGAAACCCTTTTGGCTGATGCAGTTCAGCTTACCCTAGGGACGGATTACCTTGTAGGTGATTTTGATAATGATGGGCAGGTTGATTTTCTTTTTCGAGGTGAGTTAGACGGGGAGTTCCCATTTATTGTTTATGGGGTTAATCAGTTTAGCTACCCCTCTGGAGCTGATGACCTAAGGGATGAAACTCTAGCAGAGTTAGTTAACGATCGTAGCAACGGTATTTATATTGATGATATCAATAGTAATGGGGCGGATGATCTCGTTATTGAATCTGGAAGTAATCTAGTAGCGGATACCGCCTACTTATCAGTATCTGGCATGCCTACTACAGAAACTGAACTTATTGAACCTGAGCTGGAAAGTGCAAATATTGCTGGCAGTCTCTCAGGTGCTGCAGCAGTCTCCCCTTCCGGAGCTGCAACCTATAATTTACAGCTAGAACTTCCGCAAGGTTCAGGCGGTCATGCTCCCGAGCTGTCCCTTGGTTATTCCAGCCAAGGTAGAAATGGCTTAATGGGGTTAGGTTGGGGAATCTCTGGCCTGTCTATTATCCGTTATTGCCATCGTACATTGGTACATGATGATTCAGAGGTGTTGCTTGGTGAAAAAGACCGCTTTTGTGTTGATGGGCAGCGTTTGGTTGTCACTGGTGGTAGCTACGGATCCGTTAATTCTACTTATGCATCCGAACTAAATGACTTTCGCAGCTTTAAGGCTACTGGCAGCGGCAGTGTTACAGGATTTGAGGTAACGACCAAAGGTGGTGAGACCGCTTACTACACTATTAACAATGGCGGCGACTCATTTGTTCTCGATAAGCTTTACGATAGTTCGGGCAATAACGCCATAGAATACTATTACATAGAAGATAGTAGTGGCTTCAGGATTGACCGCATAGAGTATGCTTTTGGTGCAGGCTCTGAAGCAAATGCAGTTATTCAGTTTGAATACGAAAGCCGCTTGGACTTTGTTCCCGCGAACCTAATGGTGGGTGATTACCCATTGAAACGTCGCCTTAAGGCAGTCTCTATTACTAATAATGGCGCTAGCTTTAGGGAGTATAACCTTGGCTACTTATATGAGTCGCCCAGCACTGAAAACCCTCCCCTAAGTCGCCTGTACAGTATCCAACAGTGTGTTGGAAATAGTTGTTCGGCGGCCACTACATTTGATTGGCAGGTGGTAGATGCTCCAGGATTTAATCCCACGGAGTATACAAAAATAAAGTTCCATTCCAATGCCAATAGGTTCCAGCCTGGGCGTGTCGCGGACCTAAATGGCGATGGAATGGACGACTACATTTGGTTCTATAAGAACGATGATGAAGAGCGATACCTGCAGGTTGCTTTATCAGATGGCGAGAAATGGGATGTTCAGGACACCAACCATTCAATAAGAGCCTATTACTACCTACGTTATGACTGGAATCTGTTGGATTACGATGGTGATGGTCAATTAGATTTTATTCATCGACAGAAAGATAACAGTTGGGCCGTAAGATTGTTTGATGGCACTAAGTTTTCTTCGACAGCAACTGTGATCATTCCTTCCGGTGCGGGTACACAAAGTGTTTTATCCGATATTACTGGTGATGGACTAGGTGATCTGATTATCCGGGATACCGATAAAAAGGGTATCAGCTTCTATTATGCTGAAAGAGGGAATAACGGGATGGTTTCCTATCCAACCAGCCCTAGTAAGTCTATTGCTGTACCGGATAATTCAACAAGCGAAGTTTGTGAAAATTCTATAGAGATTGGTGATTTACACTCTATGGAGGTTATTGATTCCGATGGGGATGGTCGTACAGAGTTTTTAGTGCCCTTTACTCGTAAATGCATTAAAACCTATAGAGACTGGAGAAAAATTACTCTTTCAACGAGTACATTTTCAGGTTCCACCCAGGAGGAGGCTAATACTCATAACTATATTTGGCTTCCCGCAGACCTTGATCACGATGGCCTGACGGATATGATCCTAAAGGATGAAAATGATGATTGGTCTTATGCCTTATCGGATGATGGCGACCTGGATAACTATATTTCCTTGCCAGAAATTACAGGAAAAAAAATTCAGCTGGTTGATTTTAATCATGATGGTTTTGTCGATATCGTTTGGCCTGGAGATCAGTTAAAAGTTAAGTTGTGGAATGGCAACGGCTTTGATGGCGTCATTGAAACAAGTATATCGGCTGGCTCTGGTGATAGCATTCATGCAACTTATGCCGATTTAAATGGCGATGGATTCCAGGAGTACGCACGAATTTATGATGGCACAACCAACCACTACGTAAACTTTTATGCACCAAATGCTTCTTATACAGCTAACAATGTTATTAAAGCGGTAAATGGTGGTTTGGGCGAAGAATCCACTTTCACATATAAGCCGCTAACGGATACGAGTGTTTATGTAAAAGGGCAGGGAGCTGCGCTGCTGGATTACGGGTCTCCCGTATTTGATATTGGTGGAACCAGCTACATAGTCTCCCAGCTTGAGTTTTCCATGCCCACGGCTTCCAGCGCCAATAATACTGAGCAAGTAACCTATAAGTATGAAGGCTTGCGCTTCCAGGGCGGTGGTCGCGGTAGTTTGGGTTTTGAAAAAATAACTACGACAGATAGCCGTACTGGGTATACCACAACAACTTTCGCTCAAGAATTCCCTTATATCGGGATGCCTTTGAGTGTTAAGAAATACACGCCTCAAGGTAAGCTGCTCTATAGTCAAGCCAATACGCTCTCCAAGCGTGGAGGCTCTACAGCGCCCTATTGGCCGTATACCGAAGAATCTACTGAAGTTTTCTACTTGCTCAAGAGTGATGGCGCTGCCGCAGGTAGTAAGTACAAAACCGTGCTTACTGAAAACACTTATGATGATTATGGCAATCTCGAAGAGTCCACGGTAAGCACCAAAAATGCTGCAGGTGGTGTAGTACAAAAAGTTGTTCAAGAGAATGGGTTCGATGGAGAGACCTGGTACCGAGAAAAAGGACGGGTTACCAGCACTAAAATTACCACTACTCGCGGCAGTGATGTTGAGACTCGGGAAGTATCTTTTGAGTACTACCCGGAGGGCGGAAGTCAGTATGGCTTACTAAAAGCAGAGCATATTGAGCCCGAATACAGTGGTGAGGACGCCGCTGAAATTAAGCTGTCGACGACCTACACCTACGACGATTATGCAAATCGGTTAAGTACAACTAAAAAAGCAACTGAGCAAGCCTCAGAGCCGAGTCGTACAAGCTACTCAGAATATGATGCGGATAAGCGCTACGTCGATAAGGTAAGAGATTCTGATAATCGCTTACTCTCTGAAGTGGTGAGTCGCGATGATATGGGGTTACCCACCAAGACCCGAACTTACCTGGATGCCTCGGCTTCTAGCTATGTAACCACGACTTATGAATATGATGCCTTTGGGCGTGAAACTTACAGGGCGACGGACGGTGCTCCCTCGGTAACTACCGAATATGGAATCTGTAGTGGTTCAAAGTGTAGTCATAGCGATGCCGCCACCTATGTGTTGACCACCAGTGAAACAGGGGCTTATTCCACGACCTATTTCGATATGCTCGGTCGCCAGTTGCGCCAGGAATCCACGGGCCTCACCCAAAGCCAGATTATTGTTACCGATACGGAATACGACGAACTGGGCCGGGTTGAGCGACAAAGTGAACCTTATACCAAGGGCACCGTTGCCGAATACTGGACAACCAATTACTACGACCTGAACTCCAGAATCACCTCCGTAGAGTTGCCGGATAGCAATACGGTGAGTAATTCCGAGCTGACCCTGGAAAATAATCTGGTGGTTTCCACCAGCACCAGCCCAGGTAGCCAGAATCGCACGAAAAAGACCAACGCCTTGGGTGAAGCGGTTTATATCCTGGATCACTACCAAGGCACGGTGGAATATCAGTATGACCCGGTAGGTAATGTGACAGAGGTTATCAGTCACGGCCGCTCCGGTGAAAACCTGGGTATTACCATTAGCGCCAAATACGATGCCCGTGGCCGCAAAGTGGCCATGTCCGACCCGGATAAGGGCGATTGGACTTACACCTACAATGCGTTTGGTGACCTGGTTGAGCAGGAAGATGGCAAACAGCAGCGCACGGTCACTGAGTACGATCACTACGGCCGCCCACAGCGTCGCACCGACTACACAGCCGCCGGCAGTGAAGAGGGGCATACCCGTTGGTACTACGACGATAAAGATGCTGCTGGTGTTTCGGTTGCCAATGCGCTCGGCAAAGTGACTGCTGTCGTCATGTCAGCAAGTGCCAATGATGAGCAGTGCTATACCGGCACATCCCACTATTGTGCGATCTATTCATATAACTCCCTGGGGCAGCAGACCGCTGTGGCAACAGGCCTCGGCACTGTGGGGAATGAAGAGTTTTTTGCGTCAAGTGTGGGGTACGATAGCTTCGGCCGGCCCCAATACCAGTACGATGTTTTGGATGGTGAAGTGTCCAACGGTGCAAACGGTATCACCAGTGGTATCCAGGAGCACTACACCAATACCGGCGCTTTGGAATATGTCACCGACCTGAATACCGGGCGTGAAGTTTACCGGGTGCTTAGCTCCAATAGCCGTGGCCAGGTAACGGATTCCGACATTAATAGCGGTAAAGTGCGTATCAACAATGGTTACGATAGCGCCACCGGACGCCTGTTATCGCAAAAGGCCGATAATTCCGCATCTGCGACTACCGTTCAGCAAATGGCTTACGGCTGGGATGCCGTAGGCAATCTGGTAAGCCGCAATAACCAGCGTACTGGCAAGAAGGAATCCTTCTGTTACGACAACCTCAACCGCCTGTTACAGGTTAATGCCAATACCACCAGCACCAGTAGCTGTAACTCCGACGCTACTGGCACCCAGTATCAATACGACAGTATCGGCAATATCCTCAGCAAAGATGGTGCAGCCTATCTGTATGAAAGTGCCAAGCCCCACGCGGTTACCAAAGCAGCCGGAGTGGATTACGCCTACAACGATAGCAATGGCAACCTGACTTCCGACAGCACCGGCAGGGCGTTCACCTACACCACTTTCGATAAGCCGTCCCTGATTACCAATACGCAGAGTGGTGACAGCACCGCCTTTACCTATGGCCCGGATCGCGCCCGCTATCAGCGTGTCGACACCCGCTCCGACGGTGAGGTGGTTACCACCCTCTATTTGGGTGGCGTAGAGCGGATTCATTATCAGTCTGAAGGAAGCTACCACTGGAAGCGCTACCTGCCCGGCGGTGCCGTATTTACCTACGAAACCAACGGTGCCTATGAGCAGCAATCCCTAACGGAACGCTATCTGCTCACAGACCATATTGGCTCTACCGATGTGGTGCTGGATGAAAATGGCAGTGTGCTCGAAAGCCAGAGTATGGCCTTCGATCCCTGGGGTAAGCGCCGCGATAGCGATTGGGACTCCCTGGAGATCAGTGACCTGATCGGTAGCAACTACCAGCTGATGGATAGCCTGAACGAGATCACCACTCACGGCTTTACCGGCCACGAGATGGTGGACTCCCTCGGCATTATCCATATGAATGGCCGTATCTATGACCCCAATCTGGGTCGCTTCCTGCAAGCGGACCCCATGATTGATGGAGTTGAGGATACCCAGGGCTATAACCGCTATAGCTATGTAAAAGGCAATCCCCTGACCTTGACTGACCCTACCGGTTATTACAGCTGGGGGGATTTTAAGAAGGATGCTAAAGAGCTCTGGTATGATATCTGTAGCTCTCGTTGCCAGGTTGGTGCTGATTCGAATGGCAATTATAGTTTTAGTATTGGTCAGAATCCGGACCATGAAGGTTTCTGGGCTCCACAAGGCGCAGGGGGTGCCCAGTCACCGGAGGGGGCTTCTTCTGCGACCTTTGCCAGGGATAACAACGATAGTGTTGAATTCTATGAGTATTCGGCACAGGGTGATTATCAGAATGGTGGTGGGTTTGATGGCTCAGTCCTTAGATCCATTTCCGTACACTTATTTGGTCCGAATTCATCTTTTAGGGCTTCAGATTCGTTGAATGTTGATGCGGTACGTTTCCTTGGGAAAAGAATATATGAGGGCTTGTGCGAAGTATCGGATGGTTGTAAAGACGGTACTATTAACTTTTATGGGAATGTCCCAGGTGAGCTAAGGCAAGAAATAAATGCCGGGTTATCTGAACTTAATTCAAATAGTGCCCTATACAACACAACTAGTGCCTCGTCATGGATGCAACGGCTTGCAAATATTGATCATCCTGTAATAGTTGCTATGCATCAGGGTGAAACACAAGTAGTTCCTGTGCCGAGTGGAAGTGGTTTTTTTGAGGATGGAATGCCATCGGTAATTTTGATTAATCAAAGACAGGCAAGCAATCTTTGGGTGTGGGGAACTCAAAATGAATATTCTCTAAAAGTGCAAATGCCATTTAGGGAGGTGTTCTTTCATGAGATTATTCATAGTGTTGAACTTGGTGAAGGTGTTTTACGGCAATATCGAGTTTCTACGGAAAAGTATGGTACTGACAAGCAGTGGGAGATCGATACAGTCGGTGCGATGAATGAGATTAGGAAAACTTGGCAAAGAGATAGTTATGGTCAGGCGATACCCCCGCATTAATAAGGATTACAAAGTGTTGACTAGGTTAACAGAGCGACTGCTGGCCTTGTTGTTACGGTGGTCTTTTCTACTTACCCTAATAGTAAGTCCGATTACTTTTGCGGACGTTTTCAATGATTGCAAAAAAAACTGGGGAACTTTACCGTCTCCCAATGTACAGCAAGAATTTAGAAAATTACTGGGAGAGTTTAATGGTGCTGATGCATATATCTTGATTGAGCAAGGAATGGCAGATTATGGTTATTTTGATGGGCAGTTTGTTGCGATAAAAGATGATAGAGTAATGCATGCTTGGATTGAGAGCGGGGAGATCTTGCGAAAGAGTTTTCCTGCAACCCCAGTATTGAAGGACAGATTCCTTGATTTAAAGGAGGGGTTCTATAGTGGTGATTATACAAAGTCTGTAGATGGCGGTTTGCACCCGACATGTAAAATCATAGAGGTTAAGGTTGGTGAGGTTTACTTTTCCTTTCAGACCACATATAGCTTAGCTTGGGTTGATGATTATATGTTGAGAGATTTAAAAATTGATTTGCCTGAGTTTGATCGGGCGTTGCGTTTTTTTTTAAAGTTGGACTCATCCGTTGATGATTACAAGCACCCATAGGTAGACAAATCTAGACACCTATAGATTGGAGAGAGGCGCTAGCAGCATTGCTGGCGTCGATCTTTAGCCGCTATTTCATCTTGGTTCAGAGCTTAGCGTCATGAGGTCCTGAAGAGTTTCGCTTGGAGCTCGGAATAGTGATTTTGGCTTAAAGCAGAAGGGAAGGTGTTGGGAAACCGGTGTAAATTAGCCGGGTGTGGTAGAAAAGAAGCTCCGGCAGTCGCTTACACTCAGCGCTTATCGAACTGGAAACAGGCTTGTTGAGCGGCTGCTGTTGAACCCACTAGGCCTTTAAAACGGCTGTAAAAATTACGACTGAGATGCAGCCAGTATTTTGGTGGTATACCCAGGCGTTCGAGTATGGGGGAGCCTTCTCAGAAGTGGAGCCGCGCTTCCTGGGGTCTAAATGTCGACTGCTCCAGTCCACTAGTTCTAAATAGTGATCCAGCCGAAAGGGCAGTCCTTTCGGCATATTCAGTTTCTCACTGGCCACTCCTTCTGATACGCATATAAATCTCTTCGCGGTAAACAGGCAGGGATTTGGGGGCATTGATCCCTATCTTCACTTGATTGCCCTTAACCTCCAACACCGTAACTGAGATATTGGTTCCAATTCTTAAGTTCTCGCCGGTCCGGCGCTTTAAAATCAACATGGTCATTTCCTACAGAAACTAAAATCGTGTGCGGATCTTCCGCATGGGGGATGCTTGATAAGTAATGGCTGGCAGAAGTGAAGGGCGGTGCACGAGAACGGTAAGCGTAGAATAAGAAAAGACAGACGCAACGCTGCCAGGGCTTGAAGAATCTCTTCAGGCCTCTGAATCTGCTCCACTTTATTGAAGACGAGCGGGTTTCTAGCGTATTATCCACTGAGCCACTTTGATAGGTATGATATCAATTTGGTTAGCTGGCCCCTGGTGTGTCCGCACCTTGGGTCAGCGCCTTTTACTTACTCTTACGTCACGCTACCGTTCTTCTTTGAGAGATGGGTTTTAGAAAACTCTTGGGTTTCTTGATCTTTTGGCTGCGAGCCTATTCAGGCATACTCAATTACGGCCAAAATATCGATAAATATCTGTCAATTCTACGCAGCTTTGATACTAAAACAAACTGAATAAAATCCAATAAGATTATTTTCGTGCCTATATTTTATGGCCTATTCATCTATGAATAGGGCATGGGGCACCCATAGATTGAAAGTTGTAGGAAGGTTTCACGGTAATTTTTTGTAGATTCTTAATTATAAGTTTTGGATTGGTAGCTTTGAATAGGTGTGGTTTGAATCATGTAAAGCTTGTTTTCGTAATTTAGGTCATAAATAGCCCATCCAGCTTCAATGGTGAGAAAATTCTAGTTAGAGGGTATTTGCGTATTCGCAATAAAAGTAGGGCTCTATATCTAAGTAGAAGTTTAGCTGAAGGGCGATTAGTATAATGCAAGAGGCTGCTGGCTTTCTCCACCGCCTCTACTCAACTCGCCCAACCTGTAAATCGGCCTTCCAAGTTTTGATTGAAGTAAAACCCGTGCTTGGAATTGATACCCAATCACTCGTGGGCAGGAAGAGCGCTGCCGGCAATAGCACCGCGTTTTCTAGAGACTATATGCCGACTGTATTGGTTCAAAAGTTCCACATAAGAAAGTGTAACTAGTCGGTTATACCTTGTACTAAGAGTTTACCGAGGTTGTCGTACCGCCTGAACTGAGCCCGCTCAGCCTTAAGGTGACTTTAATAGTATTAATTGGGATGGTGAAGTAGCCATCCCCCAGTACATCAATATGCTAACCTGTCTTTGCTGCTTAAATTAATGTATAGACAGATTTCTTAAATCAGCAACATTTGAATAAATACTACAGTCATCTGTGCTCTTTATTACCACATCTCTTCCTGCTGCCAGTGCTGATAAAAGAATACTTAAATACATCTTCCCCTCT
The DNA here is from genome assembly GCA_032615215.1 of Microbulbifer sp. MKSA007. Taxonomy (NCBI): domain Bacteria; kingdom Pseudomonadati; phylum Pseudomonadota; class Gammaproteobacteria; order Cellvibrionales; family Microbulbiferaceae; genus Microbulbifer; species Microbulbifer sp. MKSA007. The sequence continues at coordinate 3,300,559 of CP128433.1, read as the reverse complement.
TCAGTGGTTCCTATGAAAGCAAATGAAAAACTGGTATTTGTTGAGCAGGCTACTTCTCCGGTTGGAGCGTCTTCAGTTTCAATAAAGACTTTTCCTTCATCTTCGGAGCTTGTATATTGGGGGCCTGTATGAATTTGGGAAATCTTTCCTGAATAAGTAAACTCAGCATTGCTGAATGCGGAATAAAATCCCAGCAAAATCACTACCAAAATTCTCATTTTGATTTCCTTGTAGTAAATTGTAAAAAATATAAAGGTGTTAGTGTAGAGGCTGTATGATACAATACTTTGACTACGCTGCGCTAGCAGGTGCAAATTTATATCGTTTGCCATCCCATCTATTTAGTCTGCTTGGTTGTGCATGTAGGTTCGAGAAAGCCTTTGATCCTTGTTTCAATTCCATGGCGCTTATAACTAAGATTGTTTTTATTTCTCAAGCATTGGTTTTTGGTTGGTGAGCCCTGCTACCAATCCGTCAACATTAAGTTCATTTTTAGAAAGATTATAACTTAGTTTTAATTGGGTGAGATGTGGAAGGTGTTTCTGGACGCCCGTGGGTTGAAAGGAGCAAGAATTAGGTTTTGGCTTTAAAAATTGAGGCTTTAGGTAAAAGCCAAGAGGAGTGGGGGTAGCTAGGGATGGAGAAAATAATCAGCAGGGTGCTCCAGAATGGTAGCGTCAGCGATCGCTGATGCCGTGTACCCAGCGTTTCCCGAGTTTGATGCAAGCTTGTCGCGATCCAGTCAGGCCATTAAAACGGTATTCAAAATTACGGCTGAGATACAACCAGTGTTTTGGTGGTACTCCCTGGCGTTCGAGTATAGGGGGCGTCCTTAGAAATGGAGACGCGCTTTCTGGAACCTAAGTGTTGACCACTTCAGCCTATAAGCTCCAAGTAGTGATTTAGTCGAGACTTCTTATATTTTGAATAACTAGAAGTAGACGCTGTTCGCTTCCTTTGGGTAAGCTTATTGGAAGGCGGGTTTGTGCTAAGTAGAACATTAGTTTTCTTGGTGGCGATTAGGGGTAGATAAGCCACCTCGCCGGGCAGTCAAGTTGACCTTGTCCGGCAAGAATAATAAGATTTTCACTTCTATTTAAGAAACTACACTGGAAGTAATGATGAAGAAAATTATAGCCACTAGCTTAATGGCGCTTTCCATGCAGGCAGTTGCAGATAAAGGTTGGATTGCTACAGATGTTGAGGTAACAGCTGTTACAAATACCAATTCTAATGGCCAAAGCTTTTCAGTGGTTGTGACTGATGGTGATGGAAATTATCCATGTGAAGATACAACAATAGGTTTTCCTCTTGGTGCTGCAGGCAACGAAGGCGGGGATGAAGGTATTCATAACAGAGCATTTAGCTTAGCCATTACAGCCTTAACTGCCGGGAAAAGAGTCAGCATATATAGCTATTCTGACAGCTCAATATGTAGTGGAGCAGCACATATTAAGTTGCTTAAATAAGCTTATCGGCCTAGGTGCATTCTCGATGCATCTAGGCTCGTCTATAAAATTTAAGCTCTAGATTCTTAGTGATGATAGGTTCATTAGGCTGTGCTTGTACCAGCTGATATCCAATAAGTCTTCTTGCTTTAGGCTAATTCACTCTTCGCACTTTCTTCCTTCATTGTAATCTGGTGAGGCTTTCTGAACTGAACGCTCGGCCATGCTGGAAATCTTGAATAGCCTTTCCCAAAAGGTGCTAGTCTGGGTTTCAGCGTGGTTCATAACTGTGCAGAAGTACTTTTCTTTCTAATGTGAGATATAGTGTCGCAAAGGTATGGGGGCGCTAGTTTTTAGTTGGTCATAAGGAAAGTAATGGTTAAGGCTGCATCATTGCTATTAATTTAATCTTTTTTCTTAGTTTTGAGTTCTCTTATTGCGTTGTTTCTATTATGTATGCTGTCCGTGCGTGGTGATTTTTGAGGTAAGGATATCATGTGGGCGGTTATTGGTGGCGGGTAATATAACGGGGAAGCTATAAATATTTCTTTGTCTTTCGTAAGTGGGGTTAAGGTGGGTGCATTTTTATTGGGGTTGTTTGTTGTTTTCCGGAATTTTAATATGGTGCTTGTTAGGGTGGCTGTGTATAACCGCTTGCATTATGTAAGTGCAATATCGGATTGCTTGATGTGCCCCCTATGAATCGGTAACGAATTGTTTGATTTGGGGGTTGAGTGAGAATTCTAATCGATGCTTGGTATGCCTATGAATTGTTATGAGCCTGTGGTTTACCAAAAACCTATAGTAATATAAAATCAAAATAATAAATCTTTAGTTAATTTGGAGGCGTATAGCCTCAATAAATTCACTATGATGAATGCTGATGAAAATATATATTTTGGGGATGAATTTTGAATAACGGAAATTACTTATTGCTTGGGTGTCTTCTTGCCTCTGTTAACGCTTATTCTGCTGGCCAGACCTGTACTGGCAATGTTACTACAGTAGAAGTTGCTGCAAATGGAAATGTTCACGCTAGTATAAAAGATAGTACTGGAGATACTAATTTTTATAGTGTAGGAGTTTGCAGGGTTACTGAGACCGTGGGTGAGTTTGCTGAAGAATCTTGTAAGGCAGCTTTAACCCTTCTAACAACTGCACATGCGACAGGAAAGGAGGTGACCCTATGGTTTCGGGAGGATCAGTTTTCTTCCTGCTCACAGTCATGGGGGGAGGTTTGGTCTCAAGGAGTTTATCATCTTCGATTGAAAGAAAGCTGAGAGTCCTGATTTTTCTGATGGATGAAGAGTTGTTTAAAGAGCCAATCCAGAAATCCAACATGCCATGATAAACGGGAAAAGACTGGAAGTGGCACCCCTGCTCGGTAAGCCCCAGCAAACTGCTGTGGTCGATTTTTAGTAATTGTTTTATTTTATTCAGTACTAAGTGCTATGAAGTCACAGGGAGCTTCCTTCAGGCTTGAAATGGAGGGGTTGGATCAAAACGGAAGGGGGTAGTGTTAGGGTGTTGGGTGTAAATTAATAGGGTGTGCTAGAAAGGGAGCACCGGCAATCGTTTATACTTTGTGCTCAGCGTTTATCGAAAAGGATCCAGTCTTGTCGAACAGCTCCTGCTGTTCCCGCTAGGCGTTTGAAGCGGCTTTCAAAGTTTCGGCTGGGTTAGGGCCGGTGCTTTGGTGAGATGCCTAGCCGTTTAAGAGTAGGGGGAGTATTTCCATAAATGGTGCCGCGCTTTCTGGGGCTAAATGTCGACCACTCCAGTTCACCAGTTCCAAGTAGTGATCCAGCTGAAAGGATAATCATTTATGCATACCTAGACGCTCGTTACCAACAGGCGGTCGGGGATCTTTACCTGCCTTTCCGAGATTGCCACACAAATAGAATTGGGTTTGCCAGTCGTTGTATAGGAGGAGCTATTGTGGGTATAAATTCTATGCTTCTCCCAGGATATAGATGTGCTCTCCATTTATGGTTCCTGGGTGCGATGTATGAATACCTGCTGGCTTTCTTAGTATATTATTCTAATGAGCTTGTATCACCGCGCAGATTGATAGTGGGTCTATCTAATTACTGCTAAATCGACGGTGTTGTTTAGAGTTCAATAAATCTTAATTGATATAAATGTGCTGGGAATGGTGGTAGTATGCAAAAATTTTTATTTAAGTTGAAACTTTAGAAAAAGGAAATATTGTGATGAAGAAGGCGTTGCTATAATTTTTCGCCCTGTGTTCGGTAAATGGTTGGGCTTCCGGTGGATATATAGCCCAAAGTGTCGAGATTACGGCAGTCGCAAATACCGCAGCAAATGGTATGTCGTTTACGGTGAAGACTGCTAATGGTAATGGCTTGTGTAGCGGTGAGTCCATAACCTTTCCGTTATCAGTGGCAGGTAATGCAGGGAATAATGAGGAGATTCATAGTCGGGCTTACGCTGCTGCCCTTACTGCGCTGACCACTGGTAAAAAAGTTTCTATATATAGCTATGAGGACTCTTCAGTTTGCAATCGCGCGGCCTTTATTGAAATCTTTAAGTAAATTGTTTTAGTTTTATTTAGTAAGTTTAGGGTGATAGTGTGTTAAGGCTTAAAGCTTTTATTTGCTTGTTTTTACTTTCTTTTTCTGCTGTTGCGGAGGAAGTTTGGTTTACTTCAACGATCACAAGGGTATATCCCCATGGAGATGGTCATTTCGTTATAACTTTTGCCGACGACTCTCCCGGCTGTCCAAGCGGTATTGACCCCAAGTACCATCGGGTAAAAGTTGGGGAGAATGGTGTGACTGAGGTAGGGTTAAACCTGATGTTTAGTGCGGCTTTAGCGGGAGCTGCAGCAGGGAAGGAAGTTCGAATTAATTTTGATGGTAGCAGTAGCACCTGTTATATAAATAGATTGTTTGTTAAATATTGAGGGCTGTACTCGCAAGGTGCTAGCATTTTGCGAGCAGTCTTTAACTATATAGTAAAACTGACAAGGCGTTGTTATTTTTTTCGCTTTGTATTTAGTAAATACATAGGCTTTTGGTAGGTAAATGGTCAAGGTGTGGAGCGTACGGTAATTCTTGTAATCCCGCAGCCTTTGTTGGGGTTTTTCAGTAAATTATTTTGGCTTTTAGTTTCTGGGTTTAGGGCGGTTGTATGTTAAGGTTAAATGCTTTTATTTTTCTAATTGTTTTTTCATTTCCTGCAGTTGCGGAGGAGGTTTGGTTTACTTCAACGATTACGAAAGTATACCCTCACGGGGATGGTCGGTTTGTTGTAACTTTTGATGACGATTCTAGTGCTTGTATTAATGGTAATGACCCAAAGCACCATTGGGTGGTGCTGGGGGAGAATGGTGTTACACAACAAGGGCTAAAATTGATGTTTAGTGCAGCTTTGGCAGGAGCGGCAGCAGGGAAAGAGGTTACAATTAATTTTGATGATAGTACTAACTGGTGCTATATAAGTAGATTGTTTGTTCGATATTGAGGTCTATAGATTTGTGCTCGTAATGTAGTTGGATATCGCAAACCAAGTATGCTTCTTTGATGGATGTCCGGAAATACGTTCGTTGTTTTTCTTTTGGTTCCGTGTTAATTCATCTCAGAATTTGGTGTAAGTATTGATGCCTTTAATTGTTGGTGCATCAGCTCTATTTGAAGTTAATAGTGTGAATTTAACGATGTGAAAATATTTGATTTGGGCAGCAAGCTACCCAGAAGGTAATTGTTGTGTGAGTTATATAGAATGGTGAATAAAATGTATTTGCCTTTTAAAACAGAAAGCTTATGATGATTGCTACTCTAATTGAAGCGTTGATTCTGCTTAATTTATTGTTGAGTGCCGGGTAGGAGAGGTGCAAAATTGCGCTATGATACGCAAGCCTCACCTTTTTATTATAGTGATTTTTAGGATATATTGATGAGAAGAAGTATAACTGCAATGTTAGCAGTACTCTTAATGAGTACATCTGCGCTAGCTGAAGACTGGGTAACTCATACGGATACGATTGAGAAGTTAGATGTTTGGCCTTCTGGTAGTAATGCGTGGGCGATATCGATTGTGCCAAGTACAGAGCCCAATGCAGGCTGCCCCGATGGCTTTTACATTGAGCAGAATTCGGTTAACAGTTCAGCGGCTTATAGTACTCTTTTGACTGCTTTCAGTATGGGGCTTCCGGTATCTATACAGTTTAAAGTATCTACTGCTTTAAACGATTACTGTAAGGCGAATCGAATAAGGTTAAAAGCTTCTTAAAGGTAATAGTTAGACTTTGCGAGTGGCGGATTTGACGGGGTCGCCTTCTCTGGTTTTTGTTTCTGATGCCTATTCTAATGGCCATTTCTTTCTGGTTTAGAGTTAAGCGCTATGAAATCGTGGGGAGTTCTACTTGGGGCTCGAAACGGTGGGTTTGGATGAAAACAGAACAGATAGTGTTAGGATATTGGGTGGAAATTAGTAGGATTTAGTAAGCGAAAAATTCAGGACACCTATTGGTTAAAAGGTGATATGGGTCGGTCATACAGCTGGCAAGGGCATATACATCCACCAAATCCTGGGACTTAAAAGAGTGCTGCACGATCACCTTCGGGACTGGCCTGGCACGTGAAAGCGTCAGCCTCAACAGCAAGTAGATCAATTGATCTTCTACAGAGCTGTCCGCCAAAAAGGTGCAATGGAATTTGGACGTTTCTATTTCACTGCGATTAAATGGATTACTCTCTTAAAAACGCAGGGCTAATTTGTAATCTTTCAAGAGTCGCTGTCAGTGGGTATTAACCTTAAGGTTTAGTTAGGTGGTTAGGGGGTTCGAATCTATAAAATTACAATATGGTTCTAACATTTGCTTTCGTATAAGTTGCTGAACAAATTCACTGTGTATAAAATAGATAAGTTGGATTTTACCTCATTTGTAAAAAAATGAGGCAAAGTTATTATAACTGGTACAAATGAAACAGTTATCATTCCAAAATAGGAATAAGGATTTATAGTGAAACGTCAGTTAGCAGCAATTATAGTGGCAGGTTTGCTGAGTGCTAATAGCTATGCAGCAGAATACTCCGGATGGACAAGCATCGAGCAAATCTCTCTTGGATGGGGAAGTAAAAGGGTAAACTTAATGTTAAAGGATGAGATGCCTGATCCACTTGATTGTAGTGATGCTAACTCAATGGTGCAGGCAGATGAAAATGCACCGAATTTAGATCATATCCTTTCTATTGCTCTCACCGCTCATTCAGCAGGAAAAGAAGTAAACCTGGTAATCGATGATGAAAACTGTTCAGCTGGCGGTAATATTAGATTGCTTTCTCTATTGATTAGATAATTAATAAAAGTAAAAGTGATATATGTCTAGGCTAGAGGTGGTGCGACAGCTGTAAGGCAAATTGAATCAAGCTAAGCGCACCGTATAAACGGTCAGGTTTTACAGTTGACAAACTGATTTTTGTAATTTTAGATTGCGATAGGTATTGCTGATTTTTTAAACGGGACAATTAACTTTGTCCCGTTTGTAGATAGAAGCATAATAATTTTTTATTGGAGTGTTAATGTGAGATTTTTTTCGTTATTTTTGATTTTTTTCTCTGCTAGTGTTTTTGCGGACTTTCCTGAAGAGCAGGGTGAGATTAATTTTCTACAGGTACATAAAACGCCTGAGTCAGACTCATCCTCAGGTAATAGATTTATTGTCAGACTAGATGGAGATATGTCTGACGATACTTGTGGTGGTGGACAGTGGACTGGTTATTTGACGTCTGAAGCTGGTGCGGCCCAATATTCAATGCTGCTTTCTTCTGTAATGGCCGGGAAGAAAGTGAAGATTGAAGGAAATTCAAATGTGATCTGTGAGGGTACTTCCACTCTTATTCGAAATATTTATTTGGTCTTCTAAGTCAGTTTTATAGTGGTTTCGCGCTTGAGGGTGTTGGAGTGTCGTTTTAATGAATGATCTTCAGCGCATTAATAGGGCTCATGGATTTGACAGCTTCTCTGGTTATCATTTTATTTTACTAGTTTTGTATTTCCCCTCAGTATTATGTCTTTTGAGGCGGTTGAATTTTGATATAAATAGATGGTTTTTAATATGATAAAAGGGCAGTCCTGGCACTTGGGGAGTTAAGCTCAATCATGGTTTGGGCTTCTAAGGAGTGAGTGAAAAAGCGTCTATATAACTAATAAAGCTCACCAATATGTAACCTTGCTTAGTGCATTGAAATATTCAAATAGACCTTGTGATCTGCTTCCTCTGGTTGAACGTAGCTCTCGTTTAATTGAATGAATTTTTTACTATTCAGTTCTTCTTAAGCTCTTGATGATTTACTGAAAGTCTTTTGAAGTGGCTATAGTTGCTAAATCTTATTCTTTAAAGCTTGTTAAGTCTAATTAGCAGTTAGCTGTGCTTAAAGTGTTGTAACATATCGTTCTCTGAGACCTTCCAAGGTTAATAGGAAGGTTTTGAGGTTGGCATAATTTCTACGCCAACTCTGTCATATATCTTTACAGATCCATTTTCTGCTCAAAATTAACTTTTCATATATCTGCTAATCTTACTACCAGCGGGCTGGCGGCATTTATAACTATAAGCGGTTAATGGGTTAGGTAATGCAAGATTTTCTGGATCATTTCACTACCCTAATAGAGTGGGCAAACTTGCTCGCCTGGGGTGGCGTCGGTGGCATCTGGTGGCTTGGAATCTTGATTTTAGGATTGCTGCCGGCGGGGCTCTACTTTTCTATTCGCACTCGCTTTATACAATTTCGTCACTTTGGTCATATGGTCAAAGTCATGATTCGTGGCATCCATAAGGAAAATGAAAATTCAGTAACCGCATTTCAGGCATTTGCCACTAGCGCAGCTGCGAGAATCGGCACCGGGAATATTGCTGGTGTGGCTGTGGCTATAACCGCTGGCGGGCCCGGAGCGGTGTTTTGGATGTGGCTGGTGGCCTTGCTGGGGATGGCTACCAGTTTGGTGGAGAATACTCTCGCGCAAACTTACAAAGAGCGCGGCGATGTTCCCGGGGCGTTTCGCGGCGGGCCTGCCTATTATATTGAAAAGGGGCTGGGACCACAGTGGAAATGGCTGTCCCTGACTTTTTCAGTTTTTCTCATGATTTGTTACGGATTTACCTTTAATGCTGTGCAGTCAAATACGATGGCTGCCGCATTGTATGGGGCTTGGGGTGTAAGCCCTTTATGGGTGGGTTTTTTTATTGCGCTCTTTGCCGGGATTATTGTTTTTGGCGGTATTCGTTCAATTGCGCGCTTTGCCGGTATTGTTGTCCCTTTTATGGCAATAGGTTACTTGTTGGTAGCATTCTATGTGTTGGTCGCCAATATTGCTGAATTACCTGGGGTGCTGTTGGAAATTCTGGCAAATGCCTTCGGGTTTCAGGAGGCTGGGGCGGGGGCCTTTGGTGCGGCGGTGGCCAATGGAATCAAGCGGGGCCTGTTTTCCAATGAAGCTGGACTTGGCTCCTCGCCCAATGTCGCTGCTGCTGCAGATGTAAAACACCCAATGGTGCAGGGATACGTGCAAATGGCATCGGTATTTCTCGATACCATTATTATCTGCACTTCCACGGCAGCCATTATCTTGGTGGCAGATGTCTTTATGGTCGGTAATTTGGAAGGGGTTGAGTTGGTTCAAGACGCACTGGCGAGCGAGGTGGGTACCTGGGGAAGTAGTTTTATTGCTACGGCATTGATGTTTTTTGCTTTTACATCAATTATCGGTAATTACTATTACGGCGAGACCAATATTTATTACCTCTACCATACCCGAACATCCATTTTATGTTATCGGCTATTGTTTTTAATGTTCGTGCTTTTTGGGGCTTGGGTGGCAGATACGGGAAGTGCGGAAAACTTTGTCTTTCTTTGGCGTATGGCCGATGTCTCGATGGGTTTTATGGCATCGGCAAACCTTATAGCTATCTTACTTTTGTCTGGTGTGGCCTTTAAGGTAATGGCAGATTACGAGAGTCAGTTGTCTTCCGGGGTGCGTGAGCCGGTGTTCAATGGGAGTAAATTTAAAATAAAAGGCATTGAGCACGATGTTTGGGGTTGATTCCAATTTGAGGTTGATACCAAGAGTGCTCAATGCCATCCAGTTACAAGCTGGGCTTGTGCATCGCCAGATAGAAAATAGCGACTACTTGCAGGAAGGCAAGTACACAGGCAGTGATTCTGATTGGCTTGGAAAAGTTGGGGCGCAAAGCAAAGACGCCAGCAATAATGTAGCCAAATACCAGGGCTACTTTCGCTCCTAGCCAGGGTGATGTACCCGGGTTCCAGCTGCCGAGAACCACCAGTCCGGCAGCCGCAGCTAACAGCAAAGTGTCGTTGAGGTGTGGCACCCAGCGCAGGGGGCCATTTCGCCAGCCCGTGTTGTGGCTGAACTCCAATCCCACTCTGATGGTAAACAGCAGGATACTGAGCGCTGCGGCGGTCATGTGGACGTGTTTTATAAGGGCATAATCAATCATGGTTATGATCTGGCTGTATGTTGACCAAGGTGTTCTGTGTGCCTTCCAGACAGAGGGAAGGTGTGATTCTAGCCGCCAAAGCATAACGACATGCTGTGGTCGGATGCAATATGCAAAGCGGGGAAGGCAAGAAACCTACTGCTAGAGAAATCAAATAAGTTAATACCGCTAGCAGTAGGTACAGATCATATCTGTCAGTTTGCTTTGGTGGACCGGCCTCAGGTTTTGGTGCCGGCGGGGCCCATATGCGCGAGATTAGTTCAGGTTTCTGATCTGGCCATACTTCATCCGTTGGGCTACGCCATGTTCAGCCCGAATCATATTTTCGTTAATGGCTAGCGGGTCAGTAGGTACATTACCGTCATCGTCACTGAGCCCGACAGTGGCGATCTCCTCACGCAATTCCATGGAGCCACCTACCCAAATCCAGCCGCTAGTCCTGGTTGAGATCAGGTTGTTGCGGTTTGGGATAGTTATATTGTTATAAACAATATTTAGACCGCCATTGGCAATGCGGGCCATGGTTAAGGGAGCATTTTGCTGGCGGAGCACTCTACCCATGGGAGCCTGGCGTTCATCGGCCAGGAAAGTGGAATTTGCACTTCCCGACAGGTATCGCCCGCGATTACAGCGGTCAGCGTGGACCAATTCATGGGCCAGGGTGATATAGCTTGGGCAATTACCCATTGCCACGGTGCCGTTGTTGGCCAGGTTGGCGGTTTGCAGGGCTGTATTGTTCCACATTACAACGCCGCTGGAGCCGCTGCTCATCACTTTGGCCATAAAGCCTCTGTCCGGGCTTACTAGTGGGAGGTAGCTCTTAAAGCCGCTCCATACCTGATCCATCAGCCACTGGTCGGGACGAAATCCGAGAGCGTGGTGCTCAGTAATTCTGGTGTCGTGGCGGCTGGTAATTAGTCGGCGTAGCAGAGTGGTGCTGTTTGCCCTCAAGCCAGCTGCAGTCAAAATACCAACTCCCTCTGTAATTCGCAGCACATGTCGCCCCCCTGTTCGGTATCGCTCCTGTGTATAGGTAAGCGCGGTACCGACACCGCCGACAAGAGTATTCAGGGCAGCCCTTACTTGTGTGATAAACGTGATATTACTGGAGTCAATGCAGAGTCCCATTGTTATTCTCCTGTCCTGCTCGCAATACGAATTATCGTGGCTGAGAAAAATTGTGACTTTTTGAAGTTTTTTAAGTGGAAATTAATACGTAAGCAGTATAAAGCTAACGGTATTAATCGATATGATTTTGATAATAGTGTTCTGTACTTGCTTAGAATTTTTGAACTGAAAAGTTCTCTTTGGTCAGGTTGTATATTTTGCAAGCGAGGCAGGATGAATTCCTGGAAAATTAAATTTTTTTTTGTAATTTTGTTGAAATACATCTTGTAACTATCTAAATGATTATTTTAGGGATGCCTCTACGACTCTACTCCCAACTGGTACGTTTTGCTATATATTTTATTTTCCATGATGATTATTTTAATAAATTTAAATAATTGTCCGTTGAGCAGTGTTGGAGAGCGCTACTTGGCAACTTACTACTGGGGTGGAAGGAAAGAATGCACCGCACTCGAGACACGCTGTGAATACATCCCTGTAAGCTCCTAATCGGCATCCATGCCTCATAGGGTCCCAAGCGCGGTGTATTCTTTCCTTCTCCCTTTTTAGTATGGGCTTGCCTGCTTTTGGGTACTGCGAAATGGTAAGTTTGGCTTGCATTGTGTGTTTTCTTGGTTCTGCTTGGGTCTCAAGGGGTGTAGCTGTGACGTATTAAGGAAGGTATCTTGGGGGAGGTGTGGGATTAACCATTAAATCAGCGCTGGTGTTAGTTGTTGTTGCGGTTTTGATTCTGGTATATGCAACTGTTTCCTATAAAAAATATAAATGGATAGCGGTTGAGTATCCTGTTGATGTTACAAAAAAAGGGATAAGTGAATTTAACTTCCGATCGCAACTAAGTGTGCCCTACGAGCTGGAGTTGCAGACAGAAAGGGTGCTTGATTTTCGCGAGTAAAATTGTCGGTTGAGTATTCAATTTCTTGATAAGGAAAAGTATAAAGATCATTCTGAAACGCTGGCTATCGATTGGGCAATTTTAGAGGAGGGGATCGAGGTTGCAATGGGTAAGAGCGGTGACAGGCCTCAGGATTTTGGGGGTCAACAATGGGAAAAACACTGCATGTATTCGAAACAATAAAGGGCAGGAATTATACCATTCTAGCTTCTGTGATAGAGCCTGACCCTGCATTTGCTGTTGCGGACCCGGTGCTTAAGGCGGTAATTGATCGGGTAGAACACAAAAGTGCCGTTATTTACTTCGGCCTGCTTAATTTAACTTCTTTTCTGCTTATTGTTATCGCTGCTGCAATTTGCTTCATTGGACTTACTACTGGGGTGGAAGGAAAGAATACACCGCACTCGAGACACGCTGTGAATACATCCCTGTAAGCTCCTAATCGGCATCCATGCCTCATAGGGTCCCAAGCGCGGTGTATTCTTCCCTTCTCCCTTTTTAGTATCTTCAAGTGGCTGACTTGAAATTGCTAGCTTGAACCACACATAAGTAGATCCAAATGGCGATTTGTAAATGGGTTTGATTTATCAGGAGGAAGCTAAATGGCCCCACTGTTAATAAGCGTCAAACTCTAGTGTTCATGGTACATTTTGTACAGAGTGAAGGTCGTTGTTCATAATCAATCGGAAAAAGGATACGGCGATATGTTAAAGGCGGAATATCAAGAGCGCGGACCAGTGCCGCAGGATGTTATTGAGGCGGTGTCCTTTGATACCCCTGAACTTCAAGAGGGGCAGGTGTTGCTGGAGATGCTGGCAGCTCCAATTAACCCTTCAGATGTTCTGACCCTGACGGGCGATTATGGGATGTTGCCTCCTCTTCCTGCGGTTGGAGGCAATGAAGGTGTTGCCAAGGTCGTCAAACATGGACCTAATGTTACCGCGCCAGCCATTGGCCAGGTCGTTCTCCTGCCGGTAGGAAGCGGCACCTGGGCTACACATATGGTGGCCAATGCCCAGGGGCTGATTCCGCTCCCGAATAATGTAGACCCCCTACAGCTTTCCATGATAACGATTAATCCGCCAACAGCTTACTTGCTGTTGAGCGAATTTGTAGATCTCAAGGAGGGGGATTGGGTTATTCAGAATGCCGCAAATTCCGGTGTGGGGTCTTATCTGACAACCCTGGCCAAGTTGCGGGGCCTGAAAGTGATCAATGTTGTCCGCCGTGAGTCTTTGATTGAGCCGATGAAGGCCGCAGGCGCTGATGTGGTTCTCGTGGATGGTGAGCACCTGGGTAAGCGAGTGGCTGAGGCTACTGGTGGTGCTGAGATCAAGCTAGGCATTGATGCTGTTGGTGGAATGGCAACTGCTCGTATGGGCGAAGCTCTGTCAAATGGCGCAACCTTAGTGAATTATGGCGCGCTTAGTGGGGAACCTTGCGTTATCGCACCGGGGATGATCATCTTTAAAGATATCACCGTGCGCGGGTTCTGGTTGGCCAAATGGTTCGGCTCGGCATCCCCAGAGCGGCAACAGGAAGTTTTTGGCACTATCACAAAGCTTGTAGCGGAAGGTAAGTTATCTGCACCAGTTCATGGCACATACCCTCTGTCTGAAATTAAAGAAGCGGTACGAATAGCTGCGGCAGGCGGGCGTGACGGCAAAGTACTGGTTGTTAGTGAAAGCCTGACTAGCTGATTGCTCGCGCATTTATTTTTCTAGCGGAAGTGTCACCCAAATAGGCGACACTTCTGCAGACCGCTCCGTCATTCGTACGGAGCGTTACTTCCCAAATGCTACCCTTGATGTCAGTCCTGACATTTCGTCTAAGTTTGTTTGTTGCGATAGTTTTCAGCAAAAGCATTCGTTCGCAAAAATGAACACAAATACATTCTGCTTGCATAATACTTTGATCTCTAGTTCATCCGCCGGAGGCTGCTGCCAGATAATGGAAGAGGGTTCCAGTGCTTGTCTTGTATTGTCTCAGGAGGTGCCAAAGTACCTGGGGGATGAGTATCGATCATGGCATCAGAAGCTGGTGGATGTTGCGCTAGATTGTGATGGGCTGCTCGAGGTGAATTTGTTAGAGCCCGTTTCTAATATCCAAAATGAGTGGGTTCAAATATTTCAATTTGATACAGTTGCTCACCTTGAAACGTTTCTTGGAAATAATTTACTAAAAGATCTAATTGCTTTTTTAGAGAAGAAATTCTCGGTTGAAGTAGTATCTCAAGTTATCGCTGGTGCAGATCAACTAACAGTGCCCGTAACGATTGTGATATCCAAAAAAGTGAAGCCTGAATTTTTTCGTGAATATATGCAGTGGCAGAAAGAAATTGATAAAGCACTTAAAAAATATCCAGGCTTCTTGGGCGCTGGTCTAACTAAGCCAATAAAGGGGGTTCAAGAGGAGTGGGTTGCAATATTTCGATTTGACTCCAATAAGCATTTAGATAACTGGCTTAATTCAGATGAGCATAAGCGATTGGTAAAACGTGGTGAAGGATTTTTTGAAGATGTAAAAATAAAGCGGATAGGGCATGGCTTTGAGGATTGGTTTTCTCGGGCTCGTGGCCGAGCTCAAGACACCGCGCCCTCGCAGTGGAAAATGGCCATGCTCATTTTATTGATGTTATATCCGATAGTTATGGTTATTACGATGTGGTTGTTACCTTTGGTAGAGAGTTGGCCTTTTGCGACGACTAACTTCTTTATCAACTTATTAATTGTTGCGTCGCTTACTTGGGTGGCGATGCCGCTGATAACTAGAGCTTTTAATACTTGGTTGTCTGACAAGTCAGGACAGCTAACAAAAATTAACACTATCGAAACCCTTATCATTACTGTTCTCTATGGGGTCTCGATAATACTTGTTGCTTGGCTGTCGAGCCTGAATTTAAAGTAGTCTTTCATGATGATCAAAAGAGAGCTGTTTATCTGTTTTTAGTTTTTTTCGGACGGGGTATTTTTAGTGGTCTAAGCTTGGCGGTTAACAGAAGGCACTAGGTATCGAGCGAGTCAAAGGATAGATGGAGCACGTATAGTGAGCAACTTAAAGAATCGGTCTGAGAGTAAAGACTGGCCAGAGTTACCCTACGCTGAGTCGGTAAATACGATTGCCACCCTGCATATGTGGATGCAGGTTATTGGCAAGATTCGCCTGGTACAAACCCCTTGGATCAATCACTCCTGGCATGTTCCTTTATATATTACCGCCAGAGGGCTGGAGACATCCCTTATCCCTTATGGAGGGCGGTCGTTTTCTATTGGCTTTGATTTCTATCATCACGTACTGAAGCTATTGACCACTGAGGGGGGAGAATGGGTATTACCCTTGGAGTCCCGCACAGTCTCTGATTTCTACTGGGAAGTGATGGCTGCACTCAAGCAGCTAGGTATACCGGTTGAGATTAACACTATGCCATCCGAAGTGGCGGATGCGATACCCTTTGAGAGGGATCAGGATAACTACGAGTATGATCCGGATTATGCTAGACAGCTTTGGCAGGCGTTGGTGCAAATTCATCGGGTTTTCACTGAATTTCGCAGTCGTTTTATTGGCAAGTGCAGTCCAATTCATTTTTTTGGGGAAGTTTTGATTTAGCTCTTACCCGTTTTTCTGGCAGGGAGGCGCCTCCGCACCCTGGAGGCGTTCCACATTTTCCCGATTGGGTGGCCAGGGAAGCCTACTCCCATGAGGTTAGCAGTGCCGGTTTTTGGCCTGGTGGCGGCGGTGTAGATGGCGCTTGCTTCTATTCATATACTTACCCAGAGCCCCAGGGATTTTCCGAAGCAAGGGTGGCGCCCGCCTCAGCTTACTATTCCAAAGATTTGGGTGAGTTCTTGCTGCCCTATGATGCGGTGAGAGCTTCACGCTCCCCTGATGAGGCGCTGTTTGATTTTTTGCAGAGTACTTATGAAGCCGCAGCCGATAAGGGAATGTGGGATAGGTCTGCCTTAGAGGAAAGTTTCCCCCACAAGCTCGGTAGAATTTGTGGGGGCTTTGCTTATTCTCTGCTTTTAAGCTGCTCGATAAATGTATCAGATGCTTGTTCTATAAGCTGGAGAATATGTTGAAACCCTTCAATACCACCATAGTAAGGATCGGGTACTTCAGCTAAATCACAATCTTGCAACACTGATAAAAATAACCCTAGTTGGGCCTCTGATGAGTCAGGCTGCAAGGATTGCAGTGCTTCCAGGTTATCTTTGTCCATCGCAAAGATATGATCATATTTTGTAAAGTCGGTAGTGGCTACCTGGCGAGCGTAGCTATTTTCAAACGAATAGCCATTTTCTTCACCAATAGCCAAAGTTCGGGGATCTGGTCGCTTACCCGCGTGGTAGCTGATGATACCCGCGGAGTCGACGGAAACAGGAATACCCGCCTGCTGTGCCTTGGTGCGGAAAACGGCTTCCGCTAAGGGAGAGCGACAAATATTACCGAGGCAAACAAATAATATCGAGAGATCTGAATTGGCTGTCAAAATAGCTCCAAGATACTTCGGGTAAATTAAAGAGGGGTATTTTAATCAAAATATCGAATGTTTACACGTTGGCTATCAGGGGCAATAGAAAGTACAGCTTTAGTCTCAATATAAAAGGGCTGATTTTCATTTGAAAAATAGTTGGGGTTAAGCTGCTTCTGTATGAAAGAGACCGCATTCTCTGTTGTCCAGTAAGCTTGCTCTGGTCCCCAGTTTTCAGGCTTTAGCTCGTATAGTAAGTCCAAAGTATTTTCAGATAGCTTGTAAACCTGTAAGGCATTTTCATTAAAACCGGCATCCAGGTCTTGTTCGGCAACAAAAAGGTAGCCGCCTTGTGGAGACAGCAAAGGGTAGCCGGCAAGAGAATATTCATGGCCGTTTCTCAAGTCGAGCAAAATATAGGAATGTGCTTCCCAGAGCTGTTGATGAATCAGTAGCAGGTTATCAGTTATTTGCTCAATTGCAGAGTAGGCTATATGTTCTGCGGGGCTATTAGCGGGAAGGATGTCTGTGTACGTCAGTGATTTTTCGCTATTCAGGGCTATAGTCAGGTGCCCTGGTTGCGTCCGCTGGATATGGTTGACTTGATCACTCAATCCACTTTCGATTGACCGTGCACAGTTTAGAGAATTATGAATATCAATGCACTCAAATTTATCTTCAAACACACTGAAATGCAGGCCCAGGCAATAATTGGGAACTACTGCTAAAGCTGACAAGGTAACGAATATCAGCGGATTTCTCAGCCCCAGTTTAAACGAGAACTTCATCCTCATAAGTGCCCTGTAGATACTCTAGCCAGTGATTTTATGCCGCGCACTGAATAGTGCTACACACCCGCGAACTTCTATTTTGTACTCCTTAAATCGACTGGCAAGGAATTTATTGAGGTCCTCTTCACAATCCTGGGTATTAGAAAATATCCCTTTCTTATTGTAGATAGCCATTAATTTCTTGGCAGCTCCACTTTTCGGTACGCCTTCAGACAAGATGGTGGAACCAAATACGGTGCCTGATTCCGATAGCAGGGTTGCGACATTATCTAGCGCAACCAGTTTTTCTGACAGCTTGCCGGGAAGGCAGTGAAATAGGTAATTTAAGGAGATTGAATCAAAAACTTCAGCCTCTAAAGTAATTTTATCCAGGACATTGCAGCGGAACTGTGTTGGATTATACCGAGCCACTCTTTGCGCTGAGATATCCAGACTGTTTTGGTTCAGGTCCATCAGGGCGAGGCGGACTTTGTTGGAGGGGAAATGGCACTTATCCATAAAGTAGCCCGTTCCGACACCTACATCCAAGTGGTTGGAAGATATATTTCGATTGAAGTGCTCTAGTATTCCAGGAGTTGGGCACTTCCAAATAAAGCGGTTTGATATGCCCAGAACCCACATATCATAAAGCCAAAGTACGGGTTTGGAATAGACAGCTTGGCCTTGTTCGACCTCTTTAGTGATTGTCACTTCAATCTCCAATGTATGACTGTTGTGCGGCTTTACCAATAAAGGAGAGGGGATGTATCTACAGTGTATTTCGAGAGTATTGTTTTCACTCTCTTCAGCCCCAGTAGCAAGCCGCTTATTATTGTTCTATGGTACCACCTATTGTGGTGCTAAACAGCTGAGTGTTTCACAGAGGATCTCTAATCGCTGCAGAGTTCTTTAGCGGCACATTCTCACTCATCAAACAGGCTAAAGTCATACTCCTGCAAGCGCTCTTGTGCAAAGTTCAAAAACACGTCAATTTTCTTTGAATCTTTTCGCTTTACTTTATAGATAGCACCTACAGTTTTATCTTTTCGCTCCAGGTCAGGGAGTACCTCTACCAGTCGCCCCTTTTTGATGTCCCGTTGGCAAAAATAGGAGGGAAGCTTGGCAATGCCATTCCCGTTTAATGCGGCTGCTCGGGTATGGAAAGTTTTGTTAGATATTAAATTTCCATTGAATTGATAGAACTTCCCATCAATTGACCAGCCATCTTCCAGGCCGTCAAGGCGGGTTAGCATGATGTTGTGTTGGCTGAGCTCGGCAATGGATTTGGGGCAGCCGTGTTCTTCCAGATAGGTCGGTGCGGCAATAAAAATAGGGCGGATACTAAATAGGGGCTGGGCGTAAAACTGGCAATCGGGCAGGGTTTCCCAGACGCGAAAAGCAATGTCGATATCGTCCTCGATTAAATCCAGGTGATAGGGGCTGAAGATAAGCTCCAAGCTGAAATCGGGGAATGCTTTCTGGAAATCATTGCAGATATGACTGAATACTTTTAAGCCGAGGGTTTCCGGAAAAGTGATTTTTAATTTTCCTCGGGTGAGCGTTGCCGCCTCTGCAATCTGGTCTTCCAGCTCGGTGAATGAGCTGATTATTTTTTGCCCTTTCTGGTAAGCAATCCTTCCGGCGTCTGTGACAGCGATTGCCCGGGTGGTGCGATTGAGTAATACCTGGCCAAGGGCCTGTTCAAGTTGGGCGAGAGTCTTGCTTACGGTGGGCGTAGACAGGCCCAAGTGCTTGGCAGCTTTGCTTAAGGAACCGTGATCAACAACACTGCAAAAAACGTTGATCAAGTGGTATTTGTCGTACTCTCTGCGCACAGACTGTTTCCTTAAAGCTAAAAGATCTTTTCAATATATCCCCTTTGTTAAATTAAAGTAAATAGTAAACTGCTTCCCCATACTAATCGACCAGGGAGATAAGGCTATGAATCCGTTAACTTGTCATTGTGGAGCGATTCATTTCAACAAGCTTATAGATGCCCTGTTTGTACCAGCGGGCCAAAGGGGGCACGCTGATACTGAAGTCGCTATCCATATCAGCGATCCTGAAAAGTCACTGCGCAAATACCACTTTAAAGAGGGGGCTTTACGGGAGAAGGCATTCTGCAAGCACTGCGGTGCAGAAATCTATGCGATCAATCGTAGCGGCGAGCTAGTGCACAACCCATCAGCAGAGGCAGCCTCTCGGCCGAACTATGCCGGTGTCCTTAATTACGGCTTTTAGCTGGCAGCACCTATTGATTGTGCAGTTTTGTCAGTAGATGCCTGCCGGCTTGCTATCCAGAAGCTCTTTAGGCCTGAGTGGTTAAGTACTTCAGGATATCGACAACCTGTGCGGGAGTCTGTGCCCAGGCCTGGGCGGCACCGTCCACTTCCTTGAGTGCGTGCACCAAGGATTCATCGTGAAGTGTGATATAGGACTTGCCTAAGGCTGCACAAAAGCCGGCATCAAATGCGGCGTTCCATTGTTTGTATTTCTCGCCAAATCGAATCACCGCCAAATCACAGTTTTTAATCAGGTGCTTGATTCGGATTGCGTTAACTTTGGCAGATTTGTGATCCCTCCAGAAAGCGTTCTGCTCCTCACCCAGGCCATCACCAGCGGCATCGCTGGCATCGTGGTTGGTGACTGCGGAAGAGAAGGAGATATCCAGCCCTTCTTTTTGGCAACCTTCGATAATTTGCGCACGCCAATCGGAGTGGATTTCGCCGGAGAGGTAAACTTTAAGCTTCATTGAGTGGCCCTGTAGAACTGGAGACTAATATGTGATTTAGAGTCACATACTAGCACTTGGAAGCTTTGAAATCCGGTAGTTGTTCCAGTTGGGGGGGCTGAGAGCGATCAAATGGATACAGGCCCTGTGCGATCAGGGCCTGTAAGGCACTTTATTATAGAACTTGCTGCTCAAACTGGACGTCTTTGGGGAATTTCTCTGCGGGCAGGCGGGTTGAGTGCAATTGGGCTACTAGCCACTTGCCATCGATTTTCTTAACAACGGCGCTTTCCAACCACACCGCTTCTTTATTGCCATCCTCGGATTTAAAAATGGACTTGGTCCAGTAATTGATGGTCAGCAGGTTCTCATGCTCTTCAAATTTGATAATGCTGAAGTAGTTGATTCTTTCCAGCTTTGAGGGATTGGGCTTCATTACGGCGATAAGGTCTTCAATATCCCAGACTTCACCGTGCTCAAGGAGTATAAAATCGTCGCTGACGCCGTCTCGCATAGCCTGGTGGTCCAGGTTTGAAAGCGCAGCAAACAGCCCATCTATCGTTTTAAAACCCTCGGGTTTCTCTACCGCTTGTGCGTTGATTGCGATCAAGGTAAGTAGTATTGCAAAAAATGATCTGATCACAGGAGTACCTCTGTGGTTATTTTTGGGGTGTGAAAATGGGGGGTATTTTAGCCGAGTCGGGCCCTAGTTGAATTACTTCGACAGTAACTTCGAAAGCAACTTGGATTGCGCCGCAGTGACTGAAAGTCGCTTCTTGGGGATTGGGCCTATTCTAGCAGGGATTACTCAGCTGAGGCTGTGAGCTGATAGGCCTTTCAATAACTGCTGGGCTTTTTTCCCTATATATCTCCCTTGCTCCGGGGACCTTTGGGTTTGGTTACTCCATTGTACCCCGTGCCAGAGAATACAAAGGTAACCGTAGATCAGCTGCCATAACTCCAAACGCTGATTGTCCTCAGGTGACACGGTGCGATTAAGATAGCATTCCAGCAAACTATTTTGCTCTCGCTGATTCAAGCTGTGTTCCTCTACCAAAACAGCGAGGTCATAGAATTTATCCCCCATTGCCGCGTACTCCCAGTCGATAGCGTATAGCTTGTCAGAGGGAGCCCAGATCAGGTTGCCAACCGTTAGATCGTTGTGACATAGGCAAATTTCGTCGCCCATCCGATAAGCAGCATCAATTAATTGCGGAAGTTTCTCTTGCAGTGTGTCGAGCAAGTGGAAATAACTGGCTCGCTTGTCGATAAACTGCCTGTAACTTGAGATTTTCTCACCGATGTTTAATTGGGCATCAATTGCAGGGGAACCGTGTATACGGCGCAGCAGATCGGCAAGTTTTTCCAAACTGTGGGCGACATTTTTATCCCAGGGAGTGCCTTCAATATAGCGGGTCACCAAATATCGGTAATGTGGGTCACAGTAAACCAAAGGGGCACAGCTGTCGGAATATGTGGCAGCTTGCAGCGCCTGCTGTTCAGCAGCCCTGTCGAGATTGAGCTGATCACTGATGCTGGAGTTTATTCGCAGCACCATCCGCTGATCAGCGGACTCAACCAGAAAGGCGTTATTGGTCAGCCCCCCAGCCAGGGCCCTGACCACCGTGGGCCGGGCCTTGCTCCAATGATGCCAATCGTTGGGGATGATGTTGATCAAGTCCTGGCTCATATCAGTTGGTCACTATGCCGCTGCCATTGTTTGAGGAGCGCTATCGGGTTGTTGTTTCTCTTTTCGGAAAATGGCCAACCACTGGAAATAGCCAATCACAACCAGCACCAGGTACAGCATAAACAATACGGCAGTAAGGTAGAGTTCTCTGTCCAGGTAGAGATAGATTGAAGCACCGTCTACGACAATCCAGTAAAGCCAGTTCTCCAGTACCTTCCGGGTGACCATATAGGTGGTGACAATTGCCCCCAGTGTCGTGAATGAATCTAGGTAGGGGAGGGCGGCACTGGTGTTGCGATCCAGCAGGTAGCCGATTAGTAAAGTCAGTATCAGGGTAGCGCCAATAACTATTGAGTGGGTTTTTCCGCTCCAGCGATGGATTTTTAAATCGTCCTGCTGGTTGCGGTGATTTCGCCATTGCCACCAGCCATAAACTGCCATCAGCAGATAGAAAACCTGTAGCGCAGACTCCATTAACAGGCTGACATCCCAAAACAGAAACAGGTAGATCGCCGTACTGACAAAGGCGGCATACCAGCAGCTGATTTTCTCCCTCATGGCTAGAAGCAAATAGGCCAGAGCCAGTATTACAGCGGCTACTTCCCAGAGGGACATGGCCGCAATCGAAGCGCTGATTGCGGTGCTGATATCCTGGTCAAACATGCGCTTCTCCCGGGGCCAGGTCGCCGTCGATAAACTTGCATACAAAAATGGCGCGGCCAAACTGTTCGTAGGATTTTCGCATTTCCAACTTGAGCACATCCATCAACAGATCGTAATCGCCAAACACCTGAGTACTCATTGTATTGGTGATTACCTTGAGTTCTGGGTGGCTGTTTAACTGTGCGATAAACGCTTGAATAGCCGGGATGTACTCGTCCTTTAACGGATACATACTGATTTCGACAGAGAGCTGCATAATTTCCCGCTTGATAGAGATTCTGGAGCAGCGAAGCGCTGCCCCAAAGTCACTGAGTGATTAGAAGGTGTAGGTGCCTGTTACCCCGGCAATTCGGGGCTCACCATACTGATAGTAGGGCTCGGCTGCGTAGCCATTGGCCGGGTTGTTGCCATATTGGTTACTGAAGTAAAACCCGCGCACATAGTAATCTTCGTCAGTCAGGTTTCTTCCCCACAGGGCAACATCCCAGTTATCTCCCTGGTAGGTCAGGCGAGCATTGACCAGTTCGTAGGCTGTGGATTTTTCGTCGTGGCTGTTTGAGAAGTAGAATTCGTCTTTACCCTCGAGCTCCAATCGCAAGATCAGGTTGGGAAGCAGATCGATTTCTGTACCGGTGAAGAACTGGTAGTTGGGGGCGTGAGCGATATCGCGGCCATCCAGATCAACCGCAGCCAACACTGTTCCTGCGTAGTCATCGCGGGCATCGACATGGGAACTGCTTTCGTAGTCTTTAAATTCTGCATTCAGCCAGCCAGCAGAGGCGAAAAAGCGCAGGGCGTCGGTAGCCTGATAGTTCAGTTCCACCTCAAGACCAGTAGTGCTTCCGCCGGCAGCATTGGCAAGGTAGTCACTAAATGAGTAGTCGGCAGGGTTAAAGATAGAAACCTTGGCCTGAACGTCATCTCGATCCTGGTAGAAAGCCGCAACCTGGGCTTGCAAACGATTCTCCAGCCAGCTGCCCTTAATACCTAATTCATAGTTGAGCATATGTTCGGTATCGAACTCGAACATGTCACTGTTGATCTCAGTGTTGCTTATTGATTCTGAGATGATTCTGCCGTTTACACCGCCGGCTTTATAGCCCCGGGAAATCGTAGCGTAGAGCAAGGTGTTGTCGGTGTAATGGTATTGCAGCGAGATATTGCCGCCCCACAGGTTTTCTCCATTATCTGCATCGATGTTATAGGAATCTGAGTAATCGGCTTCGCGTCTTTCCAGTCTCAGACCGGTGATCAAGTTGATCGCAGGGGTGATTTCCGTAGAGAGCTGGCCGTAGATGGCAGAGTTTTCAGTATCAAAAGTGCTGCGGAAGCTCTGGTTGCGATTAAGGTCCTCCCGCTCCGTGCGGCCATAAAGGCCTACAACCCAGTGGCTGCGATCCCAGAATAACTTGGACTCTTCGGTAGAGAGTGCGCGAAGGTCAATGCTGATATTGTCTTTATCGCGCTGGTAATTATCCGTGGAGCTGTATTCCCAGGAATGAAAGCCGACATAGCTCCAATCCTCATCGTAGCCATATTCTGTATCTGAATCGGCGAGGCTGAGAGTGCCTTCTAGGGTAAAGTTCTCGTTGCCAGACCATTGAGCAGTCAATGCGCCGGCAAATGTTTCCTGGCGATCCCAGCCGGGCTGGTCAGATTGGGTTTCGCGAGTGTTATAGAGAGAGAAAGCATCGTAGCCGTTATCAACGTCGATATAGAAGAGGGTAACGCCCAGCTTTAAATCGTCGGACGGGAAGTAGGCCAGCTTACCGCGCAGTACAGACTCATCAATATTGCTGGTGTCATCGCGGTTGAGGTACACATTCTCGGTATAGCCGTCGGATTTGCGTTTGCTGGCAGCCAATCGATAGCCAAGAGCATCGCTCAAAGAACCACTGGTAGCCGCGGACAGACTCTGTCCATTGTACTCACTTAGCTCGGCGGACACCTTGGTGGTCGACTCACTGGTGGGCGCTGCACTGGTCATGTTGATCAGGCCGGCCAGGGCATTAGCGCCGTACACTGTGCCTTGTGGGCCCCGCAGGATTTCCACTTGATCGATATCCAGGGTGCTGGCTGCGAGCCCCAGGCCAGTAAAGTCGATACCGTCTATGATCAGGCCAACAGAGGGGTTTACTGGATCGATAAACTGGCTGCGCTCACCAATGCCGCGAATCTGTACAAATCGTCCCCTGGAGGCGCCAGACGAAAAATTCACATTGGGCGCCATGTTCAAAAGCTGGTCCAGATTGGCCGCGCCCCGCGCATCGATCGCGCTTTCATCCAGTACGGTAACACTGGAAGGAAGCTCCAAAAGGTTGGTTTCCCGTAGCTGTGCCGTAACCACCACTTCCTCAAGCCCAGTCTCTGCGGTATTGGCGGTGGCGATACCGGCGAACAGGCTGCTGGCAAGGCTGACAGACCAGGCAATAGGGTGGGTGGGAAACTGTTTTTTCATGGTTCTCTCTCGAATAACGGCAGTGAAAGAGACCCGGAGTGCGACGTGGGGAGGTTTTGCTTTGTCTACCTATTCCTACGCCGGTATTAACCGGATCAGGTTCAAGGGTTTGTCGCGACAGACCAATTTGATCCCCGGACATCTCAGGCAAGGCCACCCCTTAGGTTTTGCGGGCGCGATGATAGCAGAAACTGGGATATAAAGTGGTAAAAGCAAGGAAGGGAAAGCGCTTATGGATCAGGTATCTTACTTCAGTGGCAAGACGGCACTGATTACCGGTGGTGCTTCTGGAATTGGTGCGGCCTTGGCCTGTCGACTGGCAGCACTTGGGGCTCAAGCCATTATCGCGGATATCCAGCAGGACCTCGCTACGCAGGTTGTCAGCCAAATACAGGAGTCCGGTGGGAGAGCATCGTTTGTTCACTTGGATGTTCGTAACTTTGATCAATTTTTTCAGGTCATTAGTGAAATATCTCCGTTAGATTTCCTTTTTAACAATGCTGGTATAGGGGTGGGTGGATATTTTTCCGATCATAATCTTGAAGATTGGAAAGTGGCGATTGATATCAATTTGTTTGGCGTTATTCATGGGCTCCAATGTGGTTTCCAGGTTATGAAGCGTCAAGGCTCTGGCCATATTATCAATACTGCCTCAATGGCGGCTTTAGTTCCGTCGCCAGCAATGGCCGCCTACTCAGCCTCCAAGAGTGCTGTGGTGACAATATCAAAGGCTATTCGCCCTGAAGCTGAGTCCTGCGGTGTTCGAGTGAGTGTTTTGTGTCCCGGGGCAGTATCAACGCCGATTTTGCAGGGAGGTGGCGTCAATGGGCGGATGCCAACCCCCATTCCTCCTCAACAGCAGGCAGAAATGTTCGAGCCTCTGGGGCCAATATCTGCTAGTGCTTTTGCAGAAAAGGCTTTGTCTCAAATAGCAAAGAACAAAGAAATTATTGTTGTGCCAGCAAAACTTAAGTTGCTGTGGTGGCTGGAAAGATTGTTTCCCTCTTTGCTGTGTCGCCTTTCCTTTAAACAGATGGAAAAAATACTTCAGCCTTTGGGACTAAAATAATTGTATCTTTGGAAAGGCGGAGTAAATTGGAAAATGATAATTTCCTGTGACCACTGTGGTGAAGTTTGGGAGTTTTCTGCTAAGACTCTGTCGAACATTCAAGGAATAGCACGGGATTTTCCTGAGGGGCGCATTACTGCAAGCTTAGTAAAGGCGCTGAGAAGGGAACTTAAGCTGCCCATGCTCTACAGCAAAAATTTTGCTAATCATTTGACTATGAGAGTGGGATACTGTTTTTGCTGCCAGGAGCCCCTGGGCATAGAAGAGGCGTTTATAAAACACTGCCGGGGCTGTGGTGCCTTGAATTTGGATCGCAGATTCGCTTAATGGGGAGCAGCTTATTTAGAAGCTCCCAGCGCGCCGAAATAATAGCACGCCGGGGTGGTGTAGGGGAATAACGGAAGCGATTACTTCTTCACCAACAATAAACCTGTTTCAGTATGGTCGGTATAGGGGAACTGATCGAAGAGCGCGAAGCGCTCGATGCGATGGGTTTTGGTCAGCGACTCCAGGTTTTCCAATTGGGTTTCCGGATTGCAGGAGATATACAGGATTCTCGGGAAGCGGGCGACCATCGCACAGGTGTCTTCATCCAAACCCGCTCGGGGGGATCAACCAGGACGGTGGAGAAGTCGTAGCTATCCAGATCTATATCCTTAAGGCGGCGAAAGGGGCGTACCTTATCGATGGCCTGGGTAAACTCTTCACTGGATAGGCGTACGATATCCAGATTGGTGATCTGGTTGTTGGCGATATTCTCCTGGGCCGAATTTACCGATACCTTGGAGATTTCAGTGGCCAGGACCTTGCGGAATTTTTCGCTGAGCGGGATGGTGAAATTGCCGTTGCCACAGTAGAGCTCCAGCAGATCGCTATCACTGTCTCCGCAGGCACTTCTCGCCCACTGGATCATGGAACGACAGATCTCTCCATTGGGTTGGGTAAAGCTGCCTTCTACCTGTTTGTACTGGTAAGTTTTCCCATCGATATCCAGTTTTTCGGTAACGAAGTCACGTTCCAAAACCACTTTTTGCTTGCGTGAGCGCCCCAAAATCGGGAATCCCAGCTGTGCCTGGAGTGCTTTGGCTTCCTGCTCCCAGGTCTCATCCAGTTTCTTGTGGTAGATCAGCGTAATCAGCGCATCACCATTCAGCGTGGTAAGAAACTCGGCGGAGAACAGGCGTTTGCGTAGGACTTCGCTATTATTGACAGCAGCCAGCACCTTCGGCATCAACTGGTTCATCAGCTCAGAGCCGACGGTAAACTCATCGATGATAAAGGGCTTCTTGTACTCACCCTGGCGGTACATGGCGTAATTGGCTACACCTCCCTCATGCCACACCTTGAATTCGGCGCGCAGACGGTAGTGAATGGGTGGGGAGGGGAAAAGTTCCGGCTCCAGGTCAGTGAACTTGCTGTAAGCCTCTTGCAGGCGCTCGGCCTTGTTTTGAAGCTGTTGTGGGTAGTCGTCAGTATTAACGCGGTACAGTGCCATATTACAATGCGGTGTCAGTACAAAAAGCGGGCGCGAATTATATAGGAAACCGTATGGCAATAGGTGAGATAAAAATTCCGGTTCATGGGCAGGGGCTTCACGAGTTTACCGGCAGTGTAGTTGATTGGGTCAGTGAACAGTCCCTCGATGAAGGCTTGTGTACGCTTTTTATACAGCACACCTCTGCAAGTTTACTGATCCAGGAGAATGCCGACCCCAGCGCGCGCCGTGACCTTGAGAGCTGGCTCAATCGACTGGTGCCGGAAAATGACTCGCTTTATACCCATACCCTTGAAGGGCCAGATGATATGCCGGCCCATATCAAATGCAGCCTTACTGCGACCAGCTTGTCCATTCCAGTGCAAAAGGGGCGGCTGATGCTGGGTACCTGGCAGGGGATCTACCTTTGGGAGCACCGCCATCATCATGGGGCTCGGCACGTTATCCTGCATATCTGATTCAATACCGCGCGTTGGTGGCGATAGCTAGACGGCTACGCCAACTGCCTGGCAGTACTGGTCGATCAATGACTGGGTTGCGCGGGCCCTCTCGATTGCCTGGATACGGTCAACTTGATTATCTGGTCCTGTTAAGCAGCAGAAGTTTTCGATCATCTGTACGGCCTGCGATTGCTCTATTGGTACTTGCTGGTGTTCGAACTTATCTGGCGATGCCTGCCCCCGGCGAACCACAAATTCTGGCGTATATTCAGGATTGTAAAAGGCTGCGCTGTCTCTCCAGTCGAGTACAAAGTCGTCTAGCTGGATCAGGCCGCTTTCTCCCAGAATGTCCAGGTCCATTTGCCAAACGCCTGAGTCATATCCGAACTCAAAAGTTGAAGTTTGCCCGCTGGCAAATTCAATCAGGCCCGCACCGCTAAGAATGGTCCCTGTTTCTGAGTCCCGCTTTATCGCTCCTGAAACTGTCTTTATTGCTCCTGTAGGGCGCATATATTCGACGATTGCACGCATGTTGTACCAGCCGATATCCCCGATTGCGCCAGTGGGTTCTTTGTGTGAATCAAAGCGAATATTGTTGCGGTCCATCATCGAGACAAAAAAGGCGCTGTGAACTCTATTAACTTGACCCAGATAATTTTTTTGCTGCTGAATAATCTTGGCAGTACGGGGGTGATGGGTGAAATGTGTGGCATCCATAAATGCCAATCCTTCAGACTGAGCCTTGGCGGCAATTTTGTCGACCGAGGCAGTATTGAGAAAAGATTTTTCGCAGAGAAGATGCTTATGGTTGGCCAGTGCCGCGAAGCAGATTTCCTCGCGGCTGGTGGTGGGGCTAGCCACGTAAATGGCATCCGAATCTTCCGCCTCTACCAGTGACCTCCAATCCGGGTAGACATTCGGAATCCCGTGTTCGCAGGCGAACTCTTTGGCCCGTGTGTGCCGTCTGCTGGCGACGGAGGAAAGGCTGGCACTGTCTGCCTGGTTGATGGCTCGGGCGGTAAAGTCAGCGATTTTTCCTGTGCCAATAATTCCGAAGCGTATGTTTACCATTGATGATTGCCTTG
The DNA here is from genome assembly GCA_032615215.1 of Microbulbifer sp. MKSA007. Lineage (NCBI taxonomy): Bacteria > Pseudomonadati > Pseudomonadota > Gammaproteobacteria > Cellvibrionales > Microbulbiferaceae > Microbulbifer > Microbulbifer sp. MKSA007. Next base: position 3,271,731 of record CP128433.1, on the reverse strand, counting down.
AGATGGGGGCGAGAGCAATTGAGCGCCGGTCTAGTGATGTTTAGAGTAAATTATAGGAGGCGCTTTTGCAGAAACCTTCAGTGATAATGCTGGAGAAAACAAAGTTGTAGCAGTTCGTTTGGATGAAAGGGGAGCTTAAAAAAACTGAACCAGTTTAGATAAGTCGATAGCCCCACCTTGGGCAGCGATTAAGGCACCCACTCATCGCCTGCAAGCGATAGTAAACATTTGGGTTGTTAATCGGTGAATACTGTGCGAATACACTATTGATTTGATGTGTAATCAGAATCTTTGGCGATATTGGCACAAATGGGGTTGAGATCTACATCGGCCATGCAGGAAGTGAGGACTCTTATTGCAAAGCCGGGGATTTTATCTGACCGCTCGCAAAAGCGGTCTTTACACTTATCTTCAGTATTAGCCTGGCGAGCGATAGAGTCATTTAAGCAGCGCATAAACCAGCTAATATCTGTTAGGCGTTTCCGCCATATTGAAGTGATTTCTTTTAGTGTGTTCAGCTCACGGCAGTCAAGGGTATCGCCTTTAAGGTAGCGCTGAGCCAAACTAGAGGCTTTGAATATTTTTTGCCAGCGAGTAATCACCTCCAATAGAGACCACTTATCAGCAGTTTTGTGTCAATGTAGAGTACCACATGGTAGTGATTACTCATTACTGCATAAGCGACAACATCCAGGGCAAAACCTCAGCTAACTTATGCATACGATTTTCGATCCACTCACGCCGATAATCATAATCTTTCCCAGATACAGTATCCCGACCACAAAGGAATGCTCGCCGTATACAGCGGGATACGCAGTGGTAATAAGGTGTTGCCTCAAGAGATATCTGGGTTCTTCGCGGTAGAGTCATTGATTGCACGCGCATTGGCATGTATGAATATCCAGTATTTTGTGGGTTTGCGCTCTTTTGTCAATAAGGTTGACGGGTTATACTTCTTATTTGGTGGGTGTCCAGAATTTGTTGGGATTGAGTTTAAGTCCTGGCGTAAGAAAAAAGGTTTTAAAGAAAAGGTTGCTATCGAAAAAATTGAACCCTGGAATCTGGCAATCGAAGTCAGTGATCAATATCCTCACGCTCATAAGCAACATTTTTTGGATTATGTGGCGACACAGGGAAAGTTGAGGAGCGAATGGCTCCAAACCGTACCTATTACACGTGGGGGCTATAGGATAGATCGCGCAGAAAATTTAAGACTACGTGCTGCTACCAATCGCACCTGGATACAAACCTGGAAACAGTACGATAAAGCTCGAGAGTATCAGCCACTTGAGAGAGATAAAAATGGTAAGTGGCATTGGTCAACTAAGACAGTGTCGACTTATCGTAATATACCCTGGATTGATGAGGAAGGAATTGTTACGGACTCACAGATTAAGGCAAGCGGATTTGATAATGTTCAAGGCTTTTTAACCCAAGCTCCAGGTGAAATGAAAGCGGATGCCTTTGAGACCACTGTTGGATACGAAAAATCAAAGCATGAGAATAATTATGTGGATAAACAGGTGGGCAAAAATAAAAGTACCGTAGCGCCATTCACGCTAATGAATATGCTGACTATTGAGGTGGGTGCGGATAAAGCCAAAGACGTAGCAAAGAAATTGTCAGAATAAGTTGCTAATAGTGAGTTTGCTAATTATTAAAATGCAGGCGAGATGTCGAGAGCAGAGATAGAGGCATTACGGAAGAACGTGCAAGACAAAGTCATCGATCAGATGGGGGCTGTCGGCGATGTTTTGCAGGGTATTGATGAGGTTACTCCGGATTGGTGGTTGGAGATTGAAGACGATGTGCAAAGTCGTTTGGCTGGTGCTATTGGTGATGATGTTCGAGAGACTCTAGTGAACTTTGAAATTCATGAGCCATTTGATGATCTGTTTTGTGAGGAAATAGTGGAATGAAGCCAGGTTATGATCAAAGTTATCAAAAAGACTGTGAAGTTTATGGTCAGTTCCAGTATTTATGGAAAACCGATGACCCACAATGGATAGAAAAGCGTAAAGAAAATTGGCGTCGCTATGTTGAAGTGGCGGGAGGCTCTCCGCTGAACAAGTACTTAGGAGAGTTTTATGTGTTTGGCAAGGAACCAGTCAGTTTTTTAGAGGATGAAGATACTGGTGAGCGTGAAATAATTAAGTTTGAGTTCAAGCATCGTATTTCTTACATGCCATTTGAGACAGTTGATCAGGTGCAAAAGTTTTGGAGTGAGGCCGTTACAAAACGCTATGCGCGCGAACAACAGCATGGTGCTGCACGTTATGTTTCAGGTTGTCTGGATGGCTTTCCTGAGCGGGATAAAATGGTAAAAATGGTGGCTGAGGCTCTATTCAATAAAGATTATTTTATGCTGAAAAATTCTCAGCAAAGAGCGATTACCGTTAGTCCATTGGGGTTTATGGTTGGTTTTACTCGAGTCTGGGAGGTTGCTGATGAATTTAAGTATAAATGGAGTTACAGTTGTTTTACCTTTGATTATTTTATGGATTGCGTGCGCTATTGCGACTTGCACGATTTAGTCAAGGCGCCTGTTCACAAAAATGCCTTGTCGGATATGTACAAAGTTTTGTTGCGGCTCGATGATACGGAGTTAAGTCCATATCGATTAGAGCTTAAACGGAAGTTAATTGCCGTAGCTAAAGCTGATGATGCCCCTTCACTATTAGCTGAAGCTTTGGAAAACGCAATAAGCGATCAGGAAGAATGAGCTTAGCTATTACTTTTTTGCTACATGCGGACGATGATAAAATCATCGAAGCTCTGAGTTCACTATTACCATCAAAAGGTCGCCCAGCATTTTCTGAAGATGTGAAGCCGGGCTGGAAGCGGATTTTTCAATTAGTTGAGCTTTTATTTCCACCTGATAAATTGGTGAGAGAAAAAATTATTTATGGCTGGAATGGTTTGAGGCTCCATATTCCTTATTATCGTTGAAAAAGAACTTGGAGAAAATGGGTGCTTCTATAGTTTTTATGCATACTGCAGAAGATCCGTTAATAGAAGACGCTAGCTCAGGGGAGGATTCTAGGCTAGGCTATTTTTACTTGCAAACAGAAGGTGAAATGCAACGCTTGACAGCTGACAATATGTCAGACTTACTTCCGCTCAGTAATCTAAAATGGCTGGATGACACTGATAAGAATATTGAGCAAATTATCTGTTACCTCATAGCCAATTGAAATGTTTTGGACACCCAGTGCGCCGAGATAAATCGGCAAAAGATTGGAGGTGAAAGCCCTCTACCCGGTAAGGTTTAGCAAACCGCTGGGGCCCCGAGTCATGGGCGTTGTCCGGTAACGGCCAGGGTTAAGCGTTGACAGGGGAAGGTGCAGGCTCAGTATTACTAAGAATTATTCTGGGCACCCATAGATTAGAGAAAAGTACGATCAATTTAGGACACCCATAGATTGGAGAAAGGCGTTAACAGCGTTGCTAGCGCTAGCCCCAGTATCTGTTTCTTTCTGTTTGCTAGTTAAGTTGAGATGAAGTGCTGAAGATCAATGCCGGCCTTAGAAAAACTGCGGTTATGGGTAAGTATGGAAAACAGTATCGAGAGAATCGGAGGGGGCTAGCAGGGTGTTGCAGAAAGATATCGTCGACAATCATTTATGCCGTGTACCCAGCGTTTATTCAGCTGATTACAAGCGCTTCGTACGGCCTCAGCAGACCCTATCAAAGCTTTAAAGCGGCTTTCAAAGTTTCGATTGAGATAAAGCCAGTGTTCAGATGAAATTCCCAGCCGTTCGAGGATGGGTGGGATATTTTCGGCGATGGCTCCGCGCTTTCTAGGGTCTAGATGCCGCCCGCTCCAATCGACTAGCTCCAGATAGTGATCTAACTGAAAGGGTAAACCCTTTGGCATATTTTGACGCTCGTCACCCACAAGCGGCAGCAAACTTTTGTGCTGCTCACCTGAGATTGCTGCACGAATACGTTGTTGAATCGATGTGTGATCAGAATCTTCAGGAGTCTTGGCGATATTGGCACGGATAGGGTTGAGGTCTACATAGGCCATGCAAGCGGCGAGGGCTCTTTCGTCCAGCAAAGCCTGGGACTTAAACCGGCCCTCCCAAACATTAATTTAGGACACCCATAGATTGGCGAAAGGCGTTAACAGTGTTGTTAGGGCTAGTCCCAGTATCTGTTTCTTTCTGTTTGCTAGTTAAGTAGATGTGAAGTGCTGAAGAGTTATGCTTGGGCTTAGACTAACTGCGGTTTTAGATAAAGTGGAAAATAGTATCGAGAGAGTGGAGGGGAGTTAGCAGGGTGTTGCAGAAAGGTAGCACCGACAGTCTCTTATGCCATGTACCCAACGTTTATTGAGTCGCCTACAAGCGTGTCGTACGGCCTCAGCAGACCCTATCAAAGCTTTAAAGCGGCTTTCAAAGTTTCGATTGAGATAAAGCCAGTGTTCAGATGAAATTCCCAGCCGTTCGAGGATGGGTGGGATATTTTCGGCGATGGCTCCGCGCTTTCTAGGGTCTAGATGCCGCCCGCTCCAATCGACTAGCTCCAGATAGTGATCTAACTGAAAGGGTAAACCCTTTGGCATATTTTGACGCTCGTCACCCACAAGCGGCAGCAAACTTTTGTGCTGCTCACCTGAGATTGCTGCACGAATACGTTGTTGAATCGATGTGTGATCAGAATCTTCAGGAGTCTTGGCGATATTGGCACGGATAGGGTTGAGGTCTACATAGGCCATACAAGCGGCGAGGGCTCTTTCGTCCAGCAAAGCCTGGGACTTAAACCGGCCCTCCCAAAAGCGGCCTGTACACTTGTCTTCAGCATTGGCCTGGCGAGCGATAGCTTCATTTAAGCAGCGCATAAACCAGCTGATATCCATTAAGCGTTCTCGCCATATCGAAACGATACCTTCTAGTGCCTTAAGCTCGCAGGAATCAAGAGCATCGCCGTTTAGATAGCGCTGGGCCAAATTAGAGGCCTTGAATATTTTTTGCCAGCGAGTAATCACCTCGAAAAGAGACCACTTATCGGCAGATTTTTTGTCAATGTAGAGTACCACATGGTAGTGATTGCTCATTACTGCATAGGCGGCAAGGTCCAGGGCAAAAACTTCAGCCAACTTATGCATACGGTTTTCGATCCACTCACGTCGATAATCATAATCTTTCCCAGATACAGTATCCCGACCACAAAGGAATGCTCGCCGTACACAGCGGGATACGCAGTGATAATAGGGTGTTGCGTCAAGAGATATCTGGCTGCTTCGCGGTAGAGTCATTGGTTGTGTATGTGTTTGCTGGATGAATGTCCAGTATTTTGTGGGTTTACACTCTTTTGTCAATGGTGCTGGCGGTTTATACTTCTTCTTTGATGGGTGTCCAGAATTTGTTGTGCAAACATATTAAAGGGCTGATTGTTAAGCACCAGGACAATTTGGCTATGGATTTTGATAATTTAGATTTAACAGATAAATTAGATAGAGGCCAGTGTACTAATGAAGTGCTTCCTGAACTCTATGACGCTCTTGATGGTAAGGGCCCGGATGGACAGAGATTTGTTGAGATATTTGAATATAAAAATATTATAAAATCGGATGATAAAATATGAAGATATATAGTTTTTGTGAAAGAGCCCATGTCCACTGTCATCCAAATAAGAAAGACACTCTGTACCTGGCAGCAGGAGTGGGAGGGAATTTCAAGTTGAAAAATGGTGAGGTCACTTATGAAGAGTATTTAAGTGATGATCAGCGTTTTCGTTTTTATCCGATTTCTGGTGGCGTTTATAGGCGACACATTACATCAGGTCAAACTTTGTTTTTAGGTGGTTCTGAAGGGAGGTTGAATCTGCCGCAGGAATTCTTGGGTGTTATTTTTCCTGCTTACCCTTTGGATGGGGAGGTAGATAGGTTCGTAGCTACTATCTTAGATTGCCCAGAAAAATTTAAAAATAGCTTGGGTCTTTTTGATGTTTGCTCAAAGACCTTTACTTCAAAAGAGATGCGTTCAGTTTCTAATATTTTAATCAATAATTTTGTATATGGTTTTGATGTTAAAAGAAAGCAATTCTTTAAATGTGACTCTGCTTTGGAAGATGTATGGACTTATAAACCGAGCTTTGTATCCAAGAGGGCTAATCTTCCGATACTTGTAGAGGGTACAATCGTTACATTTATTGGGCCGCAAGTAGAGTCCCGTCAGCAGGTTGAGGGGCGTAGCCACTATGCTTTTAGTGGCGGTGTATTGGTGGGGATAAACGATGAAGATGGCAGCGTGGTATGGGAGCGTGAGATGCCCAATGCTGTTGATATCTATCAGTTAGTTGGGGTTGTACTTTATGTGGTTTCGTTGAAGGAGATTCTGCTGATTAATGCTGTCAGTGGTGAGCTGATCAATCGAATTGACACCGAAACCACAGTGCCGCTTAATCGGCGCTGGGGTCCATCTATTTATATTGATGACTCCTATATTTATTACAGTCATTTTGATGATAGAGTGATTCTAATTTACGATATAGATAGTTTAACTTTGCAGCGCCGTATTGATCTTCCTGAAGGCTATTATGTCGGAGGCCATGACTTTCATGATAGGGTCTCAGGTAAGCAGTATTTTTCTCTGGTTACTCATACGCAGTATGTCGCTCAAGGCCCAGTATTGGAAGTTGACCCTCAACATTTAGATGAGGTGCTGGAGTTTGAATCGAAGCCTGACATGGATATCAAGTTAGACTACTCGCCAGATAATACCGCTGAGAAAGAACTTGTTATCAGAATTGCCTGCGAAAGTCTGGATGACGCTCTACGTTTTGGTGAAATCTATACTCGAGATGAAGCCCAGCGTTATAGTTTCAACTATATGGAGATGAGGTTTCAGGATAGGCCCTTTACTCCTGAGCCGAGTTTTAATGGCATTATCCGATTTCAATATTCAGGCTGTAGCCAATCGAAGGAGTTGGTTGAAGAGCATCTGAGCGTTATGGAAAAACGTTTTTCAAAATGGGCTGAAGATAGAGGTTTTTATTCGTGTACGGATAAAAATCAGCTGACTCAACTTAAAGCAGAGTATGTTGCTTAGCATAGATTAGGGGCATCCACAGATTAAGAAAGATATCAAAATAAGTGCAATGAAAGTGCTTATGCCAGAGGTGTTTGAGGAGTGTGAGTTTGTAGAATAGATCAAAACTGTGTGAGCCAAGGTCAAAGCAGGGGAGGTTGGCCCCGCCCCCCCTGAAAGAGTTAATCTTGTAAGCTAATGCACCACCCGCAAGGTGTCGTCTGACAATAACTGATGCTGGTGATCAATGGTTAGTAGTACTAGTTTAACCTGCCCCGCAAGCTGCTCGGTGTGAATCCCTCCAAAGTATCGGCTATCATGGCTGGCACCTTGATTGTCGCCTAATACATACCATAAACCCTCGTGCTGCAGCTTGCCATCTGGCCATTGTTGTGGTCAACTCCAACCGGACACTTCTTTAAGCACATTTCTCAAATTCGATAGGGGCTAGGTCTCCCAGTGTTGTATGTATTCTGCGTGAGTTGTAATAAGCAATATAGGCTCTTACATCTGCTACCGCATCCTCCCTTGTCGGATAAAGGTTTCCCGTTACCCACTCCCGCTTCAGGCTGCTGAAGAAACGTTCAGTCGGTGCGTTGTCCCAACAATTTCCCTTACGGCTCATTGAACACACCATCCCATGCTGACTCAATAACGTTTGGTAGGTATGGCTGGCATACTGACTGCCACGATCAGAGTGATGCAGGAGACCTTTTGGGGGCGAACGCAAATTGACAGCCATCATCAACGCACGAGTTACCAGGGCCGTTTCCATCTTGCGATCTAGATGCCAACCAATAATCCGGCGCGAATAGAGATCAATCACTACCGCCAAGTACAACCAGCCCTGCGAAGTCCAAATATATGTAATATCAGTCGTCCAAACTTGATTTTTAGCGCTCGGTGAGAACTCCCTATTCAGAAGGTTCTCTGCGACCGGCAGGTGATGTTTACTGTCTGTCGTCAGTGTAAATCGCTTCTTACGCTTTACTGCCAAGCCTAGCTTTTTCATGAGCTTGCGGACTCGATAGCGCCCGACTTCAAAGCCTTCTTTACGTAACAGCTTCATTAACCGACGACTTCCCAGGCTCTGTCTAGATTCTGCAAATAGGGCCTTCAAACGATGGCATAGTTGCCATGTTTGAGCATCTATTGAGCTATTACCACGGCAACACCAATCGTAATAACCAGTTTTACTTACTTGCATTACCCGGCAGAGCACCCTAACAGGAAAGCTGCCTTGCTGTTTTTCAATAAAGCTGTACTTTATTTCATTTCTTTCGCAAAGAAGGCGCTGGCCTTTTTTAGGATTTCTTTCTCCATCCGCAACTGCTTATTTTCACGTCGTAATCGCTCTAATTCTGCGCGCTCACCTACATCCAACCTCACACCGTCTTCTTCCTGCTTCAGTTCCTTTATCCAGCGTCGCAGGTTATTGGCTGTTGTTCCTACAACCTCTGCTGCTTTAGAAATTGAATACCCTTGCTCAGAGACTAGCGCTACGGCGTCTTTCTTAAATTCCGGCTTGAAATGCCGACGTGTACCTTTTGTTGTCATACTTCACCTCGCTTGGTAGTTTTACCATCTTAGCGAAGTGTCCGGAAGGATTAGACCACTACACATAGAGCTACACGTTTGACAAGCCTGAGACCTTTATTTCCCCTATGAAATACCACCACATCATCTGGTTGGGGTGCTCTGTCCTGATATATCCAAGTATCCAATACAATGAACTGCCCCGGTTTTAGTGTTGGGTACATGGACATGCTCGGTACATAGTTTATATGTATACCCAGCCAACGATCTTTGTAAAGAAATCCCGCAGTAAGACCGAGTAGGCAAGCGAATGTGAATATACTAGTGTGCAAAAACTGGCGAATAAGCCTATTTGAAGGGAAGGTGGATATACTGAGACACAAGCCAGTAGAAGCTAAATAGACCAGTCCCGCCAGAGTAAGAAATATTACAATCTCAAAGGGTTCAAAGACCCATCGAGACCAGCATAGAGTAACGATTAGAGTAATGAGCGCAGCGTGGGTAAAAAGTGCTGCTTGCCAACGCCTGATCAGCATTAGGCCTGCACCAGGAACAATCACATTAAGAAGTACTGCAAATAATTGTAGAGATCGAACTCGTAAAAGCCCTTTTAACATGCTTGAATTTTTACTTGTTTAATGGAGAGGGAGTATTGCTTTCTGGTGAGCACTTAGTTACACGACTAGTGTAACATTTTGATAGAGTTGAGGTCGATATAGGCCATGTAGGCAGCGATAGCGCCTTGATCCAGCTTAAATGGCCTTTTCAAAAGTGACCTGTGCACTTGTCTTCAGTGTTAGCTTGGCGAGCGGCAGACTTATTTAAGCAGTGCATAAACCAGCTGATATCCGTTAAGCGTTCTCACCATATCAAAGCAACATTTTCTAGTACCTTAAGCTCGTGGGGATCAAGAGCATCACCGTTTAGATTGCGCTGGGCCAAATTAGAGGCTGTGAATATTTTTTGCCAATATAGAGTACCATATGGAAGTGATTGCTCATTACGGCATAGGTGGCAATATCCAGGGAAAAAACTTCAGCCAACTTATGTATACGGTTTTCAATCCACTCACGCCGATAATCATAATCTTTTCCAGATGCACTATCCCGGCCGCAAAGGAATGTTCGTCGTACACAGCGGGGTACGCAGTGGTAATAAGGTGTTGCGTCAAGAGATATCTGGGTGCTTTGTGGTGGAGTCATTGGCTGTTCGAGTATTAGTGTTTTGCAGATTTGTGCTTCTTTATCAATAATGTTAGCGATCTATACATTATGCTTGATGAACGCCTGATAACTTGATGCTTAAATTATTATTTCTTGTTGTGTAGAACAGTGAACACTGCCACCACCAGAGGCAATTCCATCAATTGCTATTTGCTCAATATTATGATTTGGAAAGGCCTCTTGTAAAATAGCTCTGGCTTTCGCGTCTGCGTTTTTATCACCAAATTTTTGAGAGATTATTGCACCGTTACAAATATAGTAACCAATATAGCCTGCGGCAAAGTCTCTAGTGCCAAACCTTTCGTTAATAATTTCTGGCGTATCCAAAATATGCAGTTTAAGTGGGTTTTCATCTGCGTCGACACTATTGCTAAATGTTTTGATGTTTTCACGAGTAACCCAATAGTCATAGGAGGATTGATAATTATCCCGGCTAACTATCACTTCACCTGGCTTAATAAAGCGTGCATAAAAATCGGTATGGCCATCTGTTATATCCTTACCCTTAATACCTTTGAGCCAAATAATCTTCCGTAATCCGAGTAGTACCTTGAGTTCCTCCTCAATATCAGACTTTGACCATCCTGGATTGCGATTTTCATTGAGAATGCAGCTCTCAGTCATTATTGCGGTGCCATTGCCGTCGACTTCAAAGCATCCACCCTCCAGTACGATATTTGCTCTCTCGTGGATTGCTCCAGATCGATTAGCGATATACTTGGCGACGTGTTTGTCTAGTGAGTGCTCCTGTTTGTTGCCCCAACCATTGAAATTGAAGTTTAAAGCGACTTTTTCTCCATAGCTGGATCTTACGAAGATAGGGGCAGTGTCACGGAGCCACAAGTCATCAACTTCAAAAGTGTGTAGCTCAATTTCATAATTTGAGCTATCTAAATCCAGTAGTGTTTTCGCTTCGTGTAAGTCTTTTCTGCTCACCAGGATAGATACAGGCTCATAGTTGGCAATTGTATTTGCAATTAATGCCAGATTTCTTTTCACCTCAGGAATTTGCTTGTGAGACCAAATGTAATTGTTCGCAACAAAAGCCATCCATGTTCTTTTGTGTTGGCCACTTTCATCAGGCATGTGAAGCGAGCTATAGGCTAAGCTCTGCGAGGCTATTGTTTTTTTGTGAGTAAGGAGCCTCCGAACAAAAGGGAACTCATCTTAATAAATAGTCGTCGGTCAATCATGATGGCTTACTGCAATTTTGAATGGTTAATTTCTGAGGTTTATTGGTTCAAGTCTAATGTCATTTTGCATTTAAGGCTATAAGTTCATGTGAAGTTTGCAGTCTAATTGCTATATAAAAATTATATTAAAATATATTTTCTTTTTAAGTGGGGTTGTCGTGTGTTTGAAGAGGATTTGTCCTATTTGAGTGCGCTCTATAGAGCCTTAATCTATCTTGTTGTTTAAAAGTATAATTAACTAATATTATATTAAATAATTTGTTTACATTAAGAGTGCCCGGTTGTTGCTGGGCGATACGACCTGTAGAGAGATTGTTGGGGGAAGCTTTACTGGCTAAGGCTCCAGCGACCCGTGCACTTGTCTTCAGCATTAGCTTGGTAAGCGATAGGCTCGTTTAAACAGCGCATGAACCGGCTGACACCTGTTAAGCGTTCTCGCCATATCGAAGCGACATGATCTAGTGTCTTAAGCTCGTAGCGTTCAAACTATGGCCGTTTAGATAGCGCCGGGCCAAATTAGAGGCCTTGAATATTTTTGCTAGCGATCAATCACCTCAAAAAGAGACCACTTATCGGCAGAGTTTTTGTCAATGTAGAGTGCCACATGTTAGTGGTTGCTCATTACTGTATAGGTGGCAAGGTCCAGGGCAAAAATCTCAGCCAAATTATGCATACGATTTTCAATCCACTTGCGTCGGTTCTCGCCGGATACACTATCCCGGCCGCAGAGGAATGCTCGCTGTACTTAGCGGGATAGGCAGTGGTAATAAGGCGTTGCGCCAAGAGATATTTGGGTGCTTCGCGGTAGAGTTATCGACTGCAAACGTATTGATATGGGGGGAATATCCAGTGTTTTGTGGACTTGCGCTCTTTTGTCAATGGTGTTGGTGGTTTATACTTTATGTTTGATGGGTGTCCCAAAATGTTGTTTGCCACTGTAGTTTTGATGCCATTAAAGATGCACTTGAGGGCTTAGGCTCAGAATTGATAAAAGACGCATCTGAAGAATTTATCTTAGAGGGCTAAATGTTCGACAATTACCAGTTTAAAACCGATAGAAATGCTCAGTGGGACAGAATTGAGGCCTCTGAGCGGGAAGATGGAAGAGCAGAAGTTTATAATCAAAAAGATAAGGCGTTTTTCTATAACGGATTTGATGAAACTGATTGGCGTAAGGTTAAACCTCATCATGTTGGTAACCTTGCGCTGTATCCAAAGAAAACGATTGCCGGCTGGGAAGACTACTTTAGTTATTTTAAAGACAACCCATTAAAGCCTTACCAGGTTGCTGACTTGCAACAAGCTTTATTGGAGGGGAGGATTGGGGAGTATGCTCACCCTCAAGATGATGCCTATTATGTTTGGAACTTTTGGGGTGATACTTGGCTCCCAGATTCAATTATAGACATAGAGATTCCGATAAAAGAACCGATAGTCCCGCTTGACGCAAGCTTTGCCTATAGTTGTGCTATGCGAAACCTTACGGGCTGGTTAAAAGATACGGACAATAACAGTGTTGGAAGCTATTTAGAATATCTACCACGCTTTATGGATGCCATGCCGCCATTATTAGACGCCCGGTTATTTGATTTCAAGAATTATAAGATCAGGCAGACACTATCCCCTGAGTTGCCGGTGCGTATTGGGCCGGCTAAATCCCGTATGAAACAATTAATCCGTAATGCCCATGGTCTGATAGATCCGACCGATAAAAAACGTGATTATAAAGTGACAGTGGCTAAAAACTTTTTTGACGTATTTGATGCTCATAGTGACAAGCTGGGTGAAGATTTCCCGCGCTTTATCGCCGAAGCCTTGGAAGAAGAGTAGGGGGGTTAGGGAACCTCTGAATAATTCTGAGTCAATTTGGTAATATTCACCTACCCATCAAGACTACGATGAATCATGCACCAAGTCACCTTTGCCGAAGCAGAATATAAGCTAAAGCGTCGTATAACTCGCCGAGAGAAGTTTCTTTCTCAAATGGAAACCCTCGTCCCATGGCAGCGACTAGAAGCTCAGATCACTCCTTGTTACCCACAAGGTAAACGTGGCCGACAGCCATATCCATTGAGTGTCATGCTTCGTATTCATTGCATGCAGCTATTTTACAATCTCAGTGATCCCGCTATGGAAGATGCACTGTATGAAATTGAATCCATGCGTAGTTTTGCTGGATTGACTTTGAGTAGCCCAATTCCCGATGAAACAACGATTCTTAACTTTCGCCACTTACTGGAGCTCAATCAGCTAGGTGCAGCTCTTTTTGATGAAATCAACAAACACCTTGCTGAGAATGGGATGGTACTGCGTGAAGGCACGATTGTAGATGCCACTATTATCTCTGCGCCAACTTCAACTAAGAATGAAAAGAAAGAACGTGACCCGGAAATGCATCAAACAAAGAAAGGCAATCAGTGGCATTTTGGGATGAAAATGCATATCGGGGTTGATGATGTGCTCGGAGTAATACATAGCATAGATACAACAGCAGCGAATTCGCATGATGTCACAACCACAGAGCGAGTTCTCCACGGGGAGGAGAAAAGAATCTGGGGAGACTCTGGGTACATTGGTGCGGAGAAACGTGAAGAGTTGAAAGAGCGGGAGGCGGATTGGTATATAGCAATGAAGCCGAGCAAGCTAAAAACTCTTCCAGGGCGTGATGCACTCCGTAAAGCGGAAAAGATCAAGGCGCAGATAAGAGCGAAGGTCGAGCACCCCTTCCGCTACATCAAACGGGTATTTGGTTATGACAAGGTCCGCTATCGGGGACTGGTAAAAAATACTGAGAGGCTGTGCTTACTGGCAGGCTTTACCAACTTATTAATAGGGAGAAAATACTTGGCTGCCTAGGGGTGGTTCGCCTGAAACCCACCTATTGAGGGTTTCAGATGAAAAATTAGGGGACTATTACGCGAAAATTACGCGTTTGTGCGTAATAAAGTGAATTTTTCAAGCAGCTCAGCTTAATTCTGGAAAAATGCTTCGTTGATCAGAGGATCCTTAGGTTATGGAAGCTGATGGAACGCTGTTAATACTGAATCCTAAAGTGGTTTTACCCAAGCTATTGGTAACTTTCAATTGTATTAGCTGGTCAGCGCTGACCGAGCTTTATCAATTAGCGGGGTTTAAAGAACCGTTAGAGGAATTAGACTATTCCCTCCTCGTTAATGAAGCCCTGCCTACGCAAGGTGCAGAGGAGGCTTTTGATGGTGTAGTGATTTATAGTTTGTCCGATGCCTGGATGTATTTTGCAAAAAAGCTAGTGGAGCAGGGTAGAGATATAGAGCTTTATGGCGTGATTGAGCGGGATGGCGGCAATATTGAATACTATGCCGTGCGAGAGGGTCTGCGCTTTTGGGGGAGTTTAGCCGGGAAGGTGATGATGACAATGCCGCTTTAATCGAATGGTTAGCTGTATTGCCAAATGACGTGCGGGAGTATTTTTTAGCTCAGGTTTCGGTGGGATGTGGAGAAGACTAATGCCAGGTTTTATCGAACGAAGTGATCAGTAGTTTAGCCAGTCTAGGCTTTGGTGAAGTTGCTGATGTGGCCGTTGCAGAGGATTAGATATGTTGATTCAGCCCGATTTAGAATTTACAAAAGACCCTCAGTGGATATCTCAACGTTTAGAACGTTGGAAGCCCATTGAAGCATTTTTAAAAGAGGACAACCGCCGAGAAAGGGTTTTAAAAATAAAAAATGCTTTTTTATCAGGGGTATGTGAAGATTTTGAGTTAGCTCGTAGTGGGTCTATGGTTTTGTATTTTCCACTACAAGAGGCAGAGGGCTGGGACTTTGCTTTTATGGATGAGAGGGTTAAGTCTGAAGCTTTCAAGCGGTTTTTTTACAGTAGTTTAGCAAGTGATTATGAGGAATTTTTTTGGGATCAGGAATCACGGTTAAGGTTTTTTGATTATTTTCACTCTAAAGATTTTCGGTTATTGATTAAAAGTCGGGTCCCTATCGGTAGAGAGCAGAAGGTAGTAGAGTTGGATGTTGACCCTTATGATTTATTTGATCGAATGTGTGGATGTATAGGGAGTTACTTGCGTAAGGGTTATCCAACTCTCCTGATGGAGCGCCTAGACTACTTTTTTCTTGTCTAGATGCTCTTGGTGACCTCAACAATTCCGATTCCAAGGCTGTTGAGTATTGTATATATTTTATAAGACGCTTCTTGAATAATTATTTTGATTTTAACCCGAAAGTCATATTGGATGATCAATCACAGCAAATAGATTTTTTAAAACGTTTTTATAATCATATCGCTAATAACCCAGTAGACCCTAGTATTAAAAAAATCTGGCAAGAAGTGGTTGCTGAGTATGAGTGATAATCAATTTGCTATTGATATCAGTGTCCCACAGGCCCAATTGTCAGACTGGGTAGTTTTAATTCAAGGTTTGTGTGATGGACAGTTGGGCGCTTACCTCGAAGAGCGGTTGGAAGCTCTTAACCCAGACTCCCTGGCTTTAATGGATAAAGTGCTGGACGACTGGTGTAACTATAGTTGTCCTACTTTTTATGAATTTGAACAGCAGGGTAATCGGCTACGCTGCCACGCTGAAGGCCCAACCGGATTTCACCGCGGTCTTGAAGTTTTTCGTGAGGCTTTGGTACTTTGTGGGGCAACGGTTAACGTGGATGATAAGAGTTTGTTGGAGCTTTAGGGATACACGATTTGGACACCCCGTGCGCCTAGTTAAATCGGCAAAAGATTGGAGATGGAAGCCCTCTGCCCGGTAAGGTTTAGCAAATCGCTGGGACCCTGAGTCATGGGCGTTGTTTGCAGCACATATGGATTTGAGCCCAAGGGGCAAATAACTCAAGAAAGAGAGCTGGCCTTATAGGTTGGTTAGATTAAGTTCACTTAGGTGGTCTGCCGGCCAGGTTGTTTCTAGCTTACCTGGCCAAGTGTTGCGAGGGGATTACAAGCAGTTGGTCGGCTTAGGTAAGCCGGCAATTTTACTGGCCACTTTAGCTGGGCTTGGGGGGAAGAGCTGCATCAAGTAAATACTGCGGCCCTTTTCTGCGCCGAGATGCTGGCCAATATATTTTACCAGCGGGCGCATAGCGGGGGAGAGTTCAAACTCGCGGTAGAACTCTTGCAACAGCTCAATAACTTGCCAGTGTTCCTCAGTTAACTCGATGCCCTCAGCACTGGCTAACTGAAGGGCGGCGTCCCGGCTCCAGTCGCTGAGGTTGCACAGGTAACCCTCCTTGTCCAAAGGGATTTCCTGGCCATTGACTACTAGGTTGCTCATTTTTTGTTACCGAAACCAGCTGACTATGGGTTGATGCTCGGTACAGAGCTGTACCCAGCGCGCATCATCGATCATTTCCACCCTATCCATGTTTACTGCAAATTGCTGCTGGCCTCGGGCAGTGGCATCTGCTTCAAGGCAGAAAATTTGGGTACTTGGCACTGTTTCCAGAGCCTCATGCCTCAGCGCATATACACCATCTTCAATGAGCAGGAGCGAGTCATCCTGAGTAAAAGCACCCAGGCATTCCTTAAGGGCGCTGCTGGTATAAGGGGATTTACTGACAATATGCAAAGTCATATCAGAAGCTCAATACGGTGGGGTAGGCGGCGATCAGTGAGCCGGTATCTTTTACGGCTTTAGTCTCTGCGCCGGCAACCTGGATCTGCTCCAGGGTGATATTGCGTTCAGCGAGGCTTTTCTCACAAACGAAAAACTGCTCAATGCCAAACATCGGCAGAGCCTGCAAATTGCGTCGCAGGCTTTTCTGGCCGATATCCGCAGGTGATTGCTGGTCCAGCAATTGGAATACCCCATCGCCGAGAAATAGCAGGTCCATGTCCTGTTCCATCGCCGCCGCTGCCAGTACGGCCTCGATACCTTCTCGTGCCAGGGCATTGCCGTAGGGGGCGGTGCGGCATAGGGCCAATGATTTAGTGCTCAATGCTCAACCTCCAAAGGTAATCAGGCGATCGGAATTGGCGACAGCGTCGGTGAGTTGGCCGAGGCCAGCCAGCTCAAAACCCTCTGCCAAGTTGGCGGTGGGTCTTTCCAGACGCTCGGCCTCTCTCTGATTCAGCACGCCGCGACGTTGGGCAGCGGCAATACAAACTACCAGGTCCAATTGGTGCTGGTGGCCCAGTGCCTGCCACTCTGAAGTCAGATCAGTTTCGTCCTGGGGAGGTGCGGCAATGGCATTGCTGTTTTGCACGCCGTCGCAGTAGAAAAACACTCGATAAATTTCGTGGCCTTGCTCTAGAAGGGCTTTGGCAAACCGGAGTGCACTGGATGAAGACTGGGTGCTGTGGGGGGCTGAGTAGATGGCTAGGGAAAACTTCATAGGGGGCCAAATAGTAAAATGCCCCGCGGTGCGGGGCATTGTGACTTGCTCAACAAAGCTGATGCTTATGCTTAGTCGTCAGAGGATGCGAATCCAAGGATGTGCAGCAGGCTGGTGAACAGGTTGAAGATGTTCAGGTACAGGGAGGCGGTTGCCATCAGGTAGTTGGTCTCGCCACCATTGATGATGCGGCTGGTGTCGTACAGGATGAAGCCAGACATCAGCAGGGCAACAACGCCGCTCAGGGCCACGCTAAACAGCGGCATGTGGATGCCGAAGAAGCCAGCGATGATAACGCCCAGGAAACATACCAGTACTGCGATCAAGCCAACGGCCAGGAAGCCGCCCATAAAGCTGAAGTCTTTGCGGGTAGTCAGTACGTAGGCAGACAGGGCAAAGAAGATCAGGGCAGTGGTGCCCAGGGCTTGCATAACGATCTGACCGCCGCCAGCCATGCCCAGGTAGTGGTTAAGCAATGGGCCAATGGAGGCACCCAGCAAGCCGGTAAATGCGAATACAACACCAACGCCTGCGGCGGAGTTTGCTGTGCGCGGTAATACGAACCAGATGAGGGCCAGGGCTCCGAGGGAGCAGACCAGGCTCATGCCACGACCCATGCCAATAGACATGGAAATACCGGCGGTAATGGCACTGAAGAGAACGGTCATTGCCAGTAGGGCATAGGTATTGCGCAACACCTTCGCCGATTCCGAGCGATCCAGTGCGCGGGTTTGAGTATAAGCTTGCGGTTGCATTTAGCGACTCCTGCTATTAAGTGATAGAAGAATCATATAGCTCGCAGTGGGGACCTTCAAGTCGGGAAAACCCTTTTAGCGTCCGTCTGCCAGTCTCTATGAATTCACAAAAACCCTATATTTTTAAAGGATTTATTCAAATATTCTCCGCTTATTGTGGGGGCTCTGGGGCATTTTTCAAGTGTTATCGCTCGGGTTGGAGGGTGCGAAGAGTGTGGGGCTCGATAAACCGAGATCGATTACTTTCCACCCTTGATGGGTAGGTCGATATCCACGATCAATGGCAGGTGATCTGAGGCTTGGCGGGTCAGCGATGTCCTGGGCACCCGCACCCGTTTCACATTGAGTCCGGCACTTAGGAACATGTGATCAATACGGACCTTTAGGAAGGTCCCTTTGGGGTTGTGGCGGGGCGCCTGTTCCTGGGCATCCCGGAGGTAGCCTCCGAGTCGCTTGCACTCGGCAGAGTTGGGTAGCGCGTTGAAGTCTCCCAGTAGCACTCGCTCTCCGGTGCAGCGGGGATTGCTGAGCCATTCGGGGCCGAGAAGGGCATCCACCTGGCGCAGCCGCTCTGCACGGGATAACCCCAGGTGGGTGTTGATAATCTGGATAGGTTTGCCATTGGCTTCGATTTCCACCCAAACTGCTCCACGCGGTTCGTCTGCAGCGGGGTTAAAAAGTCCCCCTTTGCCGGAGGGAGGGCCGGGCAAAATCCCTTTCTTGATGAGCCGGGCGGGGAGATGGGTGAGGATCGCATCACCGTAGCGCTCCTCTTTCATATTTATAGTGGGCTGGAAGTGCAGGTCCATTGCCAGTAGGCGAGCAAGTCTTTCGGCCTGGTCGAGGCCTCCGGTGCGTTTGCGCATGACATCCAGTTCTTGTAATGCCACCACATCCGGGCGATAGCGGGCAATTACCCGGGCAATTCGCTGTGGGGAGAGCTTGCCATCCAGCCCTCGGCAACTGTGCACGTTGTAGGTCATGATGCGCAAAACAGTTTTTGGCATCCTGTGGTTATCTACCTTCATGGGGCGGGCGCCACGGAGGTAGGCGCGGGCTGTGGAGCGCAGATCCTGCGGGCGCCAGTAGCCCCGACTGGGGTCTGGGGGCTGGATATCCTCTGGCATCAGGGCGAAGGCATGGGTCTCATTGGGGCCAGAGCCGCCGTGACTGCCATTTTCCATGGCGAAAGTCATGGGTTGCCGCATACCAGCACACCAGCCGTACATCATAAAGTCGCCAGAGTCCGGGTGCCGGCACAGGCTGGCCATATCCTCTGCGGCTTCAACCGGGTAGGGGTGTTCGTCCCCCATCAATTTGCGGCCGTCTTCAGGAAGCTTGATGGGGCCATCTTTCCACCACCCATGCACTGGTGAGGAAGCGGGGGAGGATGGGTCTTCCAGATAGAGCACTAGGGGCACTTTGGCTTGCTCCACCATCCTTTTGGCGGCATCTGCCCGGCTGGTACCGTTCAGATCAATGTTGTACAGCATCGCGATTGGGCCCAGGGCCGCTATGGCAGTAGGCGTTCTATCGCCCTCTTGCGTGGATTCCTCCTCGATGCTGCTTTTGTCCATCCACTCACTGCCGAACAGTCGAGCTCTTTCGAAGCGGACTTTTTGGGGATAGTGGTAGATTTGATCTTCGGCGCTGAAGGTAAATTGGATAGAGCTTCCGAGAGGGCATCGCCAAGACTGCGCCCGTTGACCTCTTCATAGGCCACTGTTTGTTCCTGGCCGTGGTCTGAAAAAATCCATACGTCGTAGTGCCGTCGCTCAGAGCCGTGAGCGGCCTTCCAGATTTTGGCTATCGCACTGTCTATCCCCTTCAATACCCAGTGGGCAAAGGCCGATTGCGGCCCGCGCCGGTGGGACTGCTCATCGTAACCGAGCAGGTTGATATATATAATCGGCAGGCCGCGGGTGATATCAACTTTCACCCCCATGGTGCACAGCTCTCTAGTGAGAATGGTGATGCCGACCCTTGTGGGGATAAACATCAATTCCTTAAGTAGGTTTTGGCCGCCGATTATCCCGCGCACGCAATCGACTAGAGATAAAACCAGCTCGATCAAAATTAACGCGGTAGTGCGAACAAGGCTCCAAATATTGGTGACAATCAGAATGGCGATTGCCATGGGGCTGGCTTCGCGCAGGGCCGGGCCCCATCCCTGGTCGGCGGGGCAGAAGTGCGCTTCACCGGTTTTTGTGCCGGCTTTAAATAGGCTGAGATAACAGCTGCCCCCACGCAACAGTGGATCGCGGTGTTGAGTCTTAATTCTTTTTTCGACCAGGGCGGCAACCTCAGGATCGTACATCCGTCCGAGTTTTTGCGTTTCGTGGACGAGGAAGCCAAATGCAGGTACGGCCTGGCGCACTCCATAAAAAGTTCGGCTTGCACCGCAGGAGTTGTCGAGGGGACTCCCGGGTACATATGCTCCAGGCGATAGTGTTCTTTTCTAATTAGCCGCTTCAGAAATGGCATTCGCCCTCGTGCCAGTGCTTTGAGAAGTTCGGGGTAGGCCAGTCCGTCAATCTGGATCAAAATTAGCCCTGGGGCATGGGGGCTGTTTGGGTTGGTGGATAGTCCGAGCAAGCGAGTAATCCATTCGCTGCGACTGAGTCGGCGGCGCCAGCGTCTGATTGATAGTCCGATACGGCTTAA
The DNA here is from genome assembly GCA_032615215.1 of Microbulbifer sp. MKSA007. NCBI lineage: Bacteria > Pseudomonadati > Pseudomonadota > Gammaproteobacteria > Cellvibrionales > Microbulbiferaceae > Microbulbifer > Microbulbifer sp. MKSA007. The sequence continues at coordinate 3,250,996 of CP128433.1, read as the reverse complement.
CATAGTTTCTGGACTTAACGCTTAGGTGGTTGATTCAAGGCTGCGCCTGCGGCTTCTGTGAAGCCCTCGAAAATCTCCCACTGTATGGTGATTAATTTTCCAGTGCGTATACATCGCGCATAAATAGAGTTATCAAGCGGCCAGTTGTAGTGCACGAGGGGTTGATAGAGATCCAGTGCTCGCTGGGCGCAACTATTCATGGAAAAATCCTGGGCCGTAATTCTGGCTTCCCTAATCATCTGCTGGCGGCGGTCATCAGGCAGGTTGTGGAACCAACGTATCGCGGCGACAAAATCATTGAGCGATTCTTTGGTTACCAGGCAGCCGTTAATACCTTGCTTCAATATATCTCTCGATCCATTGGCTTCCAGGGCGATCACGGGAACTCCAGAGGCCATTGCCTCAGACAGCACTAGACCTTGGGTTTCAGTGGTGGAAGTAAATAGAAAGGTGTCCATTGCGCTGTAAATATCCCGGCGGGCATCACCAATGACTTTCCCTGGCATATGTACACGTTGCATTAATTTTTTGTCGGTAAAAAACTGCTGAAGCTGATCTTCCAGTGGGCCGCTGCCAGCGAGAAGAAAGTGTGCGAATGGATATTCCTGTAAAAATTTGGCGACGGCCTGACAAAGAAAAACCAGGTTTTTTTCCTTCCCAAAGCGGCCCAAGTGTCCCAACAAGAATGCTGATGCGGGTATTTTCAGTTTTTTCCTGAGCTTACTTCCCTCTCCATGGGCGTATTGCTCTGGGTGTACTCCCGTAGGGACTTCCGCGATTGGAGTTTGTACCCCTCGCTCCCGGAGAAGTCTCACAACACTCAGGCTTGGGGCCAGGACCAGATTAGCTTTATTGGCGAAGCGGGTGGCAACTTCCATTACAAAGCGTTTGAGTGCTTGTGAATCTCCCATCAAGTTGTGGGTGTAGTGTTCGTACAATGTGTGATGGGTAAAAACGAGCGGTAGCTCGCGCTCTCGCGAAAGACGTAGGGCTGTCAGTCCCAGGAGAAAAGGGTGGTGGGCATGAAGGATATCCGGACGGAATTTATCCAGCGCATCATTCAAGACGCCTGAGAATGGCAGTGCCATGGAAAAGTCGGTGCCATTAAAATTCTGGATTGAGTGAATTCTCAGAACATGTTCTTCATCGTCAGACTTTTGCGGGAACTCGGGTGCGATGACCAGTACTTTGTGCCCACGTTTGCGATATTCCTCACTGAACGCGGCGACGGAGTGCGCAACGCCGCCCACGTGAGGCAAGTAGGTGTTGGTGAGCATCACGATATTCACTTGGGGCTCAACTCCGCACTCTGCGATTCGTCGGTGATCAGCACTGGCCGGAAGCCGATGGCCTTAATGGCGATAGGTGGGGGCTTCCCATGCCAATCGGCAGCCCAAGAGACCGTTGGCGTGGAGCCTGGTTGAATTTCCAGGGTAACCAAGCCAAACCGGGTGGGCGCGGGCCCAAAGCGGATGGGCTGATCTGAGTCAGTACCTTTGAGCCACTCGGGGGGTAGCCCGGAGATGAGAACCAAAGCGTCCTGCTCTTCGCGGACAAAGCAATTGCGTTGCATCGCCACCCACTCAGCCGCTGCCCAGGCGTGCTGTCCATCCCCCATGCATCCGCCGAGAGAATGGGGGTGGATGGCTTCTGGCCATTGCCCTGTTGGCGATGCCAGTTCTGCCACACTGCGCATAAGGTCAATACAGCGGGCATCTCCAGCGCGAAGCAATACCTGGGCAATGTGGAGAGTGAGGTAGGCGTTAATACCGGAATGGATCATGTCCTGGAAAAACCCGCCGCTCACAAAGCACTTTTCCATCAGGTATTCCGCCAGATCTACCAGCCTCGGGTCCTCTGGTGGGTAGAGTTGCAAGGGATAGCCTGCGGCGATCGATCCTACGGCACCGGCATCCAGGCGCCGGTTTGGTGAGGCTGGCATCGCGGGGCGGCCCAGACGGTCCTGTGCATCCTGCAAGCTTTGATCAATAGTGCTCTGGAAGTCGCTGGCCGCGGTATTGAAGCGATGGGCGTTGTCATCCATACCTTCGCGCGTGCAAATACTGGCGGCACTCTGCAGACCGGCGACGCCCCAGAAGTCGTCCCAGTAGTAGCAGTCGTTGGGCCCCAGGTGTTCTGCACTGAATCCCGCAGGGAGCAGGCCCCCACAGGGGCTGCCATCATTCGGAAGGCGCTTGTTGATAATCCATTTGGCACCCCTGACGACAGGTTCACACCACGGCTGCTTTAAGGGTTTGCCGGTTAATTCACAATAGAGGTTGAAGATCCACAGGGCTTCACCATTGGAGTCCCACTCGCCGTCCTGGGAGTGAAAAAACCATCCCGCTTTTGCCGGTGGGGAAATTGCTCCAGAGCTCTTTCTGCGCGGTTTGTCAGTCCGGCATAAAGCAGCGATTGAATCATAAATGCCGCGTCCCGAAACCAAAACCGCTTGTAGGTGTAAGGCCCCGGGTAGACATCTTTGGGAGAGTGGAGAATAAGGGTGCGTATTGCCGAGTCGTAGAGAAACTGAAATTTTTCGTCGGGAACAGTCAGGGCGCAGTGACCTTCCAGGACGTGTTCCCAGCACAGGGGAGAGCGCTGTTTACTCTCCTCTGTAACCAGTGGAATAGCAACTTCAACCTTGCGGGATTTTCGGTCTTCGATACGAAACATAGCGGCCGCAGAGGCCATGCCAATATCGCAGAGCCCCTCGCGATTGCTTTCCTTGTCCCGGAGATGGAGGTAGATATCGCCCCGCTTGTAATTGGATGCCAGGTGTTTGTCTACCGGCTGGCTGAACTCTACGGCGGCCTTGTCTTCAATAAGCCAATTGCGCCCGCTATCGCCCAGGCGAACCTTGTGAACAAAGCTGACGCCCTCAGGATTGCAGGGGCGCAAGACCACCATTAGCCAGCCGCCTCCCGGGCATTGGGCATTGAGTTCAAGCACACAGCGGGGATGGCCTTGGAGCAGGCTTGCTGAGGCCCTATTGTGCAACTTCAGACCCCGACGATGGGATTCGGTGACTATCGCAATATCATCTCCCAGCTCCTGGTGCTGGTTGCAGAAGCCGAGGGTGGAAGGCGTTAGCTCTTCACCGCTATCACTGATGACCCAGACATCAATAGACCAGCCATCGTAGTGAGGTGTAAGCAGGCCTCGGGGGTCGACAATCGGCAGTTCTTCGCAGTCGGGTATACCTACAGCGGTCCAATTGCGGTGGCTCAAATTGCAGTGGCTAATGGAAAAAGCCCGAGGGATAAACGACTTGTCATAGGGGTCGAACTGGCGCTGAATCCAGTAGGGCCACACCCAGTCCAGGTTGTGTTGTATGACTTTACTGTTGATCAGTGCTCGAGCGTGAAATACCGCCCCTGCGCGTAGCAGCTCGATGGGTTCACTCACCTCTGAAGGCTCGGCAAAGCGCTGTAGATGCGCCATCAATGTGAGTGGATCAAGGAAACCGTGAGCGGTGGCAAAGCGGCGTACGAAGAAGCGCCAAGGTAGCCATTTCATCCAAGGCATCAGAGGTCCTCTTCTTTAATAATTCTTTTCAATGCACGACGAGCCATTCGAGTGAGCCCGATTAGTGCGATGACGGCCAGGGCGAATCCGGCAATATAAAATCCCCACTGAACTGGAGTGCGTTCCTCAACCTTGCCCAGGGAGGTGAGATCTGCTGCGATGGAGCCGATGTAAACGTTGTGCAGTGTAAGGGGGATAATTCCAAGGAAATTTCCGATCACAAAGTCACGCAGTCGAACTGGAGTCAGTCCAAAGAAGTAGTTCGACAACTTGAAGGGAAATAGGGGAACCAGTCGGGTCAACATAATCATTTGCCAGCCCTCGCGACGAATCACTTCGCCAACAGTCGCGGGCTTGATATGAGACATAACCCACCGAGAGGGCTTCTCGCCAAGAAGGTAGCGGGCGATAAGAAATGCGAGGGTTGCCCCAAGTACGGTGCCGGCAATAACCAGTAGAGTTCCTTTTATAACGCCAAATACGAACCCCGCCCCCATGGTAAAAATGACGCCAGGGAGTAAAAAGACGATTGCTGCGGCCACAATTAAGATAAATAGCAAACTTGTCTGCCAGCCCTGCTCATTGAGCCACTGCATCAGCTCAATAATCTGATCATCCAGGTCAAAATAAACCAATAAGCTCAACACCCCAGCCACGGCGATAGTGCAAACCGCGAGAATCAATAGAGGAATAAACTTCACCGCCATAGGGTTTTCCACGGAACCAAAGAAATACGGTTTTGATTGCCGCCATTAACTAGCCTAGCTAAAGGATCACGACAGGTGATGCTTCTTTATGGCGTCTACACAGTTTCTGTTCGGAAAACTGATGGGAGGGGGCTGCCCGCTCTAAGAGGTGCTGGTGTTTTCGAAAATGAATCTCTAGTCGCCAGTCGGTGGAATATAAACTTACTAAGTTATTAAAAATATGAATATTGTCCAAGGGGATAAATAGGAATCCGCCAGTCTGGGGCCAGCAGTCCGGCCAGTGGCTGTCAACAGATATACTTACTCGATCCTAAATTTATTTGCGCAGTGAGCAGATTTAAATTGTTGCTGGAAATAGAGGTGGCCGTTGTTCGAGTGCGCGCTCGCAATACTGCTGACTGGCGGCGGAGCCTGGAGCTATGCCAGCGAGCCGGTTTTGACCCTGGAAGATGCCGTCGATTTGGCAGTGACAGCTAATTTACGGGTTCAGGCGGCTGCGATTGAAGTTAATGAGGTTTGGGATGACGTCGAGGCATTAAAAACAAAGCGCTATCCCCGGCTGGAAATGAATGCAGGGATAATCGATAACCTAACACGCCAGAGGTACACCTTTGATCGTGGCGTTTTTGTGCAGAATTCTCCGATAGGCCCTATCCCTCCTAGGGATATAGAGATCACATCAGAGGAAGGTGTGACCAAGACCTTCTCTGTCAGCGCGACCCAACCTATCACACAGCTATACACAATAGAGCTAGAGATTTGTGAGGGCTACGTTGTCACTGAAATGGCGGAGGAAAAGGTTCGCTTGGTGCAGCAGGATATAGGCTACCTCACCAAGATCCAGTATTTTGAAATTGGCAGAATCCTTGGTGATTTACAGGCCGTGGATGAAGCCATTATCTTCCTGACTTCTTTGAGTGAACTTGTAGGGAATTATGTTGCACAACAAGTTGCCCTTGAGTATGAACTTTTGGATGTGCGAGCACGCCTGGCCCAGCGCAGGCTGGAGCGCCAGCGCCTTATCGATGAGATGGCGACAGCGAAGGAGCGTCTCAATGCGTTGATGGCCCGGGATGTTGAAACGCCCTTCAATATTCAGAGTCTACCAAACCCACATCATTTAGCGTTCGATGTCGAAACCTCTTTAGGACTTGCCTTTGAGCAGCGTCCAGATCTCGCTGAATCAGAGCTGTCGATTGAGCGGGCTGAATATAGTTACGATGTGAAGAAGTCCGAGTATATCCCCGAAGTAGATTTGAATATTGAATACCTAAAGCTTTATGACGTCAGTTTAATACCCGATGCTGAAGCTTTCATTGCCCTGGAGATGCGCTGGGAATTTTTTGATTGGGGGCGGAAACGGGATGAACTTTCCAGTCGTGCCAATAAAATTCTCGAAGCGGAAAAAAAGTCTGAAGAGGTTCGAAATCGAATAGAAATAGAGGTTCGTGAAAGCCTGCGGCGTCTGCGTACCTCCCAAGAGTCTGTAGGGGTTGCGCGGGAATTACAAGCCGCTTATCGGGAAAAAGTACGGGTAATGACAAATCGTTACCGCGAACAAGCTGCCGTCCTGAGTGATGTCCTGGAGGCGGAAAAACAGCTTTTTCGTGCGAATAGCGACTACAATCGAGCGGTACTGTCTGTATGGGGAACACTGGCTGAATATGAACGGTCGGTGGGGGAGGTGTGATAAATGCGCGTTATCAGCCTCTATATTATCGCTATATTAGTGGTCGTCGGTGGTTGCCACCGCCAACCACCGGAGAGAAAGCCCACACCGGTGGAAGTTTTTGTTGCCCGCTCGCAAGACGCAGCAGCTGGTTATCCTTACTCCGCAGTCGTCAATCCTTATACGCAAGTTGATGTGGCATTTCGTACAGAAGGCTATGTGCGTGTAATTCCCTCTCGAAAGGCGCTCGGGCAGACGCGTTTACTGCAAGGAGGGGACTACGTTAAACGCCATGAAGTACTGGCTAAGATTGATGACGAGCAATATAGAGATCGCGTGGTAGAGGCCGCTGCAAATGTGAGTAAAGCGGAGGCAGAACGGCGTAAAGCTGATCTCAATTACAAACGGGCAACTGCGCTTTTTGCCACTGCCAGTATTACCGCTCCTGATTACGATTCAGCTAGGGAAGAGTATGAAATTGCGCAGGCTTCGGTGGTTGGCAGCAAGGCCCACTTAGATCGGGCAGAGGAAGAGTTGCAAGATACGGTACTGCGCTCCCCGCTTACCGGAATTATCCTGCAGCGCAATATTGAAGTGGGGACTTTGGTTCATTCGCAGTCGGTTGGTTTCGTTGTGGCCGACATCTCCCGAGTTAAGGTGGTGTTTTCAGTGCCTGACATAGTGTTGAGTTTTGCGCCTCTGGGAAGTGTGGTGTCATTGCGCACAGAGTCTCTGCCAGACCTTACATTCAAGGGGATGATCACTGAAGTTTCGCCCATGGCTGACCCCCGCACCAGAGTATTTGCGATTACGGTTACCGTTGACAACCCTAAGGCGCAATTACGGGTAGGAATGATTATGTCTTTGGCCTTGGATAAAATACCGATACCTCCAGATAGGGTCGTTATACCTCTCTCATGTTTAGTAGCCCATCCTGGTAAATCTGAAGGGTTCGCTGTATTTGTACTGGAAAATGATGGGAAGGTCTTGCGCGCAAAACTAAGAAAAGTTCTCCCGGGGCAAGTAGTTGGCAATGATATTGTCATTATCCAAGGGTTAACCGAAGGTGAGGAGGTTGTATCAACCGGTGCTGCCCAGCTCAGAGATGGGGAAGCCATAATTGTCGTGCCTTGAGGGCTAGGGAATGGCAGATCAGGAAGAAAAAAGACAGGCGGAAATTATTGAGGCGGAAAGTCACCACCGCTTCAATACTGCCCGCTTTTTTGTAGACAATCCAAGTATTTCCGCTGCATTACTGGTTACTATCCTGATATGGGGGGTAGTTGCATATCTCTTTATGCCGAAAAGCAAAGATCCAGATATTCCTGTGCGTATTGCTGTAGCAACAACTCATTGGCGTGGACAATCTGCAGTAAGAGTTGAAGAGTTGGTAACTCGAAAAGTTGAAGAGGCGATAGCGCAGAGTGAATATCTTCACGAGCCAGACTCAAGGACCTTTGCAATAAAGTCCCTTACATTAAATGGTGTCTCTATCGTACAAGCGCAGTTGGCACCGAAAACCGATGTTACCAAGGCATTTAATGATCTTAATCTGAAGCTGATTGATGCTCAGCAGCAATTGCCATCTGGAGCTAGCAAAATTTCTCTGAACTCGGAGTTTGGTGATACTGCAGCTATATTACTCAGTGTTGCTAGCCCCCGTGCAGGGCCAACTGAAATTACATTACGTGCGGAGGATATTAGGGAAGGTATTTCAGAGGTTCGAGGGCAAGAGTCAAATAGTAAGGGACGGGTGAGTATTGTTGTTGCCCTTCCTTTGTCTTTAGCAGATACGTACTCTGCTACAGGCCTATGGATTTTTGCTAACTGGCTGGAGGCCCAAGGATACGGAACGAATTTTGAAGTATTAAATGGGGCTGGCTACCTTGGGGTGGATTTTTTATCTGATAAAAGTAACAGTGAAATACTAGCGGCTACAAAGCTCTACCTATCCGATAGGCTAAGTGCCCAGCGCTTTTTTCCCGATGCTTGGGACCCTTTCGTAGTTCGTAACCTGGCCAATACTCGTGACAATTTAATGAAAGTGGCAGGTGCGAAATATAGCTATCGTCAACTTGATGATTTCTCTGATCTTATTGCAGCAAATATAAGGGCCATTCCGGAAGTAAAAAGGGTGCTAAGAACTGGTGTGCTGACTCAGGAAGTAAAATTACTGTATTCGCAGGAAAGGCTGGCCTCCTATGGGTTGCGACCTGACATGATTGCCCCTATTCTCAATGCCCGCAATACAACTATTCCCGGCGGTACCATTATTTCGGATGATCTGGGTATCGCGATTATGCCCAGTGGTGAATTTAATAACCATGAAGAAATTGCCAATGTCCCGGTAGCTTTGAGTGATACAGGAACGCCGGTATATTTGCGAGGAATTATCGATATTATTATGGGGTATCAAGCACCACCGCCCCTGTTAAATTACTATGTAAATAAAGATGAAAATGGAGAGTGGCAGCGTAGCCGCAGCATAAATCTCTCTGTGCAGATGTTGGATGGCAAACAAATAGGCGAGCTTGGTCGCAATGTAAGCACAGTCTTGGAAAAGGTTAAGGTTGATTTACCAAAAGACCTTATTATTGAAAGAGTTTCTGATCAGCCGCGTCAAGTGCGAGAGAGTGTAAGCCTCTTTCTAGAAGCTTTGATAGAGGCAATTATTTTAGTGGTGATAATTGCGTTTATCGGGTTTTCAGATTGGAGATCTGCTGTACTGTTAATGATATCTATACCAGTAACACTGACAATGACCTTTGGATTTATGCAACTGCTGGGGATTGATATTCAACAGGTGTCAATTGCTGCGTTAATAATAGCTCTGGGCCTTTTGGTAGATGATCCAGTAGTTGCGAGTGACGCGATTAAACGACAAATGGCATCCGGTAAACCCTCTATTATTGCTGCTTGGTTGGGCCCAACTTTGCTGGCTAAGGCGATTTTCTTTGCGACATTGACAAATATTGTTGCGTATTTGCCGTTTTTATTGCTAACGGGTAATCAGGGGGATTTTCTGCATAGTCTTCCTATTGTGATGGTTTGTGCTTTGGTTGCATCCCGCATTGTTTCCATGACATTTATCCCTTTTCTTGGGAATACGTTATTACGCCCGCCGGACCAAACGGAGCGCAGCTTGGAGGTGCGGCGGAAAGAGGGGCTTACCGGGCACTACTACCGAACAGCAGATTGGGCTATTAGTAACAGAAAGATTGTTATATTAATTGCTTTAGGCATCCTTGTATTGGGTGTTGTTATAAAAAGCCAGTTGAGGAATGCATTCTTTCCCGCTGATGTTCAGTATTTATTTTATGTTGATATCTGGTTGCAAAATGATGCGAGTATTGATGCAACGGATAATGTAGCAAAGGTCGCAGAGGAAATAATTAGAGAAACTATCGAAGAGTATCAGCGGGAGCATGTAAAAAATAGTGACGGACCCATATTGGAGGGGATTAGCAGCACTTTAGGTGGTGGAGCGCCACGTTTTTGGTACACCTCCAATCCTCAACAAAAGCAATCCAATTATGGGCAGATTATCGTTCGATTAAGTGATAAGTATCTGACACCTATTCTGGTTCCAATTATCCAGGCTGCTCTTTCTGAACGAATTCCTGGAGCGGAGTTAGATGTTCGCCAGCTACAAACAAGTACAGTTGATCACCCTGTTGAGATAAGAGTTTCTGGGCGAGTTGCTGTTGGGTCTTTGGAGGAGGAGAAGGATATAGCACTTCTGCGAGAATATGCTGAAAAAGTTAAAGAAATTATTGAGAAGTCTCCCTATGCTCGCGTGGTTCGCGCTGATTGGGCAGGAAAAAGTCTAGTAATGAATATGAATGTGCTAGAAGATCGAGCTGAGATGTCGGGCGTAACCAATGCTGATATCGCTCTGGCATCGTCTTCAGGTTTTACTGGGTCTACAGTGGATACCTTGCGTCAGGGAGATAAGGAAATACCTATTGTTGCTCAGCTTCGATTGGCGGAACGTGGACAGTTGGAGGATGTCAATAATCTATATGTATTCGCATCTGATAGCGATATTCATATTCCATTGCGACAAGTGGCAACCACTTCCATTCTCTTTTCGACAGAAAGAATATATAGATTGGAAAAGTTTCGAACGATTACTGTTTATGCATTTCCATATTCCGGGTTCATTTCATCAGATATTATGTCTGGTGTTCAAAAAGAGTTAAAAGAACTCTCAAATTCTTTGCCTGCTGGATATCAATTGCAGATATCTGGAGATGCAGCCAGTACTCGTCATGGATTCTTGCAATTACTAATGATCATGGCTGTTTCCTCCAGTGCAATATACCTTGCTTTGGTATTCCAATTTAGTAGTTTGATAAAGCCTCTGGTAGTGTTCGCCACGGTTCCATTAGGTATGGTGGGTGCACTAATAGCGTTGTTTATATCTGGTCAGCCATTTGGATTTATGGCGTTTTTAGGGATAGTGAGTCTAATAGGCGTCATTGTCAGTCATATTATTGTCCTATTTGATTTTATTGAGATGCGTCATACTGCAGGAGATTCGCTTCGTCAGGCATTACTTGATGCAGGTATTCTTAGACTGCGCCCCATTTTAATCACTATTGCGGCGACTACCTTCGCCTTGATTCCCTTAGCTATTCACGGAGGCCCCCTCTGGCGGCCATTATGTTTTGCGCAAATTGGCGGCCTTATCTTGGCCACTTTTGGAACACTATTTTTGGTGCCGGTCATCTATACAACTATGGTAGAGGACTTAAAATGGATTAAGTGGACTGAGCGTAAGCCAAAGAAAGGGAGCGATCCCAGTGACTTGGTGACTACCTAAGTCATGTTTTCCCTTCCCTGGGGAATGTTGTAGAGATTCGATGACGCCTTCAGGTAGTAATACTATTGGCAAGAAGGAAATGGCTACTTACTGAATATCGGTTGTAAATTACCACTGATATACTCCGAGAATTGTCGCTTAATACAGCGCAGCTGGACAGTGAAAAGACTATGTTTTGATCCTGCAACCTCAACAACTGCTAGGATCAAAATGCGCTTATTAATGAAAATCCTGATACCGGCAAAGGCCGGCAACAAGTCCATTGCTGATGATAGTATGTCTGTGGCGATGAATGATTTTATCGCCTCAGCCAATCCTGAGGCTTCCTACTTCTTTTTGGAGCAAGGAAAGCGTGCAGCAATTTTTATTTTTGAAGAGAACTGTCAAGATCAGCTGATGACCTATAATGAAAAATTTTTTGCTGCCTTTGATGCTGAAATATGGATAACTCCGACTCTAAACCTTAGAGAATTACAGCTGAATTTATAGATATATATAATTAGGGTTTTTCATCTAGAAGGTCGTCAGAACATCGCAATTTCACCAGCGTACTTCTGTGGGTGCGTTCTGGTGGGCTAATGCTATTAGCACATTAAAAGGATACTTGTTGCACTGTACTGAAAAGTAGGGCAGTGGGAGTTTAACGTTCGATGACAACCCTATTTGAGAACGTATTTGAAGTTGTTATTCCCGTATTTATCTGCGTTCTCATTGGATACCTCTTCGCGGCAGGTAGGCAAGAATTAAATTCTAAAATGGTATCCAAATTAATGGCCCATATTGGATATCCTGCGCTGATATTGGATCAAATGCTGGGTCAGAAGATAGTATTGGGTAAGTTCCTGTGGATGCTGCTGGCAGCCTTTCTTATGTATTCGTTGATGTCGGTGCTAACCTTTCTGCTCTTATCTTTATTTAGGAAAAATATACGTACTTATTTTTCTTGTCTTAGTATGAATAATGTAGGCAATATCGGCCTCGCAGTATGTGCCTTAGCATTTGGGCATGCGGGAGTTCTATACGGAATTGCTTTTGTTGTTGTGGGAATGATTTTCTTCTTTGTGGTTGCTCCTGGAGTAACTTCGGGTAGTTGGTCTGCCAAGGAAATTATGCTTAGCCCAGCCATTTACAGTGTGGCTTTTTCTATAGTCGCATTGATCTTCAATATTAGCTTACCAAAGCCTGTCATGTCCTCTCTTAATATCTTGGGCGGTATGGCAATTCCTCTAATGCTGTTGACCCTCGGACATAGCTTGGCCCAAATTAAGCTGGGTGATACTAAGATTGGATTGGTCTTTGCTATTGGGCATATAATTCTCGGTGGTGCCGTCGCGCTTATTTTGACAAACTTGTTTAACTTTACTGGTGCTATGCGAGGGGTGCTAATTCTGCAATCCCTGATGCCATGCGCTGTTAGTACTTACCTCTGGATATCTATTTATCGCCCCCAAGATACCCCGAAGATATCCGGTATTATTTTCCTCTCAACTATTATGAGCATTTTTATTTTGCCTGTTGTGTTGACTTATTGGGTACAGTAGTTCATAGCTAGTGCCTGAGCTTCAGGCTATTTGGGAGTGATAAGGTGGTTCACTAAACTTCTGTGTGTTGTTCATTTGGCCTTCACAGTACGGAATTCACAGCCGTAGGTAGATTATTTAGGGAGGCTCCAGACTTCAATGCCAACACAGATTTTGACTGGGCGGCCACTCTTGTTGCTGTTGACGTTGCTACTTTTCATGCTGGCTGTGCCACTTCTTGTTCTTGCAACTCCCCATCCTCCAGGGCTATTAACCAGCTCCAATGATGATCAATATGCTAATGAGGAGCTATTGGGAGTTACATTTTTTCGAATGCTCCATCTGGAAAGTACTATGGATAAGCAGGTGCGCCCGGATAGAAAAATCCAAACACCACCGATCCGCCACTTTGAAGGTGCTACTGCCAAGAACTTTCAGGAGAAGATAGCCCATAAAAAATACCACCAGATTTGCGATCGGCAGTCACCTAAAGGGTTGTCTCTTTGCGAGGAGGCGAATTGGAAGTACAAGCAAGCGAAAGCCTGTTTACAAGCCAGGGAGGCTTGGGAAGCCCGCTGGGGCAGGCCGGATACTCAAGCTCCACATGGGAGAGCCCTGAAGAATGTCCGGGCTCGGCTTAAAAATGCTATTACTGACAAAGAACGCCTTTGTGGTATTGAATAGAATTCTAATAGCCAGCGATGCTTGGATAGTTTGTCATGCTCACTATGTAGTTGACGAGATAAAGGTGTGTCGAAAAAGTGGTCCGTGTAAACTAACGTGAATTCTACAGCTGAGAAATAGGCCCCCATTGAAAGGACGTATATTACTAACCGGCGCTAGTGGCTTTGTGGGAACCGCACTCTTGCCGCAGCTTCGCAAAGACGGTTACCAGGTTTTGCCGGTGTATCGCCGCGATGTTGAGGGTGGCTTTCAGATCGGTGACCTGTCAAGCAATACGGATTGGGCACAGGCGCTTGTCGATATAGATACAGTCATTCACACCGCTGCGCGCGTCCATGTAATGGAGGAGACCTCCGCTAACCCTCTGGAGGAATTCCGTCGGGTGAATGTTGGAGGCACTATCAAGCTGGCACAGCAGGCGGCTTCATCCGGTGCTAGACGTTTTATTTATCTTAGTTCTATTAAGGTTAACGGGGAGTCAACCGACAACCGCTTACCATTTAATGCGGATGAACAATGTGATCCTACGGATCCCTATGGGATTTCAAAGAAGGAGGCCGAAGACGCACTGCTTGAGCTGGCTGAGTCTACGGAGATGGAAGTTGTTATTATCCGACCACCTCTGGTCTATGGGCCTGGGGTCAAGGCGAACTTCCAAGCGATGATGCGTTGGCTTACCAAGGGGATCCCGCTGCCACTAGGGGCTATTCATAATCGCCGAAGCTTGGTATCTATCGGCAATTTGATCGACCTGATCCGCGTTTGTATTTCTCATCCCAATGCGGCAAACCAGGTATTTCTGGTATCCGATGATATGGATGTATCGGTAACAGATTTGTTGCGTGGTTTATCCCATGCCATGGGATGTGATGCTCGACTATTGCCTCTTCCCCAATTCGTACTCACCAGTGGGCTGAAGCTAATAGGAATGGGGGCAGTTGCCGAGCGCTTGTGCGGTTCACTACAAGTGGATATCACTAAAACCAAAGAGTTGCTTGACTGGACCCCCCCAGTGGCCTTAGGTGAAGGTCTGGTGGAGACGGCACAGGCATATTGCCAGGCAGGAAGCTCTCAGACCCCGCAAAAGAGCACTTAGTCAACATTTATTGCCTACGGAGAGGGGTAGTCACCCCTCGTAATTGGCAACCGCAGCGTAAAAACCAAGCAAGTAGGTTGCTGGAACCTCAATGGTAGAGCTGTGCCCGGATCTTGCTCTCAGTTTAAGTTTGAGTTTATCTCGATTGCGCACTGAAGCCAGTATTTGTTCCTCAGTGAGAGCAATATCCAGAATTTCTTCAAGCATACATTCATTGCCACTTACGCATTGAAGGACATTTTTGTTAATAGGAGCCGTCTCTACTGGCTGTCCGCCATTTAACTCCGCAGAATCATAGTGACGCCATGCCTTGCGATAGGTGATATGGATCTGTAGGTGGTACTTCGTTGATTCGTTAGTAGCGGGTTCAAATGCGCGGAGGTTGTAGTAGTAGAGGTTCAGGTCAGAGCCATCAGTAGTGGCCTGTAATTTCGGCCCTGAGAACTGAGTACCAGAATTTTTCCCACTAGCTTGGATAGATACCGCCTGTCTGATTTCCCCTGCCGTTTTTTCCGAGAGCTGAGTGACTGAACTACAGCCAGCCAATAAAACCGCTGCCAGAGTTAGTGTGAATTTGGTCATGGGTCTTCCCTGTTTTCTTTTCACTTCTTTTGGGGCGGAAGTATCGCATAGTTGGAGTGCTGGCTGAAACTCAAGGTTATCGTTTAGCTGGGTTTTGTCCTGAAGTTGTTATGCAAATGTACGAGTATGCGAGTGATTTATCAGAGGGGCAGTGTGTCACCAAAAGATAATCTGCAGCAAGTGTTATTTTGGGGGGATTATTTTAGGTGTGACAGATACGATGAATCATACTTTTATCAGGCTAAGCTAGTTAATGATAGAGAGAGATAATTAGTCTTGATGAATCAGCAACCACCCGCATAGCGGGTGGTATGGTGAAAGCCCCCAGAGGGGGCTATTTACAACCCCGCCAGTTGCATCTGCACTTGCCGGCGTTCTTCAACCTCTTGATGCTTGATGTACTCTCGAATCATCTGCTCATCAAGACCTACTGTGCTCACTCAGTAACCCTGAGCCCAAAAGTGTCTTCCTGTGAAATTTCTCTGCACATGCCTGTACTTCCGAAATATCTGGATCGCAGATTTCCCTTTCAGAAAACCAACCGTATTGGAAACACTTAACCTTGGAGGAATCATTAACAACATATGAATGTGATTCCTCATTGCGTACCCCTCGACCAACTCAATACCTTTTTGACGACATAAGTCTCGGAATATTGCTCCAATCTCATGTCTCAATGCTCCAAATAACGCATTCTTTCTATACTTGGGCACAAATGCCACATGGTACCTGCAATAATGTTTCACGTGAGCATGGCACTGCCAATCTAGCATATGGCCCCCTTAAAGAACTTGCCGGTTCATGGAGGCCATATTTTACTCTGCACGCCGGAACGGCGGAGCCTTGTCTAGTCTCACCGCCTGAGGCGGTGGTTTACCTATTTGTTAATTAACTGGGAGAGGTTTCACTAGTTGGTAAACTCTTCTGAGCCAATGCAAGGCATAGTTCCTTCATGTTCTTCACGAATCCACCTATTACAGCTGTAGTTCTGTAGTATAAACCCCATATCCAACCGATGATACCTGGCAAATAGTGCGGCTAGTAGAGCGGGCTGTGCCGGGGCTATTTCGACAGGTTTGTCGATTCTTTAAAGCTGGAGTGGGGTTAATTCCCTGTTCATTGGGGCGAGGTGATTTGTTTTGCTTGGGGCAGCCATTTAAGGCCAGTAAAATTATGCAAACCATTGATTGAATTGACCAGCGTATTGGCCGAAGAGCACTATTTCTAGGGGGAAGGGTATCCAAAAGAATTGGAAAATGCGGTAACAGTATAAGCTTTCGGCTTACACGACTCGGCGGGATGAACTGCCTGAGCTTTTCATCTGTTGGTTAGTTCTACCTTGCCGCAAATGCCTTCAAGATTACTAGCTCCGATTTGCTGCATAACCTGAGTTAACTGAGCTTTAAGTAGGTAAATTGCATGATTAGCTCCTTCATTGCCAAGGGCACAGACGCTATACATAAAAAATCTTCCCAGAAAGCAAAACTTTGCCCCTAGGCCACAAGCGCTTGCGATATCTACACCGGATCTTATTCCACTATCGATAGCCAAGGAAATCCTATCCTGATAGCTGGAAAACCGTCCCAGTAAGGGGAGAGTCGCTTCGCCTAAATCAAGTTGCCGTGCACCGTGATTGGATAAAATGACTCCATCCGCTCCGAGTTTAATCGCTTGTTGAAGATCGGGTTCACTCATTATCCCTTTAATAATAAGTTTATGGGGCCATAGATCTCTTATACGTTTGACACTATCAAAATCCAGTGGGCCCATAGTTGTGGTGTTCATAAACTCAGTTAGTTCAAGTTTTTTGTTATCGGTATCAATGTAAGGCTCTAGATTTTTAAATTTAGGGAGACCGTATCGCAATGTGGATAGGCTCCAATTTGGCCTGAGTATCGCTTGCCAGATATTTTTTACATTCAATTTCGGTGGCATTGCCAATCCGTTGTGGAAGTCTCTGGGGCGTAAGCCAAATGTAGGAACATCAATGGTAATGACTAAATGTTGGTATTGGGCAGAGGTTAGTCGGGATAGTAGGTCAGAAAGAATAGCTGGATCTGTTGGGTTGTAGAGTTGGTACCAGGCTGTTCCCTGTGAGACTTCAGAAATACGCTCCAGTGCTTCTGAGGATACAGTGCTGAGAATGAATGGGATATTGTGCTCGTATGCAGCTTTAGCGAGTATGACGGGTGCATTTGGCCACATAAGCCCCTGTAGCCCTATGGGGGCTATGCCAAATGGAGCACTGTATAACTTCCCAAGAAGCTCACAGTTTAAATTCGGAGTAGAGTTTGGACGGATATATTGGGGAGTGAACTTTACAGAATCGAATGCCTGGCGATTGCGGCATAAACCAATATCATCCATACAGCCCTCTATTAAGTACTCATAGGAGAATTTTGGAACTCTCTGCTTTGCGCGATTTTTTAGTCTTTGGGAGCTTGCGAAGTGGCGATTGAATCCATTGCTGCAGTTGGTCACACTTAGCTCCTAGTATTGTTATTGACTCAAGATTAGTTAGGTGGGTGATTGTTGCCTCATTTGGGTAGAATGTGTCGCTTTAATAATACTTAAAACCGCATCACCACCCCTCTAATAAGTGGTGATGCTGGATTTCGAAATACAGGTAGTTCATTCCAGACAGGCTGGATCAGCAGTTACGAAATTATTGGCAACCCATTGGTTGCTGCCTGTACAGTTTGGATCTATTCTATCCTTTAGGTCGAAGGGTAGATTGTTCTCGGCAGTATTCCCAAGTATTAAGTTATTAGATGAAGATTGACTGGTAATTACAATCCCTCCAGAATCTCCGGAAATACCATCACCATTATTCATTACTGTATTTTGTACTATCGTATTATTGTCTGAGGCTTCCATCTCTATTCCAGCTCTCTGACTGCCTGTTACGAAGTTAAAAGCCACTGTACCGAAATCATTATCGGCCTCAATGCCGTCACGGTCACTGAATTCAATATAATTCTGTATAACGCTACTGAAATCTCCCTGCATGTCGATACCATCTTCACCACTGAACTGTATATGATTTTTTATGGCGGTATTATTGTCGCTTCTTAGATCTATGCCATCTTCTAAGCTGTTAGTGATTGTCATATCTGAAATGGTATGGAATCCAGTGCCAACTACAAATATTCCATAATTGCAGTTGTTTACCGTTCCATCAGTAACAAGAGATGCCATGCCGGTGATACGAATACCCGCTGCATCGGTAAATAGTGGGAGGTTGTCAAGATTGCATGTTAGCGTATACCCATTCATATATAGACTCCCTGAAGGACCTTCAACAATGAGACCATTTTGGTTATCTATGTCTATCGGGCAGGTAAGATTCTCTGTAAGTACAGTAGGGGTTGTAATAGTATCACCACAATTGACAGCAGTTGCGCTGTTGGATGCAACAAACAGAATTGCGGTAAAAGTGCTTATTTTATACGATTTTCGAAAATTAATCATTTGTATCTCCTTTATTGATTTGAAAGTTATTGATGGCGAGTAAGTTTCCTGGCTAATTAGATCTCGCATCAATTTTGCATTCTGTCTCAATAGTCGTTTTTCTTAAAAGTATGATTGGTAATTTACTATCTGTTTTTTATTTGATTTTATTCGGGTTTCTAAAGTTAGGTTTCTTAAGGTTTGGCAGGGTAGGATATATTGTAGTTATTAGGTGAGGCTCTTATTGGCGACTATTTTACAATAAATCTTTATAAGCCATTTTTAATGGGTGATTGCTAGGTGAGTCTGCTCATATTTTGGTTGGTTTTGGGGGGTTAATTGTTTTAATGGTCAAAGTTCTAGTTTCTTTGTGGGGATTTTTAAGGGTGTGTTTGGGTTTTTGCTGCAAAATAATTTAACTTATACTAAGGTCCTTGAAAATGTTTATACTATTTTTCCGATTTGGATAGTTGCAGCCTGCTATGTAAACTAGATAACAGGGATGCCATAAATTTAGTTTTATTATTCTTAAGGAATACCTGGGGTTTCCAAAGTCTCTTGACGGAAAAAATATTTAATGAGCCTCCAGGCTTTCAATTTGAGGGGCAAGTCGCTTGCTAAATTTCTGGCAGAAGTGGGTGTTTGGGGGGCATTATAGGCAACGTAGCCTCGCTGGCCGTCTGGTTATAGTAGTTATTTCGAGGCTCCTGGTGGTTCGAAATCTCGCCCGAGCAGGTCTAGAGTGATCTCACCAAATCGCGTGAGCAAAATATTTTCTGCCTCATCCATTGCGTCTTTTAATGTGGCGTTAACGGCATGTTCAATAACGCAGTTAGTGTGTTCGTCTGTGAGGCCAATGGTAAAAACTGAGCTGTCTCCCAGCGCTTTATGGATATCCAGAAGTGTAATTTCATCCAAGGGCTTCGCGAGTGACCAGCCCCCATTGTGCCCTTTACTGGAGCGCACGTACCCCTGATCCCGCAATAGCGCCATAGTTCTGCGAGCCACCACAGGATTGGTGAGGAGCATAGCTGCCATCTTGTCTGAGGTAACCGGCTTGTCGGTCATGTTCAAATGGATAAGGACATGAAGTGCCCGGGATAATCGGCTGTCTTTGCGCATAATTCACCTAAGTTTCCGACCCTGCAGTTTATCACGAAACTTTTGCTGTTACGTGTGTTGTACGGTTTTGAATTTTTGTGTAACAATAAAAGTTACATGATATCGGAGGGGTGGCTATGGATACGGATGTATTGATTATCGGTGGAAGTTTTGCCGGTCTGTCTGCGGCGATGCAGCTGGTTCGAGGCAGGCGTAAGGTCGTTGTACTGGATGCTAAAAGACCTAGAAACCGCTTTGCAAAAGCGTCCCATGGAGTATTTTGCCTGGATGGTAAGACGCCCGAGGAAATTCGTAGCACGGCGCTTTCCCAGCTACAGGCTTACTCGAGCTTCCAGGTGGTTGAAGACACTGCGGATACTGTGGATGTTCATGAAGAGGGGTTTGCTGTTGCTGCACAGGGAGGTACCACCTTTAAAGCGAAGAGGCTAATTCTGGCAATCGGCATTACGGACCAGCTACCGGATATCCCTGGTGTGAAAGAGCGCTGGGGTAAGAGTGTGATTCACTGTCCCTATTGCCACGGTTATGAGCTGAGTGATCGCCCTTTAGGTGTGCTGGCTACCAGTGAGCTGTCTTTCCACCAGGCGGCGATGATTCCCGATTGGGGCGCAACTACCTTGTTTACCCAGGGCCAGTTTAATCCGCAGGGGGAAGTGCTCGATCATCTGCTGGCTCGTGGAGTAATGCTGGAAGAAGCCCCGATTACGCAGTTGGAGGGAGAGGGGGATAGTTTACGTGAAGTTGTTTTAGCGGATGGCCGCAAATTGCCACTGGAGGGTCTCTACGTGAGCCCCAAAGCGGAGTTGACCTCTCCGTTTATCGATCAATTGGGGTTGGAGCTGGAGGAGTCTTTTACCGGGCGGATTGTGAAGGTGGATGGCTTTAAGGAAACTTCTGTAAAGGGAGTTTTTGCTGCTGGGGATTTATCCAACCCGATGCAAAGCGGAACCTTTGCGATTGCATCCGGTACCATGGCAGGTGTTGGGGCTCATCGCTCGCTGATATTTAACCAGTGACTTTTAAAGTCCGGTGGGGGTTCGTTGGAGATATGCGACAAAAAGAATTTGGTATCTTTAGGGCTAAGGAGCCTCTGAATAACTCCATAATGCCTCTGCGGGTCTTGAAGGCTGCAGATGTTAGGCGCAGCTCGCCGCGAATGGCCGTAGCCCTTGGCAAGAGCTGCAACGCAGCAGCTGTGGCCTTCAAGGCCTGCCCTTCGGGGCTTGCAGAGCGATTCACACTCCGCGTTGCGACTTCTTGAAAGGTCTAGACATTCCTGCGAAGCCGCGCCTTGATTGTGAACCGCTCTGCACGCCAGAGGTATCATGGAGTTATTCAGAGGCTCCCTAAGTAAGCGGCAGGAGCGGATTTGTGCTCCTGCCGAAAAATATCAGCAGTTCACAGCGTTTACTGCGAGCCCGCCGAGAGAGGTCTCTTTGTATTTGCTCTGCATATCGATACCGGTTTGACGCATCGTCTCGATAACGCTGTCCAGCGGTACGATATGAGCGCCATCACCGCGCAGGGCCAGGCGTGCGCCGTTAATGGCTTTTACTGCACCCATGGTGTTGCGCTCGATACAGGGGACCTGCACCAACCCGCCGATTGGATCGCAGGTAAGGCCGAGGTTGTGCTCCATTCCAATTTCAGCAGCGTTTTCAATCTGCTGGTTGGTGCCGCCCTCTACGGCAGCCAAGCCGGCGGAAGCCATGGAGCAGGCGACGCCAATTTCTCCCTGGCAGCCCACTTCAGCGGCAGAAATAGAGGCATTCTTTTTAAACAGCATGCCGATAGCACCGGCGGTGAGCAGGAATTTCACTACCTGGTCTTTCAATTCACCGTGAATATTGCTGTCGTGGACAAATTCCACGTAGTAGGCGATAACGGCGGGAATCACACCGGCGGCACCGTTAGTGGGTGCGGTGACGATGCGCCCGCGCGCGGCATTTTCCTCATTGACGGCGAGGGCAAATAGACTAACCCAGTCGAGAATGGCGAGGCCGTGGTTGCGCTCTTCCGGACTCTGTTTGCTCAACTCCCGGTAGAGTTCAGCAGCGCGGCGGCGAACATTGAGGCCGCCGGGCAAGATGCCATTCTGGTGGCAGCCTCGCTCAATAGAGGCATCCATTACTTTCCAGATATTCCACAAACGGTCTTTGACCTCCTGCTCGCTGCGGAAGGCTTTTTCGTTTTCCATGGCCAGCTCGGCAATGGTCCAACCGTGATGATCACAGATCTTCATCAGCTGTTCCGCATTGCTGAAGTCATAGGGCAGCAGGGTAGCGATCTCCTCTTTATGAGCGAAATCTTCTTCTGAGAGCACAAAGCCGCCGCCAATGGAGAAGTAGCTGCGCTCGAACAGCAGCTCTTCGCCAGCATAAGCCTGGCAGGTCATTCCGTTGGAGTGCTGGGGAAGAAATTCCTCCATATGGAAAACCAGGTCGCGCTCGCGAATAAATTCGATATCCTGGTCACCGTTTAATAGCAGGCGGCGCTCGCTCTGGATTTGCGCCATTTTCTCGTCAATCGAGTCGACATCAATGGTGTCCGGAGATTGACCCAGAAGCCCCATCAGTACCGCCATATCGGTACCGTGACCAACCCCGGTCAGGGCCAGTGAGCCGTATAAATGGACTTGTACGCGGTCTGTGCGGGGCAGTTGGTCCCGGTCTTGCAAATCCTGCACGAATTGGCGGGCAGCGACCATGGGGCCCACCGTGTGGGAGCTGGAAGGGCCAACCCCAATTTTGAAAAGCTCAAAAACGCTAATACTCATAAATATTCTCTGCGCCGGGCTGCATCCTGCGGCAGCCCTCCCTAAAGGATATAGTTGCACTATTTAGGGGCGCACTTTGCCTTATGAGTCGCAACAATCAAGATGGTGCTCCCCATTCCGTACAAAATTCTATTAGCAGCAAATTTTGCGGAATTTATGAGTTCCCAGACCTTATGCGTGTAGACAAGCTACGGCGCTTCCGCGACCAAAACCGCTCTCTTGGGCGCGGGGTGACCTTCCACGGTTTTGTCTGGCGATTCCGGGTCGAGAAAATCTGCCAGGGATTCGAAGTGCATCCAGTCGGTGCGCCGCTGTTCCTCCAGGCTGGTGGTGTTCAAATCCACGGTCCTGGGGTTGCGGAAACCGCACTTGCGCAGCCAGCTCTCCAGGGTGGCGCAGCTGGGGAAAAACCACACATTGCGCATCTTTGCATAGCGGTCTTCGGGTACCAGGCAATCGCCGAGTCCGCCGTCGATAACCAATGTCTCCAGTACAAGCTGGCCGCCGGGGCGGAGGGTCTCGCGCAATTCGCGCAGGTGATCCATGGGTGAGCGGCGGTGATAGAGCACCCCCATGGAAAAAGTGGTATCGAAAGCGCGCAAGTTTGCCGGGAGCGCTTCAATACCCAGGGGTAACAAATCCACCGGTGCTTCCTGGCCCAGGTATTTTTTCAGCGCATAAAATTGTGCGACAAATTTGGCGGAAGGATCAATACCGATTACGCGGCGCGCGCCGGCACCGTAGGATCGCCAGCAGTGGTACCCATTGCCACAGCCCACATCGAGCACCAGTCGATTTTTCAGTGGTGCCAAGTGCGGAAGTACCCGATCCCATTTCCAATCGGAGCGCCACTCAGTATCAATATTCAGCCCAAATAACTCCCAGGGGCCTTTGCGCCAGGGGTGTAATTTGCGCAGCTCCCGCTCCAGGGCTTCGAGTTGTTCCGGGCTGGCATCGGCGGCAGTGCCCGCGCTGACTTTGCTGTTGAGTTCGATAGCGGAGGGCGTGATTTCCGGTAGGGCTTCCACCGCTGCGCGCCAATCGGGCAGGTCGCCCCAGCGATGAGGGCTCAGGTTTTCAGCCACCTGTGTTGGCAGCTGGGCCAGCCAGGTGCGCAGGGCGGGAACGTGTTGCAGGCCTTGATAGAGTTGGGTGTAGTCGATCACGGGGTACTTACTTTTCCGGCGCGCCTTTGATGGCGATTAAAGAGGCAAAATTAAAACACTGGAACCAGACATCGACACTGGTAAAGCCGACATTTTTCAGTCGTGTGCGGTGGGTATCCAGAGTTTCCGGAATTAATACATTCTCCAGGGCAGAGCGCTTCTGTGCGATTTCCAGCGCGCTGTAACCGTTGGCGGCTTTAAAGGAGTGGTGCAGTTCGATCATTAACTCGTTATGGGCTTTATCGGCGAAGTCCACTTTCTCGGAAATAATCAGAATGCCGCCGGGGCGTAAACCATCGTGGATTTTCTGCAGGATTTCTTCGCGCTCTTCCACCGGAATAAATTGCAGAGTGAAGTTGAGCACTACGACCGAGGCATTTTCGATAGCAACGTTTTGCAGGTTGTCGCAGATAAGTTGAACGGGAACCTCACCGCTATCGGCTTCGAGGACCGTGCGCGCCTGATCAACCATGGCTTGCGAATTGTCTACAGCGACGATCTCACAGTCGGCAGCGGGAATGCGATGGCGCATGGCCAGGGTTGCCGCGCACAGGGAACTGCCCAGGTCATAGCAGCGGCTTCCGGCTTGGGCGTAGCGCTCTGCCAGCGTGCCGATCATGGCTACGATCGTGGTGTAGCCGGGCACGGAGCGCTTGATCATATCGGGAAAAACTTGCACCACCAGGCGATCGAACTCGAAGCCAGCTACCTGGCCCAGTGGGTTTGCATAAATATTGTCGTGTTTACTCATTGGAACTTCGCTAGAGGATAACGGCGATAGATCGGCGCCGGTTTTTGGCCGGCGCCGCAGAGCTTCCCCGGACAAATTGCCGGGGAATCGTCGAGCTCCAGTTAGAGCTTCTCTTCCTTCAGGTTGAGTTTGGCTGCCGCTTCGCTACCTTGGGGACCGGTAACAATGGCGGTACTGGCCTTGCTCGGGTCCAGATAGGTGGCTCCGACGCGTTGCAGGTCTTCCAGGGTAACTTCCGTAACCTGCTTGCGGAATTGTTGGCGCGTCTCGTGGGTGCGACCGTAAAGGCCCGAGTGGAAGTTCTTCTTGGCTTCACCAGCGGGGGAGCCGGGTTTATCCAGACCGCCGACGACGCCGAGGATCGCTTCCTCAACCTGTTCTTCCTTGTGCTTCTCTTCGGCCAACCACTTAAGGGATGCGTCGAAGTCCTCCAGGGTTTCACCCATACGCGGATCGCGGTAGGAGTAGAAGCGGAATACGCCGATATTGCTGTCGTGGCCGGCTCCGCCGCCATAGGCGCCGCCCTGTTCGCGGATGGTGCGATGCAGGAAGCCGTTGCGCAGGAAGCCGCTCAAAACCGACAGCGGGGCCGCATCCGGGTGGGACATAGGTACAGTAGCGTAGGCCTTGGCACAGAAGTTCACCTGGCTGTTGGCAACCCAGAGTTCCTCGATTTGTTTGCGTTCGAAAGGTGCAGCGGGGTTGGCTGCGGCGATGCTGGAAGTCGAGGTCAGTGGCATCAGTGTCTGGCTGAAATCGCCAATTTTCTCTTCTTCACCCACCAGCAGGAACTGGCGCGGTGCTGCGAGGATTTTCTGGTGGATAGCCTGGAATTGGGTGGAAAGGTCTTGCAGGCCTTCCTCTTTTTCCAGTCCGGCAACCAGGGCTCGCAGGTTGCGCAATCCCAGCAGACCACCGCTGGCATGGCTCTCCCAGGCGGCGCGGTTGTAGCCGGCGCTGGCGGCAGCCATGGCGAGG
The DNA here is from genome assembly GCA_032615215.1 of Microbulbifer sp. MKSA007. Classification (NCBI taxonomy): domain Bacteria; kingdom Pseudomonadati; phylum Pseudomonadota; class Gammaproteobacteria; order Cellvibrionales; family Microbulbiferaceae; genus Microbulbifer; species Microbulbifer sp. MKSA007. The sequence goes on along the minus strand of CP128433.1, from coordinate 3,226,142 downwards.
GCGTGGCCGTTGCCGACAACACCCTGTTCGCGGCGGGCGAGAGTTTGCAGTAGCAACTCCTTGATGCGGGCGTGCTCGTCAAAACGCACCTGCTCCATAGTGGCTTGCATCAGTTCAGTCAGGCCGCCCTGATTGCGAGCCAGCGCTTTACCGGACAGGATAAAGTGGCCGGACAAGAGATCCAGGTTGTCGATGGCAGTACGGCTGCTGGTGAAACCGTGCAGGGCGCCAACCACGCTGGTCTGCCACTGCTGGACTTCCAGGTAGTCTTTTTCACCCAGGCCAACTTCGCTCAGTACCTGGCAGTAGTAGGGCAGCAGTTGTTTTTCGGTTTCGGTGAATTCCGGCAGCGCGCAGACCATTTGTTGGTAAACCAGGCCGTTGGTGCCCGCGCTATAGCGGGTCAACTTCTGGGGGCCCAAGTCTATTGCTTCGCCTTCGACATCCGGAAGCTCTGCGGGAATATCTTCCACGCCGACCTTGGGCAGGATAGAAGCGTCGTCCTCGCGGTTTTGTCGATCGGCCAGGGCTTTGGCGGTTTCGACAATCTGTGCTTTTTCTTTTTCGCTGAGAGCGGCTTTGATTTCCGCCAGCTGGTCTTTCTCCGCCTGCTCGCGGCGCGCAGCCAGCTGCTCATCGGGACTCAGTACCATACGTACGCGGTGCTGGTTCTCCAGCAGAAGTTCACGGGCTTTATTGGCGATAAACTTCGGATCTTTGATCTGCTCGCGCAGTCGCTCCAGGGTGGCATCGATATTCAGCAGGCCAATGGCATCGCCACGGTGAGTGGCGCCGGTCAATGCGGTGAGAATCAATTGCAAGCCGAAGGGGTAGCCGTCGCCACCAATCTCCCGCTGTTGCAATTCCAGCTGGTGCAAGCTGGCTTCTACCTGTTCGTAGGGGATGCCGTTTTCCGCCACGTCCCTCAGCACGTCGAGAACTTGTTGCTCAAGCTCGTCGGCACTTTCGCGTTCGCTACCCTCAATGCCACAGACAAACACCAGTTCGCGTTGGGAATCGTCCAGGCCAACCAGCGGAGAAGGGGAAGTGCCCAGGTCGGTGGTTTCCAGCAGCTTCATCAAAGGTGAAGCGCTGTTATCCAGCAGTACGCCGGCGAGCAGGTGTGCGGTCAGGGCTTCTTCAAGATCGGTGACATCACCCAGCAGCCAGCTCAATACGATATGGGTCTTGGCCTTCAGAGGCTCGCCATTTAACGGGTAGTGCTCTTCGACTTTCAGCGGCGCCTGGTAGCGGTCTTCGCGCCCAACGGAAATGGTCTTGTCGAGTTTCTCGAACTTGTGCAGCGCTTTTTCTTCAAACGCGGCCTGGTGTTCCGCTGCGGGAATATCACCGAAAGTCATAAAGGTGGCGTTGCTGGGATGGTAGTGGCTGCGGTAGAAGGCAACCAGCTGCTCGTAACTCAGCTTTGGAATATCAGTAGGTTCGCCACCGGAGTTGTAGTGATAGGTGGTGGTGGGGAACAGATATTTGCTCAGGGTGTGCCACAGCTGCGAGGTGACGGAGCTCATGGCGCCTTTCATCTCATTGAACACGACACCTTTGTAGACGAGCTCGCTGCTCGCATTATCCGCTTCGGCAAATTCCAGGCGATGGCCTTCCTGGGCAAAGTCCAGCGGGTCCAGGCGCGCAAAAAATACCGCATCCAGATAGACGTCGAGAAGGTTGTCAAAATCCTTTCGGTTCTGGCTGGCAAACGGGTAGGCGGTCCAATCTGAACTGGTGAAGGCGTTCATAAAGGTATTGAGTGAACGCCGGATCATCATAAAGAAGGGATCGCGCACCGGGTACTTGTCACTGCCGCACAGGGCTGTGTGTTCAAGAATATGGGCGACACCGGTGGAGTCTTCGGGCACGGTGCGCAGGGCGACAAGGAAAACATTTTCCGAGTTGTCTGCGGCGATGTGCAGGTGCTGGGCACCGGTCGTAATGTGTCGGTATTCCTCGACGCGCACGCCGAGAGAATCAATATCTGCGCTGGTAACCAGTTCAAATGCAGGATGTGAGTTGCTCAAAAGACAGCTCCCTGGAGTTATATGAATTTTCTGGCCGGCCACTGCTGCCGGCGAAAGGGCGCTATTCTACCGCTTGCACACATCGGAAAGACAGTGTTGACAAGGATGCCAGTAGGGCGAAGACTTCGCTTGCCGAAGCTACGGCATAAATGTAGACGAACACGGAGATATTAGAGGTTGTCCTGGTTGGATATTGCCAGTGTCATTGGCTTTTTTATCACATGGGTGGGTTACACTGTTTTTGCGCGAAAAAAGCCAAAGAAACCTGGTGCCTTACTTCATCCCTTCAGTGGTACCGCGTTGAATGGATGATGCGTATGCTCGATAGGGATATGCGCATGGCCGATACCGCTATTCTCAGTAACCTGGAGCGAGTCATTGGTTTTTTTGCCTCCACCAGTATTCTTATCCTGGCGGGTTTAGTGACGGCTTTGACGGCGAACAAGGCCGCCATCGAAGTGCTTACCAGTTTGCCTTTTGCGGAGCCCACCACCGTTGAGCAGTTTGAGCTCAAGGTGATGTTGTTGATCCTGATTTTTATCTTCGCCTTTTTCAATTTTACCTGGTCACTGCGCCAGTACTCCTTCGCCAATGTACTCATTGGTGCAGCACCGCCGCCGGAAACTGGTGATCTATCCGAGGAAGAGCGACGCCGGTTTGCCATCAGTACAGCCAAGGTGATCGACCATGCGGGCCACAGTTACAACTACGGTCTGCGCTCTTATTATTTCTCAATGTCAGTGCTGGGCTGGTTTATACACCCAATCCTGTTTGTTGCCGGATATTTGTTTGTTGTCTGTGTTTTATACAGGCGTGAGTTTCTGTCCCGCGCACTGAATTCAATTTTGGCGGCCCGGGAGGGCGGGCTGGAGCGCCAGCAGAGGAAAAAATTTGATGAAAGACCGTGAAATCCTGGCGGCTTTTGATGAAGTCGCTGAAATGCGCGGCTGGCAGTCACTGCATACCCCAAAAAACCTGGCCATGGCGCTATCTGTGGAAGTTGCAGAGTTAGGGCGACACTTTCAATGGTGCAGCGATAAAGATATCCAGAATCTAATGGCAGGCGACAAGGCCGAGCAAGTTGCCGCTGAACTGGCGGATATTCAGATGTACTTGAGCAAACTGGCCGCTGTACTGGGGGTTGATATGGAAGAGGCGCTACAGCGCAAATTCGCTGAGAACCGCCGCCGATGCAATGAGGCTTTGCAAGGTGAGGGCTCCGATGGGTGACAGCCTGCATAAAGATCGAAACTTTGACGATCTCGCTCACCGTTTTCGCAACCGTATCTATGGCGGCCTTAAAGGGGATATCCGCCTGGCAGTGCTCAACCGGGATCTGGCGCCGCTGTTGGGGAGCGAGCAGCGCATTCTAAAAATCGTTGACGCTGGGGGTGGCCAGGGCCACTTTGCCATGGATCTGGCTGAGGCTGGGCACGAGGTTTTTCTCGCAGATATTTCTGCGCAGATGCTTGAACTCGCAGATGCGGAAATTCGCCAGCGCCATCTGCAAAAGCAAATGACCTTGCTGCATAAACCCCTACAAGAACTGCCGCAAATAGAAGCGTTAAAGGGCGCAGACCTGGTAATTTGCCACGCTGTGCTGGAATGGTTGGAACAGCCGCAACAGGCATTGCAGCAGCTGCGCAGCCTGTTAAAGCCTGGAGGGCATCTTTCGCTCACTTTCTACAATCGGCGTGCCCTTGAGTTCCGTCTATTACAGCGGGGCAGCTTTCGCCAGCTGGACCGCAATATTGAAGGGGATAACTGGGGTGGCCACCCTGGCAGCCTCACTCCACAGAATCCACTTTTGCCGGAATGGGTGGAAGACTGGTTGACCGAAGCGGACTTTTCCGTGGTTTGTCACAGCGGCATCCGCTGCTTCCACGACTTTATGACGCCATCAATCCGGGAAAAGTTGCCCGCGTCGGCCATTGTGGAAAAGGAGCTTGAATACTCCCAGGTGGACCCCTATCGGCAATTGGCCAGGTATATCCACCTGCTTTGTAAGGTTTAACCAAGAATGCTCAGTAGCAACTCCTTGGCGGCGTTGATACGCGATGCCAGGTAATCGTTGCCGCCGCGATCTGGGTGGAGTTTTTGGATTAATTTGCGGTGTGCACTAATGATTTCATCTCTGCCAGCATCGGCATCAACGCCAAGGATACGGCGCGCTTCGTGTTCCGAGAGTGGCGGGCCCTCGGTGTTGTGTGGCGGCGGATGTTGAGTGGCCCCTGGGTTTGGGCGCCTGTTTGAATACTTTTCAAACAGTGGCATCAACCAGGGTAAATAACGGGAGAGCTGACTGAGTAAGCGGCCCAACACAGGAAGAATGAGCACCAGCGCTGCTCCTACCCAATGCAGGCGCCCGGTAATAGCCAGCACAACCACTATTGCGGCGACGCCGGCGATGCTGGCCATAAAAATCTGCTTGCGCCGCTCCTGCGGTGAGCTAGATTTGATTTTTTGCCAGAGATACCAGGCACCGATGGCGATTAAAATCAGTAAGATTAAGCGCGCCAATGACGACTCCTTATAGTGTTGATCTGCCAATGTTTGTTCTGCGTATCATAGAGTCCTCTTAACTACTTGATTCGCGGATTAATATTACTTGATCTGGGAGGATAAGCGCCTTAGAGCTATCCTGACAAAAGAAAATACCTGCACTTGAGAAAACAGTATGCAATACGACAAATTTCAGATACCCGATGCGGACCAGGTGCTGCCCGGTCGGCCCCAGCCGATGGAGATCAGTGGCACCCACTTTGTAAATGGCAACACCATTAAAGAGCCATTCCCTGAGCACCTGGAAGTCGCCATTTTTGGTATGGGATGCTTCTGGGGCGCAGAGCATGTGTTCTGGGATACGGATGGTGTGTTTGCCACTGCCGTTGGCTACACTGATGGCGCCACCGAAAACCCGAACTACGATGAAGTCTGCACCGGCCGTACAGGGCACGCAGAGGTGGTGAAAGTAATCTTTGATCCCAAAAAGGTGAGCTACGCAGAACTCCTGCGGGTCTTTTGGGATCACCATGACCCAACCCAGGGTATGCGCCAGGGTAACGATATCGGCTCCCAGTACCGTTCCTGTGTTTTCTGTCTGAACGAAGGCCAGAAACAGGAGGCGGAAGCGAGCAGGGCGGCTGTGCAAGAAGCGTTGGACGCCAAAGATCGTGGGTCAATCACCACCGAAATTAGCATGGCTCAACCGTTCTACTACGCCGAGGAGTACCACCAGCAATATATGGCTAAGAATGAAGACGCGGTTTGCCCAATTCTTCGCAACCCAATGCATGACTAAGAATTGATAGATTGCAGAAGCAGGCGGCGCGGTGACTGCTGCCTGTTTTTGTGATGCTTGGCACAGTTACTTTCCCGTCACTTTCTTTTTCCCACCTACCTTCACCAAGTTAGTTTTCCTGCATTTGGATGTAGACAAGTTTTGGCCAAAGTCTAAAAAATTAAGCCTGCAATCTAAAGTTATCTGCGCTCTCGGCGCGTAAAGTCTTATCTCTAGGTTAGCGTAGAGAGTGCCTTGGAACGCTTCATTACTTGATGTAGCGGTGGCTTAAATATAGGAACAGGTTACAAGTTTCGCTTTAGCCGCGTACTTAGGCACAGAGACATAGTAATGAAATACGATAGCAGGTTTAAGGAGAGATAATGTGGGTAAATAGAATTGCGAGAGCACATAGAGGGGTTAAAACCTGGGGATTTTCGCAAAGTTCACCTCGGAGCTGGGTGCACTATGCCAAGTATGGTCCGCGTGGAATATGTGCCGCGCTCAGTGCGCACTGGATCAAGACTCATGCGGTAGATGATAAAAGCCTACCAGACAAGCTTGGATTAACTCCATGCTCTATAACTCTAGGTCCAATAAGATATCCCACTTATAGATCGCTTAATACAGGTGAATTAGTCAAGGTGGCAAAGGATTTTCATTTTTGGACTAAGGGGGAGGTAGGCAGAGGGATAATATCGATAATTGGTTAATTCACAATGGTCTTACTAAGGCGAATGAGTATTGCACTAGTTGGGCAGATTTAGCCCTACAAAACCTTGCACCAATAGTACCGGGCAATCCGCAGCCACCTGCGAACCCCATTCCACCGGTTAATAGATGTCTTGTAAATGCATTTGGACGCTTTCAAGAAACCTATGGATATGTTTCTATTAGTTCACGGCGTGCTGGACATGCAATAGCTGTTTGGATCGCGGATGAGCGTATTCCCACTGAGGTTGGTGCTCTGTTCTTTGACCCAAACTATGGTGAATACCGCTTCCCATCAAAAAATGATTTTCTTAATTTTTTTGATGCTTTTTATCGCCATGCTTATTTGTCACGTTGGCAAGCTTACTCGGGTCAATGGAATGTTAATGCTTACAAGATAAGCGCTTGGTAATAATTTTTAGTTTTGAGTAAGTAGTGTTGAGTTTCAGGTAATGAAATGGCAAGAATAAATCTGATTTAATCGCGACTTGTTGAGGGTGAGTTCACTGGTGTGCACAATAGTCGATCCAGCTGTCGGGATAGGAGGCCGGCAACTTGCCCGCCGTTACCGATAGAAATTAATTTAGGTGTAATGGGTCGCCACTGCTGTAAGTCCGCTAAATGTAATCACAATCCGTAGAGATATTGTGAGATTATTTAAAGGTTCCCTCGGTTATCAGGGGCTCTTGGAGGCCGGTCCCCTTAACTTACCTTTAATTACCCTATGTCGAAAAGCGCCTAAAACCTAAAAATATTTATCCAGTACCCAATGAGGCCGACTTTGTAAATGGCAATACCATCAAAGAGCCATTATATGGCTAAGAGTGAAGATGCGGTTTGCCCTATTCTTCGCAACCCAATGTACGACTAAAAATTGTTAGATTGCAGAAGCCGGCGGCGCGTTGAATGCTGCCTGTTTTGTGCTGAGCAGAGCTCCCCCCATCAATTTTCTTTTTTTCTGCATTCTCTAAGTTTATTTCCCGTTATTGGGCTGTCTTCAACTTATGTCCAAGATTTAGAAACTAGCGCTCATATCATTGAGTCGATTATGGGGTCTAGGGCATAACAGTGCACCTGGTTGTGGCTGCTTGACCTGGGGAGCTTCAAATTTCGATTAGCTTGAGGCAAAGGTGTTAAAGGAGAGGCTCATCTTACCTTAATTGCAAATCCAGGCTTTAGCGCGAAAGCAGCATGACGAAGCTTGTGATGACATCGGTACCCAGCACCCAGGCTATCTAGGCCCATAGGATACTTCATTATGCCGGATTGCTAAGGAAACCTAATTAATAGTTATGCGCAGTTGCCTCATGATCGGATGTATTCAATCAAAATACCACATTACTGTGGAGGAACTTCTGAAGGACCCTGTATTACTATTGCATCCAATAACTAATATTCTATTGATGCACATCCTAACTGTCTAGGAAGCGAGGTATCGAAGTAAATTAGGGGGATATGAATATGAGCAATATTGAACATGAATGAGATGGGGGACACTTAAAAGCGGACATCTGAAACAAAATAATAACTATATGCGTTATGGTATAACTAGTTTATAGGAATTCTGCCTGTTTTCATTATTTGGTGATTATCTATGGATTTGTTGGGGGTCTTCAGGTGTATCTGGACGAATGCCCCGTATTTTACAATAACGATCATGCTTATTGGGGGGTAAGGATATGGTGGATTATTATCTGAAACCAAGGAGTTAAAAACTAAAGCCCATAAAATAAAGCATTTAGAGGTTCCTCAAGATAAAATATAGAAATTATTAGCATCATAAGAAGAAGTGAAAACAATGGGTGTAAATTCAGTCGGTAGCACAAGAGCAACAAGTGGAGCGCCTCAGCATAAAAATAATACACAAGGTAAGCGATCCGCTGAGCGTAATACATGTCGAAAAAGATTAATCGAAGCGCGCAGGGCCGATCTCTGCGGCCGAATTTTTACTAGATTCTGTGGCAGAAAACAAACTGATCACGCCCCAAAGCCGTCCGTCCGAATCAAATAAAGACTAAGTCACTAAGCCTAGGGGACATAAAACCTACGGTTATGTCCACATTAATTTACAAAAGTCCTCACCGTGCAGCCTTATTACTTACACATGTGAGTTCCGATCAACAGAATGGCATGATTGAACAGCTAGATCCAGGCCAGCAAATGAAGTTACTTGGAGGCTGTCGGGACCCAGGAATGGATAAGCTCGCGGACAAGCTTTGTCAAAATTTGAACAACAGTCAAATTTTTGATGGATATCTAAACGCAACCGATGGAAAGTACCTGAGACGGAACTATACATGCTTTATTCATAGGATTAAATCCGATAACAATCTATTCTTTGGGCTCGTATCATATCTTTTTGATGGCTCAGTAGCACTGATGTCTGTGATGATCCATAAGCAAAACCTTGCGCTCGCTGCAATTTTATCTACCCAGCTGAAACCTGAACAGCAACATAATATTTTCAAACAATTATTTCCTGATCGGCAGTTGAAGCTGTTGGTAAACCTTCGAAGTAATAACTTGGGTGCATTGGCAGATAAGTTGTGCGGAGAAATTAGCTATAAAGAAAAGGAATCTCTGATACACTTCAATGCAGTTTTACTGGACAAAGGGAAGCTTGGTGAAAACTGCGCACATGAGGTGAAAGATTTCTATAGTAGGCTCGGTGGTGAAGCACAAGAAAAAAATATTGGATGATATTAGGGTGCTGCATACAGGAAAGGGTGCGAACGAAGATTATTATCGGACAAGAGGGGATATGCTGCTAAATTTTTTAGGTGCATAAATTTAGAAGGTAATAGCTGATACCTAAGCTTTGAAATTTTCATTTTAGCTAATATTGACTCTAATAATTAAGGGGGTAGGCATCTGTAGATGAAATATCGCAGATGCTCCTTTCCCCTAGAAACTGTTTCATAACTTCTTTAGCGTAATTAACATGCAGGCAATATGGAAAAAACTCTGTAAGAAGATAACTATCGATCCCACTGACGACTAAACTGTAGTAGTTCAGATTTGGTCTGAACTAATCCAACTGATGCTTACTACCATATTTCCAACAGTCAGTCAGCCGTTTGACAAAATGCCGCATCAGCAGCACTGTCTGTTTACTGTGATTATGCTGATTCAGCGGTGTGCTGTCTTGTGGCCCAGGTGGGATCTGACGAACAATAAACCCGTTGGTCCCGCATCTTTGTGATTGCGACAGTCATTTTTTATGCGCTAATTTTATATCGCCGTCGCAGCGTTGAAGAAAAACACTTTCTACCCGGTGGGGCAGAATCAGCCTGGGTTCACTACTCCACTCTCATTGCCACAATTGCTGCCCTGTACCTGTTCTGCTGGTTTTCCGTAAGCAATACCCGGACTGGGAATTGCGCCTGTGTGCACCCAACTCCTCGGATCATCATCTTGACAGGTACATTGAACCTAAGACCCCACTGCTCAGTGCCGTCTTATTAGTTTTGTGACTCTGTGACCTATAAAAAATGCCCAAATCCTAAAGAAACAGCACGGGCGATATGAATAATTGAGCTGTTGTATTAAAAAGCGTAGAGATCCTATCACCATGCCCCCGCAGTCCATTAAAGCCATCTTTATAATAACTATCCTCTCCCTCCTTACTGCTTGCAGCAGTGGAGGGTCCGGTAGCAACGAGAGTAACAACGAAGAGACACCTGCCGTAGAAGAGACACCTGCCGTAGAAGAGACACCCGATATTCCTAATCCACCACAGGATTTCACCCTAAGCTTTGAGCCCGTTAAGTTGTTCCGCTTTAGTTGGACCGATACCGGCAACGCCAGTCATTACCATTTACTGGAAAACTCAGATGGGCTATCTGGGTTTACTCCTGTCGCAGAGCATATTCCCCAGGGGAGTGAAACCATAACGCTAGAAGTGCCGCTCTACGCGCGGGCAAATGCTCAGTACCTACTACAAGCTTGTAACGGGGAGGGTGAATTGGAGCAGTGCAGTGACTCAGACCTTATCTCAGTGAGCGACGCATTGGTCGCTGCCATTGGCTACCTCAAGATCGATGATACCGAAGAGCTCTTCTCTGTCAGCCTCAGTGGTGATGGCCACACCCTGGCCGTAGCTAATCACAGTGAAAATGCAGTCTTCCTGTTTATCAGAGAGGGGGAGTGTGGGTGCAGGATGCCAATCTCAAAGGCAATAATACTGAAGAGGGTGACGAATTCGGGAGCTCTATCAGTCTCAGTGCCGATGGTCAAACTCTGGCTGTTGGTGCTCATTTTGAGGGTAGCAGCGCCCAAGGTATCAATGGCGATCAACACAACAATGATGCCCCAATTGCTGGGGCGGCTTACGTGTTTGTACGAGAAGCCAATACCTGGCAACAGCAAGCCTATCTCAAGGGTAGTAATACTGAAGAGGGTGACGCTTTCGGGAGCTCTATCAGTCTCAGTGCCGATGGCCAAACTCTGGCTGTTGGTGCTGTTTCTGAGAGCAGCAGCGCCCAAGGTATCAATGGCGATCAACATAACAATGATGCCCCAATTGCTGGGGCAGCTTACGTATTTGTACGAGAGGCCAATATCTGGCAGCAGCAAGCCTATCTTAAGGGCAGCAATACTGAAGAGCGTGATGAATTCGGGAGCTCTATCAGCCTCAGTGCCGATGGCCAAACCCTGGCTGTTGGTGCTGTTTCTGAGAACAGCAGCGCCCAGGGTATCAATGGCGATCAACACAACAATGATGCCCCATTTGCTGGGGCAGCTTACGTATTTGTACGAGAGGCCAATATCTGGCAGCAGCAAGCCTATATCAAGGGCAGCAATACTGAACAGGATGACTTTTTCGGAATGGCTATCAGCCTCAGTGCCGATGGCCAAACTCTGGCTGTCGGTGCTGATCTTGAGGACAGCAGCGCCCAAGGTATCAATGGTAATCAACACAGCAATGATGCTATAAGCTCTGGCGCAGCTTACGTGTTTGTTCGAGAGGCCAATATCTGGCAGCAGCAAGCCTATCTCAAGGGCAGCAATACTGAACAGGGTGATCATTTCGGGTTCCCTATCAGTCTCAGTGCCGATGGCCAAACTCTGGCTGTTGGCGCTATTTTTGAGGGCAGCAGTGCCCAAGGTATCAATGGTGATCAACACAATAATGGTGCTATAAGCTCTGGTGCAGCTTACATGTTTGCACGGCAGGCCAATACCTGGCAGCAGCAGGCTTATCTCAAGAGTAGCAATACTGAGCAGGGTGACTCTTTCGGAACGACTATCAGCCTCAGTGGCGATGGGCAAACGCTGGCTGTTAGCGCATATGAATACCCAGTAGACCCGGATGGATCCTCAGCGATAGAGATCTATACTTACTAATTATTTTTGCTCGCGACTCTAATACCCCCTCACATTAAAGCGGGGGGGATTAGCATGCGACAGACAGTTGTATGATTATTAACAGGTTACTGGTATTCTTAATACTTACAGTTTTCAGAAAGGTATAGGAGCAATCCCATATGCACATCCCCTCCGCCGTGCTGTTTATACTCGAGGGTACCTCTAAAAAATCACATCCTCATTTTTTCGCTCAACAGCCGCGTCGCTGAAGTGGTGGACTGGCCTTGAGTCTGCCTTCGCTAGCTCCCCTTTAATATTTCTATAAAGAGTTCTCGCCAGGCGTTCACCCGATACGCTGAAATGCCAACCAAAATCCGGGCCTATCGCATTTGGACTCTACAACCTATGAAAATGCCCGAAAGCATAAAGTCATTATGGTATCCGGGGTTAGTGGGTCACTTCATAAGCTACATTTAAAAGCCAAGAGACTCCAGCACTATACCCCCGCAATCCATTCTGGTGTTGACTCTAGTAATCACAAAGAGGAACCTGCCGTATCAAGCATACCCAGTACGCCACAGGATCCCGCCCTAAGTTTTGAAACCATTAAACTGTTTTGCTTTAATTAAATTGATACCTGCAATGACACAAATTGTTGGTTTCGGATAATAAGAGTAATTGGTAAGAGTGGGCTCAGTTGGTAGAGCCGGAATCTATCTCAATCAAGTGAAAGAAAATGATGAGCTGCTACCAACGGAGCGAGATCGAACGATGCCAGATTTACAGTTTTAGAACATCCATGCATTCTTAGAAAACAATAGCAAAACCGTTAGAGAGGTATCTCGCAATGATCGACTAAAAGCTGCAGTGTAATACTTAGGATATCGCCCGGGACAAGAACATAAGCTTGCAGCGCTAAGACGCTAGCAAGTGTATAAAGCACAGAGGGTGACTGATGGCATGTGGAAACAAATAGAGGCCCTAACTCAGACCACAGCAAGTCGTAAGCTATATGAAGAGGTGTACGGGGTTGTCGTTACACGGTGAGATGATCTACCAACAAATTTATTTAGATCGGAAAATTATGAAGCTAATACAAGCACCTTAGGATTGCATCAAAGTCCCATGGCAAGTGCTACGATAGGTGTGATCGACGCGGTTAATTACTGACTATGCCTGAACGCAAGACACTATTTACTGTTATTGTTACATTGATATGTAAACAATCAGACTTGCTGGCTGAAGCAGCGATTAGTCGCAAGGTAAGTTTCGAAGATAAAATCAAAACGATTACCTTTGATAGTAGTCTCGAATTCGCTGAACAAGAAACAATTGTAGATTGCTTAGAAGTAGATATTTTACTTTGTTCACCCATATTTATCTTGGTAGAGAAGAATCAGTGAGAATACAAACGGCTTGGAGCGAAAATATTTCCCAAAGGATGCCGGTTTTAATAAGGTGATGGCCGAGCAGGATCAATTTGTAATGGATCTTTTGAACAGTAGATCAGGAGCGAGTAAAAGAGGATGGCCGTCAAATGAATTATTTGCCAGGCCACATGGTGATCCACTTGTGGAATAAAGAATCGTAGTTATTCCTTGGAATAAAAATTAATCATCGTGTAAAGATTTTTCCATATTGTCTAGATGGTGGTTATGTAAATAAAAATGTGGAAAAGTAGACCAATGTAAATAAGCTGGAGTATTCCCTGGTTAAATAACATGAGTCGATAAACTTATTGTGTAGCGGTTGTGGAATATATAATCGAATAAGTTCGAATATATGAGGGGGTGTTGGGTTCCGGCGAGGATATCGATAACTGAATAAAGTTCACAAAAGTAAGAAAAAATACCAAATACCCGTCAATAAAGACCAATTCCTAAAATTATCAGACCAAAAAATAATGAAAATAATGGGTTATATAAAATAATGACGCCTTCACCATTTGACATCAGGTATAAGCATTTAATCAATATACGTCGAATGAGTGGTTGTATACGCAATATAAGGGTTGTATATAGATGGTTAATTGTTCTATCTGAAGTTTTTATTTCTATAACACTCGCAGTATTTACTTACTGATAGGTTTATGTTTATAGAAAATAATGTAGGACAAAGCCAAACAACCCTAGAGATAGTACTTTGGAGAATATGTGAAAAATATACGAGAGATCGCCGTTAGCATTTTGTTGTCTGTTCTTATAGCCTCATGTGGAGGTGGTGGGGAAAGCTCAGGCCAAGCTACCGATGAAAGTTCTGCTGGAAGTGGCAATAGCGCAGGAGGTGGCAATAACTCAGGAAGTGGCAATAACTCAGGAGGTGGCAATAACTCAGGAGGTGGTAGTAACTCAGGAGGTGGTAGTAACTCTGGAGGCGGAGGTTCGTATCAAATAACAGGTGGAACCGGTAGAATTTCAGAAAATATCGAAGAGAAAATATCTGGAAAGCTCATCAGTGATACAAATAGCGGCCTTCAATTCGCTCAAGGCAGTTTTCAGGGAGCATATGGGGAGATTGAAGTAAGTATAGATGGGAGTTGGGTGTATGTACTTGATGAGGCTCTATCAGATCCAATTAAGGGAGAGGAAGTTGTCAGAGATAATTTTGTTATAGGTATTGACTCAAGTAGTGAAACAACACCTATTACGATTACTATTGTAGGTTTTGATGATCCATACGAATTTAACGTAGAGTCTCCAATTGGTACATTAGTCGTTGGCGATACAGAGTACTTATCTGGAACAGTAACTATTACTGATGTCGACGGAAATGCCCCAACATTTACTGAAGATACCATTGATGGTGAATATGGTGAATTTAGTGTAGATAAGAATGGTGACTGGGAGTACCGCCTTAATGATGGAGTTGAAAATATTGCCTCAGGAGAGTCAGCTACTGAAACGATAAGTCTGTCATTAAGCGATAATACTTCTCAGGTAGTATTGCTTTCTATTAATACGATAAAGGTAAAGGAAAGTAGTATTGTATTTGTTTACATGGAGTTCGATGGCAATTCATCCTTAGATAGTCTCGGTATATCTGATTTGGCTAATAGTGTTTTTAATAACCCAAATTCAATGAATAGAGTGTATTATTATAACTCTTTAGGTCAGCATAATTTTGTACGGCATCGTGTTAATGATAGCTCTCTAGATAATTATTGCTATGGAACCTCTGGCCAGGAAAACTCATCAATTGATTGTGTAATCTACAATGTGCCCGATGAAATAAATGGCGACATGCTCAGCTACCAGGAGTTACTCGATAGACAACACCTTGGTGGTCGATATACAGATAAAGGTATGACCTTTCGAGATGAAGCTGACGAATGGGCCAGAGAAAATTTATTAGATGAAAATAATGAACCTCTGGATTTAACAAAATGGGACCATCGAGTATATCTTTATCCGATATCTATATTTGGTGCGGCTGGAGTGGCCGCAACTTGGGGGAACTGGTCGTTTGTAGGGTTAGAGGGCGGGCCAGTTGCAGCCTTAGCCACTATTAAGCATGAGGTGGGTCATAACTTTGGACTAGGCCATGCAAATTTTGATGAGAATAACGATGGAAATCTTGAAAGTTATTATGGGGGAAGAGGAATAATGGGCTTAGGGTGGTCTAACCTATTTGGGAGTGGCCAGCGTGAATTTTTAGGGTGGTATGAGCAATTCCCTGAGTATACAAAGGTAGTCACACCATATCTGGGTGGATTACAAGAAATAGAAATTCAGTCAATTTATCTTGGTCCCGGAGAGCTTTCAAAAAATCTTCCTCAGCAAGTAAAAATAGGAGGTGAAGGTCATAGTCATGGAAAAGAATATTATTATGTTAACTATCATGCTTCCCACCCCATAATGAATCCCTACCAAATTGAGGATGAGTTATTTATCAGCTATGCTGATGGTGGGGCATATAATGATGTGGCGATTGTAAAGGTCGGTGAGTCTTTCACAGACTCCAGGAATGGCCTGTCTATTAAATTTGAATCGGTGGACGCTATGAGAAAGTTTGCAAAATTTACTGTAAAATATAGTAATTAATTTTTAAATACAGATCTTTTTTGGTGTAAATTATGTTTAGAATACTACTGATGGCGATTTCAATTTTTTTGTCGGTGAGTGTCACGGCTGAAGATTTTATAGTCGGAAAGCTAGAGGAAGTCACTGTAGAAGATAAAAGCTTTAGTAAGGTTGAGCATCTTTTTTTGATTAAAGATGAGGTTTCTGGAAACTATTTTTTCTTAGATAAGAAGAAAATAAAAGGCCTTAGTGTGAAGCACGGAGATCGTATAAGTATTGATGCTGAATATGAGGGTTCTCAGATTGTTGAGGTTAGACATATTAGTTTGCTATGAAGTATATCATTAGGTACGAAATGTATATAAAGTAGAGATTGATGATTAGATTTAATCAATCATGCTAATATATTGCTGGAAGTCGGTAAGCTGCTTTCTACGCTCGATTATAAGTCGGTATAAGATCGGCTTCCAGTTTTGGATAAAATTATCGACTTTTCGATATATTCCCTGCATTGAAGGTTCATTAGGTGGTTGAAATTTATGTGTTTTTAGTTTATCCGATCATGCTGTTGTGGCGCTTTAGTATATTCGTTGTATAAGTTAATTTATGAATCCCGTACGGATTTCCAAACAGAATATAAAAGTTTGGCTAGTGTACTGCTCTTGGACTTGCTAGTCTGTGGGTAATTGCTGCCTCAATTCTCAGCAGAGAGTGGCTTATTCCCGGAGCTATTTTTTAGACCAGCGGCAACCGCCTCGAAGTCTGTCGATGAATCCTACCCCAGTTTATACTTGATGCGAATCAACGTGATGTAAGATATTCTCCTGCAGTCGCTACGGAAAATACCTTCAACTCGATGAATACTACACGAACAACCAGAATTTAACATCCACTGTTCCTCTGAGATATAAGATCAGAGGGACCCTCTGGCCTTCCATACTGACGCTTAGTGCTTTTTGGGGCAGCGTGAAGCGCAATTTCTTTGAGATGGATAACTGCGGACTTCCAATCCAGAGGATGTGTGTGCCGACCTATCTCGACTTCATAAGCAGCTTAGTACCCTATAGCGCAAAATCTGCAGAAATATAGATCCACAGTTTCCTCATGGGTATTGACGATATTGCGGGTGCATACTGAGCCAAAATCCGGTTATCGATCTGTGTTAGATGGGTTGGCCCTGTATTAACAAGTTGACTTTTAAATTATCCGGTTTGACAGTTGAGACCACTTATTTCAACTCTACTATGTTGCCCTTTAAGGTGAGTGGAGTTATTACCGCTGTGGTTGTTGTCAAAACCTCGAACAGAGGGGGTGCGCTCAGCCAAAACCGCCTATTATGTTGATAGGCATCTGGGTGAGTCAACTAAGGGTGTTTTCAGTCATTATTTTACTCATGAGACACTTAGGTGTTGAGTGTTGGAAAGCAATTAGTTACACAGTTAAAAATAAATCAATAGTATCACCATAGTGCTGGCTGGTTGTATCACTAGCCCCTGCCTCAAGAGAACTGTTGCTAGTTACTATATCGGGAATTCAAATTCGTCAGATCAGTTTGCTGCTAGCACCTTTTTAAGATGCGCTTATGAAACCTCTTGTTAACGAACTCATAAGCGCTTAATGAGGTATAAGAATATTTAATCAGTTACCCGTTCAAAAAGCCATTTAGTGCTTGTTGAAGCATTTGATAGATTCCCAGCAGCTGACATATATTTGTTGTTCATATAGACAGACTTAATAGTATTTGCTCCCCCGCTAAGTGACTCGAGCCTAAAGTGTTGAGAATAATTTGATTCAAGCTCTTGGTCATTGTTGGGAATAGCCCTAGTAAAAAATTTCTCCGTTAATGAGTTAGGTTGAGTAAGGATTGTATTCTGGCTAGCAGAAATTATTCGAAACTCGAGTGGGTTGACGGCATCGAGTATCCATATTTGTGAAAGATCATCATCATTGCGCGGCGATATATCGACAATATCATTGTCTCCTGATCTCTTGTCTAAATAATTTCCCGTTTCAACATTTTTAATTCGATACCTGTAACCATTGGTTAACCCGCTAGTGTAGGGCTGGGCAAAAACAATTTCAGACATTTGAACCCGATAAAAAGATGCACTTTTTGCGGTGGCACGTACTGCTTCAGCAGTTAAGTGGTACGGCAGTCCTCTCGTAGTTGTTGGGGTAGATGACGTTCTACGTTCGATGCCACTCCAGCTATCACTATTACCACAGATTGAACTATAATGACTTCCAGTGGATGTGAGAGGTCCCTTTTTTGATAGGTCTACCTTGTGCCTTCCCACGCAAAGTTTATTTACTTGACCATTATCAACATCAAGGCCAAAATTGGTGAAAGCATATGCTTTAGTGTTGTCACCATCTACAAAATTAAAATCATAAAAATGCATATTGCCATTACCGCTATACTTATCACATGATTCAACAGTTGAGTTGAAAATAAAGAATGGCTCTTGTGGTTTATATGTAGGTAGGATTTCTCGTGAAAATATACCTATTTTGAGGTTGGCATCCGTACCAGGAGCTCTAATTACTGATTTGGCCTTCATTCCCACAATGATGGAGTTTGAGGGAATCGCACAATCTACATCACCTGAAAAAGAAGGGGTTTGACCGCGTGGCATTAGTAATCGGTTTCGAATTGGCATTTTGTTCAAGTTGAAAAGAACTTGCTCTTCTGACAGATAAGTTTTATCGAATTTATCTATTGAGTCGAAACACTGGGTTATTGTATTCAGGTTATTATCACATACGGATGAAAGATAAAATGCATCATTATTGATGCCGTCTACTTTTTCTCGCAAGGTGTCAATATCTGATATTAATCCCATTCTTATATAGTAATCTTTATCGGTACTGCTAATCTCTTCCTCATAGTATTTAAGGTGCTGACTAAGGCTAATTGCATAGTTTTCTGCAAAAGTGATTCTTCTTTGTGTTTCTTTGCTATATTTTACAGCCGTGGGGCTAACCGGTGTTTCTGAGATGTTCCCTAAAGTATTTTCTACTTTCAGGGTTAAGTTACCTAGATCGGAAATATTATTTACAGACTTGAAGTAGTTATTACTTCGTTCTCCGGATTCTAGTTTGGGTTTTAATGGGTTACATTGATTGCCATCGCATATCTCGACACTCTTTATTCCCAAATGATCATTAATGACTGCGTGCACTTCTATATTATTAGTAATTCCATTGTCACCATATAGCTGGAAAATATCATAGTTTTTCACTATTGGATACAGTGGGATTTGTTGAGTAATGGTTACAGTTGTTTTGGGTGGCAATCGTATATCCCAAAAATTAGAGCTGTTATTTTTTGAGGTTAGTTGCTCTACAAAATTTGGGTCATTAATTACGTTAAAATTGCTATCTGTAAATGTGAACTCAAAACTGGATGCGCGATCATTGTCGCCGCCAATAATAAAATCACCTTCTGAAGTACGATAACATAAGGCTGCATCTGTATAGCCACTGTTCTTGCAGTCTAGCTGGGTATAGGCTATATCAAATGCTTCCTTAATGGTTACCGACATGTCTGGTAATAAACTACCTTCATCATAGGCATGAACCCAGATATTGTGATTGAAGTCACTACCGTTCGCAGACACGCCTTTTACACTTATACGTGCGAGATCAGAATTGAATGAGTTAATAAGGGCTGACCAGTCCGCATTGTTATTGAGTTGACCTGTAGCATTGTTGAAGAGAGTCACTTTTGCACTTGCAATATTTGTGGCTAATCCAACTGCACCACCATTCGCTAAGTAATCTGTTTCCTCCACACTTAAGCATGATCCTTCTTCACTCCTTCCAAGTACAACTAGTCTCTCACTCTGACCAGCAGCTAGTGAGAACCCATTGCCTTCATAGTCAACGGTTCCCCATAATTGATCGCCAAAATATATATCCCAGAATGGAAATATTTGAGAGGCCGCGTCTGACCCAGTATTTGTTACCTTTAAAGTCAGTGCCATTGAGGAAAAGCAGCTATTTGAAACTTCAGTAGAAGTTTCACTGCTTAAAGACTCAAATGTGCTTGAGCCCGTCTCTATTGCCTCACTAGAGGACCATCCGGTGCTTTGACCGTAACCCCCACCGGTATTTACTCCGATGCTTAGGCCATCGGTACCAGCATTGCCTTCAAAGTTTAATGTAACAAACCATAGTTTTTCTTTGGTTTGACTATTTTCCCTTGTCTGATACTCACCGATTTCCTCGCCGACTTCGGTGCCGTTAGATTCACCAATTGTAGTCATATCATAAAGGGTTATGCCCTCGAGTGTTGTTACAAGTTGTGGCATTGCTCCAATTAGTGGGTGTGATGCTCCATGGACCGGTTGGGAGGCTCCAAAAATACCAATTGCCTCTTCTCGGTCACTATAAGGGTCAAAATCTGTGCTGTATCTAAAAGGGTCTGTAAAGAAGATTTCTCTAGCGGGGCCAAAAGAATCACTATTGATCATGATCGCCGCCATTACGGATGCGATGGTTCCATCTTCGCGGGGAGACCCGGTAATTACCTGATGTGTTTCCGGGTTGGCAACACCAAGTCCATCTAATTTACTGATAACATGGGAGCGGATAATATCGTACATCCCATCAACGATGAGAACTCTGAAGTCTTGCTCGCCTCCTGTATCGAGATTTGATAATTGTTGTGTAGTGACCTTTCCAGCAGCTTCGAGTGCTTTAATTGCCCACCTTGTAGTTCGAATAGTTATGCCGTTTAAAATGACATTATGTGAGGAGTTATCTCTCATATCTAGCCATATATCTGAGGGAACAGCTCTTTGTGCCCCTCTCAATAAGTTTCCATCATTATAATACCCGTAGACTTCAGTGAAATCTGTAATTTGGTCTTCGTCGCTATCGATAGATGGGTTAACTAGAAAATGATCCCGGTTAATTGTGCGACCAGTATCGGCCTCAATAAAATCTCTAAATTCATAAAATTCATCTGGATCAAGAATGCCATCTTGATCAGAATCGGAATTATTGGGGTTTAACCCTATTAGTTGTTCAACATGATCTTCGAGCCCATCTCCATCGGAATCCTTCGCGAAACTTTGAGTGCTTAGTGTCATTATAATGCAGCTTAAATAAGCTAGCGATTGAGGTATTTTTTTCAAAATTAAGTAATCTTTTGGTAACATAATCATTAATTTTAATACAGTTGCTTAGAGGAATTTTGAATCTATTGGCCAGTATCAGTGTTATCTCATATGGTTGTCCCTCCTTGATTAATTTAAATATATTAAACATGTCCACCCCCTTCCTTTCCTTGCTCTGAAAGTCCCCGTGTGGGGGATGAAAATCAGTAATTATTGTAATTATGTTTTATTTTAGGTGTTGTTTCTTATTGGTGTTTTAACTATATATTTTGGGGTTTCTGGTTCTATCAATATTGGTCTTTTTTTTTGGGAATGTAATCGATTGTATTTGTTTAATGGGGGGCGAAGGTGGTCTTTTATAAAGCAAGTTGTTATTTCTTTGGGTGCTTTATGTGTGGCGGTAGTGTTTGCTTAATATTCAAAGTTTCATGGGGTCGTATTGTCTTCGGTCTGTGACTGGTAATACTTTCGTATTTACCAAAGAGATATGGATATGCTTTCTACTTTAGAAAAAGAAAAAAGCATAGGTAGAGTGTTGGGGTGAATAATAATGATCAGATCATTAGTATAAGTTCATCAACTTTGTCTGTGTGAGTTCGGACGATGGATGAAATGTTGCCCCCCCTAACCTTTTTTGTGAATATAGTGCTTCTAGGGGTCTTAATTTTATTTTTAATTTTCTTTATGGTTATCGTTTATGTCTGCATTTTTCATGAATGGATAGGTCACTTCCCTTTGGGGGTATGCATGTACCAATTACCATTCTTTCTCTCTGTTTCTGACTTTTGGATCACAGAGATCGGTATTTATTTCTCTGCATGAATAAGGGCTTTCTGGTTCGAAAACTCACATCTTTAATCCAAAATAATTCCTTCCAAGTTTTTCTGAAAAATATTTTAGTTGTTATCTAGTGTGCAGGCTGTTTATACTGTGTCTTTCCTAGTAGCCAGGCGTTGTGTGTTCTTCGGTCTCAATAGATCGTCCACAGATGTAAATTACTTGAGGATATTCGACCCCTGTAGTTATTCTTCAAAACACTCCCATCAGTGCCCATCTTCTAGTCGGGAGAGGTGCTGACTCTACCAACTGAACCCTACTTTCCCAGCCACACTTATTATCTAAAATCAAGGATCATTAATATCTAAGGATTAAATGATGTGTATTGCAACTATTTTCGGATAATATGTTAATTTTACTTTCCATCTCTAGGCGAGATATCCCCATTGTGCCGGTGGGAATGCTCACAGTTGCTGTAAGCCATTAGGTTCTGATTTTAATTTTATAAATGTATAACCTGGAGAAGGAATCCATTCAAATCCCAGGCTCAGAAACAGTCCTTCCATTGGTACACTTTATTCGTTGCTTCCATATTTTTTAAATGCTTTTAATCAATCAGACTTTTTAACTAATAGCTAGTAGGTCAAGTTCAGCGGCGCTCGATATAAGACTTACCCAGGTTAAGTAGACACCCTGTATAGTTAGGTTTCGGCCTTGTATCATGGGAAACAAAAGAACTCAGGCGTATACAGAGGAATTCCGAATCGAGGCAGTAAAAAGGGCGGAAAAGCCTGGAGTGACAACGGCTTCTGTGGCACGCGAGCTGGGTGTCAGTGCACAGCAGATCTATAGCTGGCGCGGTCAATTTAATCGTCTCTCAGATAAGCAGCTCAATAGATTAAATGGTATCGACTACTCCAAGTAGGAAAGTGCAGTAGTCCGCAGGCTCACGAAGGAATTGCAGGAGGCGCGTAAGGGGGGCGAGTGTCTAAAAAGGCAGCTGCGTACTTTGCGAACCACTAAGAGTAAAGTACGCACTGATACAGGAGCATGTAGGGCTATTCTCGATTAACTTGATGTGTCGGTGTTTAAGGTTCTCAAGATTGGACTATTATTGGTGGCTTGGGAGACTGGTATCTTCTAGCGCTATTAGAAAGTTGCGGGTAGCTAAAAGGGTCCGAGTGATCCTACCCTTCAACTATAGTAGCTCAGGTTTGATCTGACAGTTACCGGTTTTTCAGGAGGTGCTATTTACCCTGATGGGTTCTCCAATTATTGTAATATGTGAGCCTTCGTCCAGATCCTTTTGTAACTCTTCTATTGATCCATAGATCTTGCGGCGTATGAAGGTTGGTAGAACGCTTGTAAAATGGTTTTATGGAGGCATTCACAGATCCCATTTATTTGTGGATGCCTGGCTTTTGTCTTAGTGTGTTCTATTTCGTTCACACTTAGAGAGCCTCTGAATAACTCCGTGATACCCCTGGCATGCGGAGCGGTTCACAATCAAGGCGCGGCTTCGCAGGAATGTCTAGACCTTTCAAGAAGTCGCAACGCGGAGTGTGAATCGCTCTGCAAGCTCCGAAGGGCGGGTCTTGAAGGCCGCATCTGCTGCGTTGCAGCTTTTGCAAAGGGCTACGGCCATTCGCGGCAAGCTGCGCCTAACATCTGCAGCTTTCAAAACCCGCAGAGGCATTACGGAGTTATTCAGAGGCTCCTTAGATATAACTGATAATCGTGCTGTTCCAATTTGCCACAATACTCGGTACCACGATCAGTTAGGATGCGCAGCACTGGAAGATCATGTATGGCATAAAACGGTAGTATAAAGTCATTCTGGAGGTCCGCCGCGCCGAGATATCAGTCATTATCTAATGACTTACTATAACTGGGAGCGCCCCCACCACCGCAATGATGGGGGCCCGACTGCAAAAGCGGAAGAAAAACTTAACTTATTTTCCGGAAACAGTTGGTCGCTACAGTCGTACTCTAGTTCCATAGGTTCTTTTCAATGATTGGTCTGGGCACGAGTGCCAAGGTAGATAGTGCCATATATAGATGTTGGGTGCTGAAGATACATAGAGAGGTTGTTGGCCGACTGGTCACATTTGGAGTTGGCTTGGTAGGGCATAGATAGTTTTAGGTTAGCCTTTGGGCCACTTTTCTGGGAGGGGACAGGTGATGCAAGTGCCTCTCAGAGCGGGTGCAGCCTGAGGATAGCTTTCTAAAAATATTAGGTTTTTTGGAGGCCTTGTTGCGGATTATGAATTGATCATAGGATGCCGTAGGGCCAGCGTAATAACACTTGCAATGACTAAAAAGCTATTTCCTTTAAAGCTTAGCCTATCACCGATATTCTTTGAGGTCCGACGGGAAGTCTAGGCGTATCCAGAGCCCCCTGATTAATGTTTCTTTGTATCTAACAACAATCAAGTAAGTGATGCCAAAAAAGTAATACTCTGAGAACTTTTCTTTGAGACATCATCGATCATGTCTGATGCGCGGAGTAGTAAGAGGGAGATAAAAATCAAGATATTCGACTTTCTATAATACTTTAAGCCTAATAATGCATGAAAAATAGACAATGTGTAGTTTCTTCCTTTTTAACGTGACTTTAGTACCATCTATTACTAGCATACGATGACTGCTCTTAGTCAGGCAGGAGCATCCGAGCTCCTCAAGTTCGTGGTACAAAATATTTATATCAGGCTAATAGGAAAGCCACTAACTGGATATTTTCATAGGTATTACGGGTAGTCAGCTATTCGAGTAGAACCAATGGGTCAAAAAATTACTTTGGATTAAATATGTCTTTTTGATGGCTGCTACGATTGTATAGACGCTTCTTAAGGGCTAAGGCTAGGTGTGGCGAGTTGCGCTTTACGCTTCAGCCCAAAGATGATCTGAGGTAATTTGGGACTCCTTAGGACTTTGTACAAGAATTGGTAAATAGGTTGTTGTGAATATATCAATTCAAATGTTTGGCGAGTTGGCTGTCTACCATGATGGTTCAGCGATAAGTTTACCTCGCTCCAAAAAAACCCGAGCAATCCTCGCGTTCTTGTTATTGGCTTCAAGGCCACACCGTCGTGATCGTTTGTGTGAGCTCTTCTGGGATCTGCCAGATGATCCTAGGGCATCGCTAAGGTGGTCTCTTAGTAAGATCAGGCCTATTGTGAATGACCCGCACAATGCGCGCTTAAATGCAGATCGAGAAAGGGTTCGCATGAATACGGAAGATATTCATATTGATGTGAGGGAGCTAGCTTCAAAGCTTAAAGCTCCTGAGTTATCTTACAGTGAGCTTCTGTCAATTCATGATGAGCTAAAGGAGACTTTCCTAGACGGTATAGATTTGCCTGATCAGGAGCTTTTTCAGCAGTGGTTAGTAGCAGAGAGGGAGGAGGTGGGACGCTTGCGAGGGCAAACCTTATCGCGCTTGTCATCCCATAAAAACAGCCCGCCTCCAGAGCAATTAAAGTGGGCGCGAGATTGGGAAACGCTAGAGCCATTTAATCCTAACGCAGCAACTCAATTACTAAACAAGCTAGAAATGTTAGGGCGTATTGAGGAGGCTGATAGTATTCGCCCAAAACTTTTAGAAAGATTTAAAAGGGCTGGCATATCATGGGCACCAAAGAATAACTTTGCGATAACTTATGAAAAAGGATTTAAGAAGCAGTCATTAGAACGTACATTAATTAAGAGCCAGAAAGTTAAATTTTGTAAAGCATCAGATGGTGCTCGAATTGCCTACGCATCTATCGGTAGGGGAACTCCAATCATAAAAGCTGCGAACTGGTTAAGCCACTTAGAGTATGATTGGGAATCCCCAATTTGGAGCCCTTTGTTCCAAGCTTTATCCGCTGAACACCAGTTTATACGCTATGATGAACGTGGAAATGGTCTATCCGATTGGAATGTGGATACCATTTCATTTGAATCATTTGTAACTGATTTAGAGACGGTTGTGGAAGCAAGTGGTGTTGATAAGTTCGCCTTACTCGGGATTTCTCAAGGGGCAGCTGTTTCTATTGAATATGCAGTACGCCATCCGGAGCGCGTTAATAAGCTGATTCTTTTTGGAGGGTATGCAGCAGGTTGGCGGACTGGGGCAACTGATAAGATCATTAAAGAGCGTGAAGCTATAATAACACTTACAGAGTCAGGTTGGGGGCAAGACAACCCTGCATACAGGCACATCTTTTCGTCCACCTTTATGCCTAGCGCGAAAGCTGATGAGTTAGATTGGTTCGACGAATTTCAGCGACTTACAACATCAGCGAATAATGCAGCCCGATTTCTTTCAGTTTTTGGTAGTATAGATGTTCGCGATAAACTTAAAATGGTTACTGTACCGACACTGGTTATCCACTCGCTGGGTGATCAAAGAATACCAATACAGCAAGGGATTGATATTGCAGCAAGCATCCCAAATTGCAAGTTCGTGGGTTTGAATAGCGATGGCCACCTTTTGCTTGGGCGTGAACCGGCTTCTAAGGTTTTTGTAAATGCAGTGAAAGAATTCATCTCTACTTAGCTCAAAGGAGGCGCAGATTTGTAAATCTCAATGCATGAGAAAGTTTCATTTCGAGTATAAGGTTGACGGATCAAAGAGGGAGGCAAGCCTTCCTGGACAGATTGGAAACACAACGCAGCAATGCAGACTAAATAATTTCATTAATGACAAAACCTTGAGCTAATGAGTGGTTAGGATTATCTGCTACCCAGTCACCAAGTTTCTGTCGAAGAGATGCATAATTAATCTGAAGGTTATTTAAATATTTAGCTGTTGCTGCAAATAAGCAATTTCCATCTTCTGGGGCATTAGTTAATTCTAGCTGCTTTGCTTTTTCTAACTCAATCAAATCTGATGGATTCTTGACTACATTGTTAATTAGTTGATAGTGATTGTTGTCTAGGAATAAATTTACTGCAGACGAACTAGAAAACTCTTCACCTATCGCCAAGACCTGGTTGTAGCCAGGAGAAATTATATTGATAGGCCTTATTATACATTGAGGCAAAAGAGATGGGTGCATATCTAAAAGCTTGGTGTTCCAAGCTCCGCGCTTCTTAATATCATTTACACACTTATGTAAAGCTGATTTTTTTTGTATCGGAGAGGGTGGCTTTTCGATCGATGCAGAAGATGTTATTTCTGAGGGGGTTTCCATATGCTGACCTGTTGTGGTCAACTCCAACCGGACACTTCTTTAAGCACATTTCTCAAATTCGATAGGGGCTAGGTCTCCCAGTGTTGTATGTATTCTGCGTGAGTTGTAATAAGCAATATAGGCTCTTACATCTGCTACCGCATCCTCCCTTGTCGGATAAAGGTTTCCCGTTACCCACTCCCGCTTCAGGCTGCTGAAGAAACGTTCAGTCGGTGCGTTGTCCCAACAATTTCCCTTACGGCTCATTGAACACACCATCCCATGCTGACTCAATAACGTTTGGTAGGTATGGCTGGCATACTGACTGCCACGATCAGAGTGATGCAGGAGACCTTTTGGGGGCGAACGCAAATTGACAGCCATCATCAACGCACGAGTTACCAGGGCCGTTTCCATCTTGCGATCTAGATGCCAACCAATAATCCGGCGCGAATAGAGATCAATCACTACCGCCAAGTACAACCAGCCCTGCGAAGTCCAAATATATGTAATATCAGTCGTCCAAACTTGATTTTTAGCGCTCGGTGAGAACTCCCTATTCAGAAGGTTCTCTGCGACCGGCAGGTGATGTTTACTGTCTGTCGTCAGTGTAAATCGCTTCTTACGCTTTACTGCCAAGCCTAGCTTTTTCATGAGCTTGCGGACTCGATAGCGCCCGACTTCAAAGCCTTCTTTACGTAACAGCTTCATTAACCGACGACTTCCCAGGCTCTGTCTAGATTCTGCAAATAGGGCCTTCAAACGATGGCATAGTTGCCATGTTTGAGCATCTATTGAGCTATTACCACGGCAACACCAATCGTAATAACCAGTTTTACTTACTTGCATTACCCGGCAGAGCACCCTAACAGGAAAGCTGCCTTGCTGTTTTTCAATAAAGCTGTACTTTATTTCATTTCTTTCGCAAAGAAGGCGCTGGCCTTTTTTAGGATTTCTTTCTCCATCCGCAACTGCTTATTTTCACGTCGTAATCGCTCTAATTCTGCGCGCTCACCTACATCCAACCTCACACCGTCTTCTTCCTGCTTCAGTTCCTTTATCCAGCGTCGCAGGTTATTGGCTGTTGTTCCTACAACCTCTGCTGCTTTAGAAATTGAATACCCTTGCTCAGAGACTAGCGCTACGGCGTCTTTCTTAAATTCCGGCTTGAAATGCCGACGTGTACCTTTTGTTGTCATACTTCACCTCGCTTGGTAGTTTTACCATCTTAGCGAAGTGTCCGGAAGGATTAGACCACTACAACCACTATATACTCCATTGGTATCAGCAAAAACTATAATATACGATTTAAAAGTATATCTACGAAGTCTCTCAAAGCTTGATGCAGTGTTAGGTTCTAGTGTGCACTGTAGAGATTTCTTGGATGGTTTACTTGTATGGAAAATCTTAGGTGGACTAAAGTTAAAGGACAGCATAATTTATCCTGTTCATAATTATTAGATTCTTTAAGGGTGGTATAAAATTAATCAGTTCAGCGATTTTTGGGTAATCAAAAGTAGTAAATCTATATACGGTTGAATAAATTGACCGTTGTGCTAATTACCCTTATGATTTGCTATGCAAAATATCATTTTCAACATTCTCTACAATTTTTACAACTTCAGTGAGTTTTTCTGCAATATTTAAAGTGCTGGCCGCTCCTGTTATTGTACTTAGTTGTTGTAAAAAACGAATTAGTGCTCGTTTAGAAGTACTTGCATCAATAGGCGCGTCGCCCCCAGTAATAAAATTGGGGGAGGAAAGAGGTAAGCGATTAAAGTTTATATCTATCAATCTTTGCATATCTTTACGCACATGGCAGAACTCCCCCTGATACTGGTCGACAGCAATGTCAGCTGAGTACTTAGAATCTATTTTACCTGTGCTAATTGTCTGGTTTACATGAGTTATTTTAGACATAAAGTAGTAATTTCAAACCTTAACTATAAGACCTGCTAAGCTAATCCTATGAAGATCTCGGGTATTTTACAAATTAAAAAACAATTTACGGCCCTCTATATCCATACAAAAGGTATATATAGGTGGAACCTAGTTATCATAGAGTGAAAATCCTATAAGTCATTTACTTGAGTTATGGTAACTAAATGCAGATTTTCCTGCTTTAGAATTCTTCGACGAAATTATTAGTTCTGGTCATTTTTAGTACCTCTGGTTACAGTAGATGCCAATTTCAAGTTTGTAAAAAATATATCGATTAAATAAAAAAAATTCTAGCGTTGATTAACCAATATTCCGCAAAATATTTTACGGCAACTTTCGTGGGAGGCTTCCGCCATCAAGAATTAGGTGCCTCTGAACAACTTCATGATACCTCTGGATGCAGAGCGGTTCACAATCAAGGCGCGGCTTGGCAGGAATCGCTAGATCTTTCAATAAGTCGCAGCGCGGAGTGTGAATCGCTACGCAAGCCCCGAAGGGCAGGTCTTAAAGGCCACAGCTGTACAGCCATTCACGGCGATCTACGCTTAACCCTGCAATATTCAAGGCCTGCAGAGACATTGCGGAGTTGTTCAGAGACTCTCGAAGAGACTTCTGATTAAGGAGGTCTTATTATCGGACCAGCCTGGGCTGGATAAAAATTGGGCTTCTCACGAAGATAGCTTTAACTTTTGCACAAATCTCCCAAGTTTTTGTCTGAATTCCTCTGTGTACGGATTTCAGGCGCAATATCCCAAGGCAGCAAGATATTTTCTCCCTATCCATAAAATCGTAAAGCCTACCTGTAATTACAGGTGTCAAGTATTTTTCACCAACCCGCGTTATCGAGCATTATTGTAGCCAAGCTGACACTTGATATAGCGGAAGGGGTGACCCTAACCTGCATCTCTTTCTTTTCAACTTTACGAAGTGACATTTGACCTGGAAGGGATTTAGCTTGTTCGGTCTAAACGCTATGTACCAGCCCACCATTGTCTCTTTCAGATATTCCCGCTTTACCATACCGATGTATCCAGAATCACCTTAGGTGATGCAAATCCAAAGAGCTGGCAGCTGATGTGGTATCCATATGGAGATACTGATGATAGAGAGTGACAGTTTTAAATACAAATCATAAAGAAATCCGCAGATTAAGGAAGCTAAGATTATCTTTGTAGAACCTGCCAAATGGAAACACATGAACAGTATTGATGTCACGCTGAGTAAGTAGAGTATAAATCAGTCGCATCATCAAGACTGATAACTTGGCGGGGAGGCGGGGCAATCAAGGAGTGATAAAAATTTTCAGCTATCGGCCGTATAGCAGACAGAAGCTCGTAAAGAGCTGATCCCAATTGTTGATCACCGATAGGGTGTGGATGTTTGTGAGGTCGATGACTGAGTCGGGGCTGAAAACGGAAATGGAAGGGCACAGAACAATCAACTGATAGATTAAACGATACTTCAAACGCTAGATCAAATGGATACAGGGTTTAATAGGATTAAGTTGAATGAGGCTTAAATAGGTCAGCATAAATAACTTTGAGAGATATCCAGCGAAGAACAATAAACTGGGAAGTCTCGCTTCAAAAAAATGTACTACTTCAGCATGAGTTAAATCAAATTTAGAGCGATAGATGTGAAGCAGAATAAACTTTAAGCCTTGCAGGACACTTAATACGCGAAGTCAGACACACATATTAGTGGAGTGATTGAGGGGGCTAAGCTAGATGAAGCACTGTGCCACGAAACAGGGAAAAAAGTCTAAAATCAAAAAAAAAAACAGGAAAATCTAAAGCGTGAATTCTGATACTACGTAACATGGCTACTAAATATTGTACTGAAACAAGAATTTTCCCCGGGGCATTTAGCAAAACCGAAAATTCTTACTGGGTCACTCGATAACATATAGATTTCGCACAAGATGTATACAAAACTGGTGTAGGCTCAAAGGAGACAGTATGACCGGAATCAATTGGGGGCGAGCCTAAGGGTTATTAGTATGGCCTCCCAGAATAGTATGAAAGCGACCAAAAGTGAAGAAACTAACCTATCTGATAGTGGTGGGGATGTTTGGCTTTTTGGAGCATCGAAATTTCGCTATGACAGTGATGGGAATGTACGTGAAGCAACAGAAGGTGAGATTCTAGGTCAAACTCGAAGTTCGCCTACAGCTATGATTGCTGTGCTATCAGAAGGGTCCAAGTTACTTCTGTTTGATGCGAATGGTGCATTCGAACAAGATGTGGATGCAATTGCGAAGCTCTATACTCAGGATGATCAAGCACCCGAGCAAATAAGTGAGGAGGTTCGTGCGGCAAGAGAAGCTTTGCGAAATAAGATGAGGGCGGATATCAACGCGGGTGTATTTTCGGTCTATGATGCAGGTAGATATTATCATAATGATATTGAGGTTGCACCAGAGAAAATTGTTTTTGAGATGAATGGGCTACTTGTTGAACATTTAGTGGATAAACAAAAAGCTGTTACAGATTTAAAAAGCAGGATAAATGCAGTAGATAGTTGGTTTCAGGAGCAGCTTTCACTAAAAGGCGAAATTGAAATGGTCGTAATGTATGACCTACATGAAAGACTCTATTTTGAGCAAAGGAAATTGAATACTCTGGACCCTGCTTACAATCCCATGCCCTGGAAAAAATCATACAAAAATAACGCAAGTATTGCTGATTGGAGAGGTGTAGGGGACTACCAAACCCCGCTAAGTAAATTTTCCTCAGAAACTTTTCCTAATAATGCGCAGATAAACTTAGTCGATAACCTAAATAGTGCATTTCAATCTATGATTGATGATCTACACTCTCATAATAGTACAACAATTAACGCACTATCAAAGTCTATTGTATAGATGTTGAGTTTGAGCGGTATATTTAAAGAAATAATTTTAGTGAGTTGTTGAAAGTATGAATATTGCCTTGAGTAAAGGGCAGGTATGCTGTTCAGAACGGGAAATAACTATTGAAAGTCACCATAGTGGTGATTTAATAGAATTGATTACTATTTCAATTCCTCAAGGAAAATCTGCTGCCTTCATATTTGCACCGGTTATTAATTTAGTCTTGATGGTAGCCGGTTCTGCAAGTATTACATATAACCAGTCCAAATTTGAGTTATCAGTTGGGCAGGTTTGGCTTGTTGGTTCTGATACAGACTTTAATTTGAGTAATAAAAGTGAGTCCCAGGATATTGTAGCTATTTGCGTTCGTATTCGTGAAGCAATGTTAGCCAGGTTCTATGAGAGGTATGACAATGCGCTTATTCTCAAGAAACAGGCTGCTAAAATGGTGGAGTCCTCATTACCCAAGTATGCTTCCCCAATCATCTTTCCAAGCTGTGAGCTAACGAGAATAACTTTGGACTCCTTTAGGCTGCTAGGCCGATTAGACAATGATGGGTTAAATGCTCTTAAGCTGGAAGAACTGCTTCTCTTGAAACTAAATAGTGAGCATGGGGAAATTCTTGCTGACGAACTGCTAAATAGGGTTAATCCTACACATGAGAAATTTAGAAGATTCATGGAGTCCAACACTACGAAGAACTGGTCTGTGGCTACATATGCGAAGCAAATAGGCATGAGCTTGACATCTTTTAAAAAAATGTTTGGACAAGTTTATAAAGAAAATTCACCAAAAGCCTGGATTAACGAAAAGCGGCTCCGACACGCAGATATCCAAATTCGTACTACCAATAGAAGACTGGTGGATATTGCCCTAGAGAGCGGTTTTTCTAGTCAGTCGTACTTTACCCAGCTGTATAAGTCAAAATATGGAATATCTCCATCTGAGGCTCGACAAAAATGTACCTGAGATATTTTTTATCGTGTCTATTTGGTTCTATAATAATAGGTGGTGCTGTACAAAAGACAAGTGATGCAGAGATAAGTTCGACACTAAGTATTGGAGTGCAAGTTGAAAGCGTAATATCAAGTAAAGCGTCAGATGTTTTGTTTTAAAAATATAATTGCTTAGAAGGATTCGCCCCTTTTTCAATTGACAAACTATCAGCTAGAGATCTTCAAAGAAAGCTAGCGTTAGGTAATTATGATGTTGTCATTAGTCAATGGATTATCTCAGATCAGGGGGTGCAACAAGCTGGGAAAAAGGTTGATTGGTGAGGCATCTATTAATTGCTTTACTCTCAAGGAAAGGTATAACCTAGCAAATATTTCTGGCAGGGATGTTTTTTCGAAAGTAAAAACTATAAGCCATGTTGCTGATGACTCGTCCTTGAGAGTTGATCCAAGTTTGATAAATTTACATCCAAATGCTTTTGCATTTGTTGACTGTAAATCTATAAGTAAGTGTATAGACATGCTTAAAGAGGGCGATGTAGATGTTATTGCAACCAAGAGTTGGGACTCGATGCATTACATGGAGCATACGGTTCGGAAATATGATTTAGAGTTATACGAGGTGGAATTTTTTGAGCCTGGATGTTTCTATATGGGCTTGAATCCTCGAAGTCTTTCTCCAGAAGAGAGAGAAACGATAATGAATAATTTTAGTAAGCTTCAGGAAAATAGGAGTTGCTTGACAGCAATGCACGATAATTAATTGTACGCATAGCCATTAATTTATTTTGTTATACTTAAGGGGGCTAAATGAACTCATATAACGGTCCGCCACTTGTTGTCACTCGTATCGTTGAAAATCCCAAGGCTATAGATAGTATCCAACGTCAAGTTGAGCTGCCCCCTTTAGGGGAATCAATGCTTCAGACAATAGATAATAGCCTTAAAGAATTTTCATCATTTTTGCATAAATATAAGAATCTAAACCAAAATAGAGCTAAAGTTATCCCGAAAGGATATTGATGCTAGAACATTAAAAAATGACAAAAGCTTCTTTAAATGTGAAGGATGTGAGTAGGGTTTCTGAGCTGGCGAGCGCAATTAACAAGGATGAGTTTACTGAAGCTGGAACTCTAGAAGAGTTCAAGAGGTTTTCGATACACTTTTCTTTAGATATAACAAAGAAGGGAATAGCCCTTCTTTCATTGAGGTCACAACTTTCGGAGTCAGCAAGTGCTTCGATTAGTAATTCGAAAATATTGAAGAAAGTTGATAGAGAGCAGGAGCCAGTATTATCATCATTTGAATTCAAAGGAGGTATTTTAGAGTATGGTGCCAGGTCTTTAATTGACGAAGCCGGCATAGATCATAAGAATGTATGCTGACCTATACAAGCACGGGGCCTCCGTATGTAACTATGAAAGGTGAATTTATATTATCCTGGAAGATAAAAATTTTAGCAAGCAAGAATGATGTCCCAATTATTGAAAATGTACCCTTAGCAAGGGCGCTATATTCTAAGATAGGCGTTGATCAAAGTATAACCGATGAATTTGTTGAACCTGTAGCTGATGTTATTCGTTGGCTGAGGGCTCATGAAAAACAAGTTTAACTATTTAGAGATCTTATAAAGAGTACTCACTGTGAATTTAGATTTTCAAAGACTGATCCAGGATTTATCAATTAACTTACAGCAACCATTAATGGAGCCGGTAGAAGATTCATGTCGTATTTCTTGGGATGATATTGATATGCATATCTATCACCATGAAGAGAACAGCCGAGAGTTTGTAGTTTTAACTCTAGATATATGTGGCATACCCCAAGGTCAGGAGTTGCATTTCTGTAACTTGATGCTTCAAGCAAACTACCTGTGGATAGGAACAGAGTATGCAACGCTATCAATCAATCCAGAGTCACAAAAGGTAGTACTTTGTGATAAAGAATATTTTGAAAATATTGAGGTGGGTTCATTAGTAAAAAGGGTTAATGAACTGTATCAGGCGGCTATGTATTGGTATGAATTGATTACATCAAAAAATAACTCAATAAGTTCAGGAGCATTATCAGGTAATCTCAGTGTTGATAATAAGCTCGGTATAAAAGTATAACTTTTTGTGCACCTTGTTCATGAGGTGCGCAAAATACTGCTGATTGGATGTTAATCAAGCTGTATATTGCATGATCAATAAATATCTTCAGATCGCTATACAATTGTCCTTTGCATAAAAAAGTTAAAATTAAAAGAATTTTTATGTTTTCGCTGTTGAAGTTCGAATAAATGACTATGGCGGTGCTTCGGATCATTATGCCGCTGAATGACAAACTAACAAAATTATGCCTCGATTTTCTCATATCTGAGATCATAGATGGCCCTGATAAATCTTACTGTTTAAATTTTGATTCAAAATTTAGCGTTTTATTTTATGAGTTACGAAATGAATATTTGCTAGTTAGTGTTAATCTGGAACTATCCATAGAGGGGTGCTCCTAACGAATGCTATGCGAAAGGGCTATGCATGGCCTGGGTTTGCAAAATCTATAATAGCTGACGTTGTAAAATATTTCGGTTTTCAGACCATTATCAAAAATAGCGTCTCCTATGAAGAATTTTATGAATTTACAAATTATCATTGTTCATTGTGTGAAAGTGTTTTGCCAAAGATTAACTCTAACGAAATTAAGGAAAATCAGCTATATAAATATATTGCACCTTAGTGTTATTTTTTCTAATTAATTTTTGTGCTGTTTCGGTTAATTATGTATTGGCTGAAGATCTACGGAGTGAACCATTTAAATTTTATGCTGAAGAGCAACCATTAACTGATGTACTAGCAGTAATTGCAACGCATTCTAATTAACAAATAGGTAAACCACCGCCTCAGGCGGTGAGACTAGACAAGGCTCCGCCGTTCCGGCGTGCAGAGTAAAATATGGCCTCCATGAACCGGCAAGTTCTTTAAGGAGGCCATATGCTAGATTGGCAGTGCCATGCTCACGTGAAACATTATTGCAGGTACCATGTGGCATTTGTGCCCAAGTATAGAAAGAATGCGTTATTTGGAGCATTGAGACATGAGATTGGAGCAATATTCCGAGACTTATGTCGTCAAAAAGGTATTGAGTTGGTCGAGGGGTACGCAATGAGGAATCACATTCATATGTTGTTAATGATTCCTCCAAGGTTAAGTGTTTCCAATACGGTTGGTTTTCTGAAAGGGAAATCTGCGATCCAGATATTTCGGAAGTACAGGCATGTGCAGAGAAATTTCACAGGAAGACACTTTTGGGCTCAGGGTTACTGAGTGAGCACAGTAGGTCTTGATGAGCAGATGATTCGAGAGTACATCAAGCATCAAGAGGTTGAAGAACGCCGGCAAGTGCAGATGCAACT
Source organism: Microbulbifer sp. MKSA007 (assembly GCA_032615215.1). Lineage (NCBI taxonomy): Bacteria > Pseudomonadati > Pseudomonadota > Gammaproteobacteria > Cellvibrionales > Microbulbiferaceae > Microbulbifer > Microbulbifer sp. MKSA007. The sequence continues at coordinate 3,190,596 of CP128433.1, read as the reverse complement.
GGCGGGGTTGTAAATAGCCCCCTCTGGGGGCTTTCACCATACCACCCGCTATGCGGGTGGTTGCTGATTTGAGGGCCGATCTTAAAAGCAAAGTTCTTACTAAATTCTTAGAATGCGATTTTCTTTGAAAGATACCAGCCCTATAACCGAACTGCCTACGCAAGCGCCACTACCCCCCAATCCAAGAAATAAGATGGGGGATTTTACTGGGCGTCAGGCTTCTATCAGTATATATAAACCGCACCGGATCCCTCAGCTTGGTTATTATCCGGATCACCATTAATACCAGTAGAGCTACTGCTTTCATTGGGAGCCCCAATAGCCAGGGTATCGCCATCTGCACTGAGGTTGACGGAAAAGCCAAAAGCATCATTTGCATCAGTATTGCCTGCTTTCAAATATGTTTTCTGCAACCAGGTCCCATCAACTAGAGCAAACATATAAGCTGCGCCAGCATTTTCGGCATTGTTATTGTTTTGGTCTCCCCCTACACCCTTAGCGATACTGCCCTCTCTGGGTGCTCCAACTACCAGAGTTCGACCGTCGGCAGTCAGGCTAACTGATTCACCAAAATTGTCAGAGGCATCTGAGTTGCTGGCCTTGAGATAGGCCTGCTGCGCCCACTGGCCATCTGCACGGGCAAAGACATAGGCAGCACCAGAGTCTTTGGCTGCATTATTGCTTAGATCGCCATCAGTGCCTATGGCATTGCTGTCTTCATTATTAGCACCAACGGCCAAGATGTTACCATTAGCACTTAGGTCAACTGACAAGCCAAACTCATCGTCATAATCAGAGTTGCTCGCTTTGATATACGCCTGTTGCGCCCAATTACCATCCGTACGGGAGAATACGTAGCAAGCGCCCGAGTAAAGGGCATCATCATTGCTTTGCTCGCCATTAATACCCACCGCTTTGCTATCCTCTCCGGTCGCGCCAACAGCCATAGTTGTACCATCCCCACTCAAGCTGACGGAAATTCCGAATTCATCCAGAAGACCGGTATTGCTAGCCTTAATATAAGCCTCCTGCACCCAGGTGTCATCTATATGGGAGAAAACATATACCGCTCCTGAATTCACAGTATTGCCGATTTCCTGACTCTCATTGTTATCCTCTATTTGCCAAGTTCCACTCTCGTCAGGGATGCCAAGTATAACAGTTGGATCTGTTTGATCGCCATTGATGCCAGTAGTGCTGCTATCTTCAAAAGGCGCACCTACAGCTAGAAGACGGCCGTCATCACTGAGGCTTAAAGAGCGTCCAAATAAGTCATAGGGGGATGTATTGCTAGCTTTGATATAAGCATTTTGTGTCCAGGCACCATCTAGACGTGTAAAAACATAGACCGCGCCGGATTGAGGGGCGTCAGTATTGGTTTGATCGCCATTGATACCCGTTGTGCCACTGTTCTCATAGAATGCACCAACGGCTAAAGTGTTGCCATCCCCGCTCAGATCTAAAACACCGAAAAGACCCCCTCCATTATTATTACTGGCTTTGATATAGGCCTCCTGTACCCAGGCGTTATCTACCTGTGTAAACACATAGACCGCACCTGCTGGGCTAGTTCCATCTGGGTTGACTCCATCATCGTTCTCCTGGTCGCCATTGATACCGGTCGCATCGCTTTCCTCTAAGGTAGCGCCTACTGCAAGGGTGTGGCCATCTGCGCTGAGGGCGATTGACACTCCGAAAACGTCCCTAATACCTGTATTACTTGCCTTGAAGTAGCCAATGCTCTCCACCAAGGTGTCGTTTACGCTAAGGGAGGTAGAATCAGTGCAAAGATCTTGCTCTCCCACCTTGTTACAAGCTTGCAGTATATATAGCGCATTTGTTCGGGCGTGCAGTGGGACTTGTACCTCAAGGGTCCCATTACCCTTGGGAATATCCTCGACTAAACGTGTGAAACCGGAAATTCCATCAGGATTTTCCAGCAGGTGGTAATGAGTAGCCCCTTCCGCATCGCTCCAATTAAAACGGAAAACCTTGATTGCCTCGAAGCTCAGGGTAAAACCCTGAACTGCTTCGGGGGCAGCAGGTGGGTCCTCAGCAGGTGGGTCTTCCGCAGGTGGGTCCTCAGCAGGTGGGTCCTCAGCAGGTGGGTCCTCAGCAGGTGGGTCCTCAGCAGGTGGGTCCTCAGCAGGTGGGTCCTCAGCAGCTGGGTCTTCCGCAGGCGACCCCGCTATAGTGGTATCTTCACCGCCAGTAGCGCCATTATTACCCCCTCCGCCACTACAGCCTGCAAGGGTGAATAGAAGCATAGCTATAGCCATGGATTTAAAAAACGGGATAGTCACTTTCATTAACTCTTATAGGTTTCACAAGGTTCAAGTATTATTAGATTTCACCCATATCTCATCTTTAGTTTTTGGTCATTATTTTGTTGATTTCTAAAGATTTCGGGAATAGATGGCCCTAATGAGTCATCGGGAATATCTATTGCCGCGTAAAGGTAAAAAAGGCCCAGGAATGAGCTACAAGTGAGGAGTGAAACACTCAGGCATCGAAAGTCTACAGAAGCTTCAGAGAGGTGGATATAGTATGCTGGGGGCAGGATAAATAATCAGCAGGTTAATACAATAAAGCACAATACATCGTCAGAACAAAATCAAGCTATTAATTCAGGGGTGGCGAGATTATCTTATTCGCATAGAATAGTACAAATTTACTCCAAATGTTCCAAGCACCTAGTTGACTAAAAACTCAGACGAAGCTTCCCGGTCGACGCAATTTTGTCTCCAGTGGGAACTTTGAAAAAACGTACTTATCACAAGCGGTGGACTAATTACTCCCAGTGAGCGAAGCAAGAATGTAACCACTGTTAGTTTAAGCCTGAATTACTAGAAAACAGGGAAAAAGTAAGTAATTCTAGCTCGTACATGTGGCGTCCTCTATGCAATCGAAGTCATGCGTCGCTTTGCTGGGGTGGCACTGACAAAGCCTATCCCGGATAAAAAAATCATCTTTAAGTTTTGCTATTTGCTTGAGACACAATAATTTGCTCGTCAACTCTTCACGGCTATTCACAAGCAGATCATAGAAAATGGCGTATTACTGAAAAAAGGATGCATCGTAGATGCAACAACTATCAGTGAACTATCAGTGCGCGCAGTTCTACCAAAAATAAGAAAAGCTCATAATCCAGAGATCTACAAGATCAAGAAGGGTGGGCAATGGTATTTGATATGAAACTTATTATTGGTGTTGATGATGAGACCGGAATCGTACACGCCGTTGGCACTACATCGGCGTGGAAATGTGGGAAGATCGAAATATGGTCTGTAACATAACGTTGAAGCCGAGCAAGCTAAAAATCTCTTCCGGAGAAAATTTGATTTCGTATAATGGAAAGAAGTACAGGTTGGGACCAAGCTGGAGCAACCCTTTCGCTATATTAAGACCAGTTTAGCTACAATAAGGCACGATATCATAGGTTAGTAGAAGCACTGAATGCTTGTGCTGACAGGCAGGATTTTCGAGCTTATTACCTAGGCAGCAGCAAAGAATACAGACGACTCTTGAAAAAATGATTTACAAGTTTTCTATTTTTCTTGATGCTCTGCAAATCTGCATTTGCACGACTCAGTAGTGTCTCACCTTTTTTCAGCGGCTTCTTTGAGGTCCCTATATTTCTCATATGATTCCAGACCAACTCATCTGGATTTAAGTCTGGTGCATATGGCGGTAAGAACACCACTTCAAGCTTGCCATCCTGTGAATCGATATACTCCAATACCTTTTTCGATTTGTGTACTGGGTGCCCATCAACAATGAGAATCACTGGTCTTTTCGGACTTCTCTGGAAATTTTTGAAGCATTCTACGCACTTTTCTGCCGTGAACTTTTCACTATAAATATGACACCAGAAGCCAACTCTGTTCGATAAAGCTGAGATCGCATTGATTGACTGTCTTTGACCACTCGTTTTTACCACTGGAGTTTTTCTTTTTTCTCCCCATGTCCTTTGGAGTGGATCGTCTGATCTGATATTAGCCTCGTCCAGCCAAAATATTTCTGCCCCAGTTTTTTTCGCATAAGATTTAATCTTTGGGTAGACTTCCTTTACCCATTTATTCACCGTCTTCTCATCTCTATCGTAAGCTCTTCGTAGAGGCTTTTGTGGCGTCAGGCCCAGTGTGCCGACACCAGAAATGCTAAGTTCAACCTTGAATCTCTCAAAAATCAAATCCGATACGATCTGACGTGTCCACAATCCGAAGTCAAAGCCATATTGCCTTGGATCGCTACCAATAATCCATCGCTTGACTTCCTTTTCTTCAATAGCTGATAGCTTTCTACCGCGTCCAGGTCTAATTTTTGGAGATAGCGCTTTAATACCTTTCTCCCTAGCAGTCCTTAACCATGGGAAAATAGTTCTGCTCCCCAGCCCTAAGCTACGACTAACCTCCGCCGCAGATTCTCCATCAAATACTCGCTGAACAGCAATTTTACGTATGAGGTGCTGCTTCTCAGTACTAAGTTTTCTGGCATCGTATTTCATGCAGTTTATATTGCCAGAGTGTACTGATTATTTCTGCCTGGCTAGTAAGTGCTCCCCCAAAAGAGTGAGCAGCTTGTTGCCTTCGGGTAAGCCTAAAATTGGCCTGTATTTGTGCTTGAAGTGCCTGTCGTATTTTTGGTGAAATGTAATCACAATCCGTAGAGATATTGTGAGATTATTTAAAGGCTCCCTCGGTTATCTGGGGCTCTTGGAGGCCGGTCCCCTCAACTTAACTTTAATTACTTTATGTCTAAAAGCGCCTAAAATCTAAAAATATTTATCCAATACCCAGTGGGACCCACTTTGTAAATGGCAACACCATTAAAGAGCCACTCCCCGAGCACCTGGAGGTCGCCATTTTTGGTATGGGGTGCTTCTGGCGCAGAGCATGGGTTCTGGGATACGGATGTTGTCTTTGCCACTGCCGTAGGCTACACCGATGGCGCCACTGAAAACCCGAACTACGATGAGGTCTGCACCGGTCGTACCGGGCATGCGGAGGTGGTAAAAGTAATCTTTGATCCGAAAAAGGTGGGCTATGCAGAGCTCCTGCGTATCTTCTGGGATCACCACGACCCAACCCAGGGGATGCGACAGGGTAACGATATCGGCTCCCAGTACCGTTCCTGTGTTTTCTGGCTGAATGAAGGCCAGAAACAGGAGGCGGAAGCAAGTAGGGCGGCTGTGCAGGAGGCGCTGGATGCTAAAGATCGCGGTCAATCACCACTGAGATCAGCATGGCCCAACCGTTCTACTATGCCGATGAATACCACCAGTGGTATATGGCTAAGAAAGAAGACGCTGTTTGCCCAATTCTTCGCAACCCAATGCACGACTAAACGTTGTTAGATTGCAGAAGCAGGCGGCGCGGTGAGTGCTGCCTGTTGTTGTGACGCTTAGCACAGTTAATTCCCCTCCACTTTTTTGTCTTTTTCCTGTCTTCTCTGAATTTGCTTCCCTGTATTTGGTTGTCGTTAAAATATGACCAAAATCTAAAAACTTGCGCCCAAATCATAAAGTCGGCGGTGGGGTTGGCGCGTAAAGTTCCAACTCCTGCGTCGGAGAAAAGAACCCTTGAGCCTCACTTTCACCTTGAGCAGAAATGGTTACGGTTAATAAGGGGGCCGTTACAGATTTCACTCTATCCGCGTAGTTATTCAGAGGCTCCTTAAGTACAGAGTCACAATAATTTTTTCGTAGGACCTTTTATGTACAGCGTTTACTCTATGGCGCGCCAGTTGGGTGGAGTATGTACTTGGGATTTTTCCCAAGCATTTCCTGTGTTGAATATCCGACAGATTTCTGGCAGTGGAATCTGTTTGTCGCTGGTTTCACACTGGATTAAGTATCATGCTTATGACGACTCTTTAGTAAATCACTTGGGTGGCGTTTGGGATCAGCGAAGATTTATCCCTTTCAATATGGGGAAATACCAACGAATAGCGGCACAACAGCAAGCCTGGCAGCAAAGTGCCAACTGGGAAGCTTCTCATAGGGCATGGTTACTTTTAAATCGGTTGAGAGTGCTTTCTTCAGCTACCGGAAGATCAAACAGGGATTCCTTGCGACAGCGGCTTAAACAGATTAATGGAGCCTATGCGTTAATTGAAATGCGCTCTAGTCGAGACGAGAATCCGGGCGCTCATGCAGTAGCTGCTTGGGTTGGTGCCCAGTCATTTGGCGGGCAAAAGCAGGATGCTTGTTTCTTTGATCCGAACTTTGGGGAGTTTTGGTTTGAGGATAAAGAGGATTTTTACTTCTTCTTTCACTTGGTCAGTAATATGCATTATCGGGCGGAACATAAATTCGATTCATGGCAGATCGATAGGATATGGAAAAGCTAGCTCTATTCATAAATTGGTTCTGCTTAGTGTTGCAGGAAGTATTTCATCTCGTATAGAGTTTTGGGGTTTGCTTAAGATGGTTGGAGTTCTGGCCATCTTACTTTCCCCATACAAAACAACCCAATCTGCATGTATTTTCCTTTCCCTAAAGAAAGTCCAAAACCTAAAAAAATTTGCCCAATATCTAAAGCGCTACTTGATAGAGCCGACACAATATAGATCTAAAGAGAGAGCTATTCTTTTGGCTTTTAGGGATGAATTACCCTTTAAGTTGAAGGTTGAGAGGGTGGAAAATTGTCCGGTAAGGGGTAAGTGTGGTTTAAAGCCATGGAGGCGCAATTCTTTCCATATAACCAAATTCATTATTTCAGGTTTGGCATATTTAACTTTTACTGTTTTAACAGTGCGCTGGATATAGTGGGCGTTAAGTCTGGGAAAGGGAGTGTTAGAGAAGTAAATTTTGCTGATATTGGAATTACTTAGATCCTGTGCGGGTATTGGGCTGTGAGTAGTTGCTTGTCATAATTGGTTATAAAGAGATATTAAAAGTACAAAATTGGTGATGTTGATCAATTTGGCAATGTTCATTTGAGTCAATGGGTAAAGGATTGATTGACCTATTTTATTGTTGTTGGGTTGGCGTAAATATAAGAGTGTGTCAATCTGCGCACCCCATTTTCTAAGAGAGTTATCAGTCCTTGTAGGTAAAAGCCTCTGGCTAGGTGCGGATCAGTATTTATTGTAGGTTTTTGTTCGAATTAAAATAGATGATTTTTGGATTTTAATTGTCTGTTGGGAGGTTGCTTGTATGCGTGTTAGTACAATTGCCGAGCGTCATCGAGGGCAAAAAATTTGGGGTTTTTCCCAGAGTTCGCTAAGAGTTTGGGTGCACTATGCAGGATTTAGCACGTTTGGCATTTGTGGAGCCTTAACTGCACATTGGATACATTGTAGGGCTTCTGAAGGGGTATCTCTATCAAGCAAATTGGGCTTGTATGAAAAGTGGAAAGTTGGAGCAGGTCCATTTACATTCACTCGACTTCGCTCTCTAAATATTCGTGAATTAAGAAGTGTTGCCAAGTCTCAGTGGGGGTGGGCACATGATAAAGATAATTCTTATATGAATAATGTAGGGGCGTGGCTGAGAGAGCGTGGAGTATATCCAGTACCTGGGCTTGGAGAAGATTCGAGTATTCAAATAGTTAATCCTGGAGCTCAGCCTTTATCAATGACCGATTTTTTAATAGCATCATTAGATCAATTAAACGATCATTACGTAATAATTACTGTGTCAGGTAAAGTCTTTGGGCACTTTTCGGCGGCCCATGCTGTTTCTCTCTATATTGGACCCGCTGGGATGGCTCAACAGTGCACTTTTTTTGACCCTAACCATGGAGAGTACTGTTTTAATAACAAGCAGGATTTTTTTAATTTCTTCCGTGAATATTATCGGCGGAAGATTCTGTCGAATGGATTTGGTTCCCTAGGTCTTTCAGATCGTTGGCGTACCCATGTTTACACCTTATAAAGTGCAGAGCGGCGGGGTGTTATGAGGAGGCTTCCTCTAACATGTTATGCGGTAAAGAGGTGCTGGTGGATATCGGTTTAACTAATTTTATAATCTTTATGTGTAAAAATCGTTGCGAATTCTCTGGTGCCCGACTGAATAAGCATCAAATAGCCCAATTACCGCCCATGCAGGAGTGTTCTGATTTGGAGATGGGGGATTCGCTGGGCATATAAGCAATAGTAAAAATTGTAACTGGCTTATTAGCTTTATTTTATATCTACAGTTCGCATGAGCCTTCTCGCACTGCTGTATTTAAGTTCCATGACTCCTATTTTATCTTCACTGATGCGAACACCAATCACTCCAACTCCCTGGATAGAGTAGTGAGTCGTGGCGACCAGCTAAATATTGTGCATAGAAATTAACGCAGGCAGTAACTCCGGAGCCGCAGTAATTGAGAAGTGGTTTGCCGTCCGCCAAGTTGCCGAATTGCTCTTTGAGTTCGGGAATAGATTTCACTTTGCCATTGTTTTTGTCAGTAATGTTTTGCCAGGGCTGGTTGATGGCGGTGGGTATATGTCCGGCAATCGGGTCGATAGGCTCTTCAATTCCTTCAAAGCGCTGACTGTCCCGGGCGTCTACTAACTGCCAGGGTGCTTTACCCAGGTTTTGTTTGATGGTCTCGTAATGAACCAAGAGATTTTCTTTTGGTTGTGCACTGAAGTTTCCTTGCCTGGATCGAGTGGGCTCGCTTGTGTCCAATGTTTCCCCTGCATCGAGCCAGGCTTTTAGACCGCCATTCAGAATGCCAATTTTCTTGTGGCCAAAGAAGAAAAACAGGAACCAGGCACGGGCGGCAAAACCCAGGCGGGTGTCGTCGTAGACGATTACCTGTGTGTCACTATCGACTCCCAGATTGCGAGCGTAGTCCTGGAACTGTGCAGCGCTCGGCATTGGGTGGCGGCCGCCGTAGCGTTGCACAGGGGCAGAGAGGTCACGGTGCAGGCAGGCGTAATGGGCATCGGGAATATGGCCAGCCCGATAGTCCCGCTCACCACTATCGTGATCCGCCAGGCTATAGCGGCAGTCCAATATTACGGGTTCGCCGGTCTTTTTGAGCTCTACCAAATCCGCAACTTCAATCAGGGCAGGGTTGTTGTTGCTCTCCATCGGCCTTTCCTCAATCCTTGATACCGCTTTTGTCGTGTAACTTCAGCTGTTGTTTTTGGTTATTGGCCGCTTTCCGGGGCAGGGACCTCAGCTGCTTGGGGTTCAACGGCCTGTTGTTCGGCTTCTTGCTGGGACTCAGATTCTTCTTCGGTGGAAATCTGGTCTGCCAGCTCCGCTTTGCGGCAAGTCATGGTGGTTTCGGTTTGATCTTCGGCAGGGTTGTCGAGAAAGCGCGCTACTGCCCGCTCCGCGCAGTTGCTTGCGGAAATAATATCGTGAGCCAGGTTGGGAAATAGCAGCCATTGGTGATTCGGTAGCTCTTTGCGTGCGATATCGACATCATCTGCAGCTAGTACCGGATCCAGGCCGCCGTGTAACACTATCACTGGAACTGGGGTGGAGATGGCTTCTGACTCAGTGAGTGGAGCAGAGGGGATTGCCCAGATGCGACACTGTAGCTGCAACAAATTCAAATCTGATCGTACGGCCCCGCCGAGAATGCCGGTGTCTGCAGCGTTGGCCCTGGCCTGATCAAAATCGACAAAGGGAGCCTCTTCATAGCAGAAGTGGCTAACGCCGGCTGCATCCCCAAAGTAGGGGTCCAGTACGATCTCCATAAAGTGTGCGATGGCATCCTGGGCCGGCTGTAGCCCTTCATCGCCCTCATTTTCCAGGCCCTCGATCATCTTGGGCAGTTCACTGTAGAAGTTTTCGTTATACAGGGCCTGGAATAGAACTCTCAGCAAGCGCTGTCCAGTAAGCACAAAGGGATAGCTTTGTTTTGAGTAGCGGTGCTTGATCGGAATGGTGCGCGGCTCTTCGTCTAAGGTCTGGATCAGGTTTTCCAGCCTGCGGCGTAAATTGGGATAGCGACTGTTACATTTCTCGTCTTCGATACAATGCTTCAGGCCGCGCTCGTAGGCTGCCAGGGAGTCCTGTGGGAGCTGCTGCGTGTAGACAATATTGGGGAAGACCGCACTGTTAAGCACCAGGGTGCGCACTGATTCCGGGAAGTCGCGGGCCACAGTCAGGGCGTAGCGGGAGGAGTAGGACACCCCGTAGAGATCGAATTTATTGAGCTTGAGGGTTTTTCTCAGCTCTTCTACATCCCTGGCGATCACAGAACTGTTGTACTGGGCCAAGTCGGCACCTTTGCTCAGGCGACTGTAACAGCGCTCCATACTGAAAGAGAAAACACGGGCCTCTTCTTCCGGAGACAGATTGCGCCGGAAGGCGGTATCGGCATCTTCGATAAACTCGCTGCAAGTGAGGCGTGGCTGGGCCATACCGGTGCCCCTGGGATCTATAACAAACAGATCCCGGCCGTCTTCTACTGTCATGGCGGCATAGTTAAGCCACAACCAATCGCTGGCGTTCTCGGGCTCTAACCCCATGCTGGCTCCGGGGCCTCCGGCGCCTAGATGGAGTAGGGGGATTTTCTTGGGATCGGGGTTTGTGGCGCGGAAGCGTACGACCGGAAAGCGGATTTTGCGCTTTTCTGGGTGGGCATAATTTTCCGGCACCTCCATCATGAAACACTGGGTGAAAGGCCAGGTTTCATCGGTTTTGAACCAGCAGGGCTTTGCTACCAGGCGAGCGTATTGTTTTTGCGGGGATTGACCGGTTTGGGCAGAGTCTGTCGAGCGCTCACAGGCTCCAATCACCATGGAAAAGAGAATGATGAGGAGTATGCGCAATCGGGCTTTTTGCACTTAGATTATTCCTGTGACTGCTATTAAGTAGTGGTTTATGGTTCCAGGCCTGTGAGCGGGTCAGTGCTTGCCGAAGCGTGCCACTGGCGCGGAGATATTCCAGCGCAATGCCGCGAGGCGAATCGCTAAGGTCACAAATACAGCAATAGCCACCACCAGCTCATGGGGTAGCCACCCTACATTGTCCAATGCAACGAGTATGGCTGTCCCAGTAAGGGCAGCGGTGGCATAGATCTCTCGCCGGAGTAAAAGTGGAATGTCACCGGACAGCACATCCCGAATCACCCCGCCAAAAGTACCGGTCATTACGCCGAGCACGATTGCGATGGTCGCGGAATAGCCCAGTTCAAGTACTTTCTGGGTTCCGAGCACCACAAAAACGGCGAGTCCAATGGCATCTGCCACCATTAGCAGGCGCATAGGGACCTTTAGATAGCGTATCAGGTAAAAGCTTACTACACCGGTAATTGAGGCGATCCACAGGTAATAGGTGTGCTCAAGCCAGAATACAGGGACGTTGAGAATAATGTCCCGGGCGGTGCCGCCGCCAATAGAGGTGACGCAGGCGAGTACCACGGCACCAAATAAATCCATCTGTTTGTGGCCGGCGGCGAGTACGCCGCTGAAGGCAAAGACCGCGATACCGATCAATTCAAACCAGTGCAGCAGCTCATCCATATCATCGTTACATCCAGAGATTGGCGGGCAGGGGAGAATAGCACTTCTGTCTACGCAAAGGGAATTGAGCAGCGATCTACTGGTGAGAAGTGTGAGGCGCCGCAATAGATGGGTACCAGGGAGCTATTGAAACAATGACAAAGGGCCCATTAGGCGCAGAAGACTAATGGAGGCTGCTACCCTTTGGTTACGTCCATTGTTCACTGGCTGTAGAGATGCCGTATAAAAGCATACTGTTGGCTTTGCTGGCAGTCTCAATTTTTGGACTGAATTACCCGATAACCAAGGTGGCGCTGGCCGACTTCCCGCCAATGTTATTGGCTTCGGTTCGCTTCACCCTCGTCGCTGTTCCTCTGGTTTTCTTTTGTCCATTCCCCAAGACCTCGATCCTCAATGTTGTTGCGCTCGGCTTCTTCTTAGAGTTTCTCTCTCTGGGGTTGATGTACTACGCCATGAAGGCCGATATTCAAGCGGGTGTAGCGTCACTGCTTATGCAGTCGCAGGTGCCATTCACCCTATTGCTATTCGCAATGCTGTTTGGCGATAAGATAAATATGCAGCAATGCTTGGGTTTGGTAATAGCGGCTGTAGGGTTCTCTGTATTCTTCTACTATGCCGATAAAGGTGGGTCGACAACGATAGTGGGATTTATCCTTATCATGGGGGCGGGGCTGTCTTGGGCGATAGCGAATATCGTATTCCGCAGGATGCCAGGAGTTAACTTACTTCACTTAATGGTTTGGGCTTCATTGGTGCCGCCGGTACCTCTTTTGGTCTTGTCGATATTTTATGAGAGCCATACTCCCTGGGTTTTCTTTTTTCAGGCGCATACGGCCAGTTGGTTTTCAATTGTTTACCAAGTGTGCATGGTGACATTGGTTGGTTATATTTTATGGGGTGATTTAATTCGTCGCTATTCCTCTGCCTGCGTTTCACCATTTGGGTTGCTGGTTCCTATTGTGGGAATAATCGGCTCATCAATTATCCTCGGTGAATATCTTACATTTGTCGAGTGGGTAGCGACTTTTGTCGTGTTGCTGGGTATTGCTCTTTGTGTAGTGAAATTAAATGATCGAAATCCGGGACAGGAGATTGTTGATGTGGAGGGAAGTTAGGGGAGGGGTAATAACTTTATTCAGCTTGTTGGGCTCTCTGTTTGGGCTTTCCGCGGTTCCCAAAACTTCCTTTTTATACCGTTATTGAGAGTTTAATAATTGCTGAGGGCTGTATTTACTTATTTCGCGGTTCGATGATGCGTAAATGGTCACAGTCAGTTTTGGTCTTCTCTCAAATTATTATTACTTTAAATCCAAACGTTTTTTTTCGGTGCAGTGCTTTGCTTGGTGCGGGTAATAATTTAATACTGCTCCACAGTCTATGCGCCGCCTTTTTGCGTGACTATTCCGAACTTTAGTTTAATGGTTTTGTGCTACCAACCTGGGGGGCGAGGTAGAAGTAAGCAGATAAGAAATGATGGGATAAGGGCGATGCCCACGGTAACTACCGTGAGCATCGAACTAGACGTGTTTTACACGAATGCTTGCAGGCCGGTCTGGGCGCGGCCGAGGATCAAGGCGTGTACGTCGTGGGTACCTTCGTAGGTATTTACAGCTTCCAGGTTCATCACGTGGCGAATTACGTGGAATTCGTCGGAGATGCCGTTGCCGCCGTGCATATCGCGGGCAATACGGGCGATATCCAGTGCCTTGCCACAGTTGTTGCGCTTCACCAGGGAGATCATGGTGGGGTCGAACTGCTTGTTCTCATCCATGATGCGACCTACGCGCAGGGAGGCTTGCAGGCCCAGGGTAATTTCGGTCTGCATATCCGCCAGTTTCTTCTGGAACAACTGGGTTTGAGCCAGAGGGCGATTGAACTGGGTGCGGTCCAGGCCGTACTGGCGAGCGGCGTGCCAGCAGAACTCGCCGGCACCCATGGCGCCCCAGGAGATACCGTAGCGAGCGCGGTTCAGGCAGCCGAAGGGGCCGCGCAGTCCGCCAATTTCCGGGAATTTGTTTTCTTCCGGAACGAACACATTGTCCATCACGATCTCGCCGGTAATGGAGGCGCGCAGTGAGAACTTGCCTTCGATCTTCGGTGCGGAGAGGCCTTCCATACCCTTGTCCAGCACGAAGCCGCGAATAATATCGTCGTCATCTTTCGCCCAAACAACGAAAACGTCGGCGATTGGGCTGTTGGTGATCCACATCTTGGAACCGCTGATGCGGTAGCCGCCATCGACTTTCTTGGCGCGGGTTTTCATGCCGCCGGGATCGGAACCCGCATCGGGCTCGGTCAGGCCGAAACAGCCAACCCATTCGCCGGATGCCAGCTTAGGCAGGTACTTCTGCTTCTGCTCTTCGCTGCCGTAAGCGTAAATCGGGTGCATAACCAGGCTGGACTGAACGCTCATGGCGGAGCGGTAGCCGGAGTCAACGCGTTCAACTTCGCGCGCCACCAGGCCATAGGAAACGTAGTTGAGACCGGCACAGCCGTAGCCTTCGATGGTGGAACCGAGCAGGCCCAATTCACCCATCTCGTTCATGATTTCACGATCGAAGATTTCGTGGCGGTTACCCTCGAGAACTCTGGGCATCAGTTTGCTTTGGCAGTACTCACGTGCCGTGTCGCGCACCATGCGCTCTTCGTCGGTCAGCTGTTGGTCCAGCAGCAAAATATCGTCCCAATGGGCGAGTGGCTGATGTTTACTCATGGTTTGTCTCTTCTACTTCCGTTATTAATTCCACCGGAGCGTCCAAGGGGGCCGGCTGAAGAAGGCCGAGCACCTTTGTACAGAGGGGAGACTTTTTGGATAAGCTCCGCGTCAAACCCCGATGACTATTCAGTTTAGTGTGCCGCATCATACCGAAGTAGTCGGTTTTCGGCACTCCTGCGGGCAGCAATTTTTTGCCTGATTTTACGTATGCTTTGTAAACAAGAGTAAAACGCATTGCGAGCGATTTTGGGGGGCGGATAATGCACGCAATAAATCTCTACTTTTTACGATTAAACGTTTAATTTCGGTGATATTCCTTGTCCTTTTACCGTATTTTGGCAATTTGTGTTCCGCTGCTTGCCAGCTGTAGTTCGCAGCCAATTGAGACCGTTCAACCCGATGAAAACTTGGGATTACCAGAATCTTTTCGTGCATCGGGTACCGTCGCACCGAGTTTGCGCTGGTGGCGAGATTTGCAAGATCCACAGTTGGATAATTTGGTACAGCTGGCACTGAAAGATAATCCGGATATTCAAGCTACCTATTGGCGATTGGAGCAGGCAGCAGCCACCGCGCGGGGAGCGCGATCGGGCCTTTGGCCAAGATTGACTGCCAGTATTGAAAATACTGAGCAGCGCTACTCTTCCGGCGAGTTCACCGATCCCTCTGCGGAGGGCAATAGTTGGAGTACCCGTATCGCCGCCAGCTACGAAGTGGACCTTTGGGGGCGAGTTCGTGCCGGTGCCAGTGCAGCAGAGGCGGCTTACCTGGCCCAGGAACAGAATTTACAGACGGCAGCTCTGACCCTGGCGAGCGAGGTCGCAGCTACCTGGTTGGAATTGCGGGAGCAGTGGGGGCAGCGGGATTTGCTGCAACAACAGCTGGAGATCAATCGCAAAAGCCTGAAGGTTCTGGAACTGCGCTTTGGTCGCGGCGTCTCAGGTGCAGCCGATGTTTTGCAGCAACAGCAGCTGGTCCAGCAGTCACAGCAGGAACTGGATGAGGCGGAGGCGGATGCCGAAACTCTAAAAGTACAGTTAGCGGTGCTCTTGGATATCAATGTCGAGGAACTTAGCAGCATTATTCACGAACAGGCCGGGTTACCGGCATTACCAGCCCTGCCAGAGACTGGCGTGCCATCGCAATTGTTATTGCGCCGCCCGGATGTCGTTGAGGCGCAGCGAGACCTTTTACAGGGCTATCACTTAGCCGATGAGGCCTGGGCCGATCGACTGCCTGTATTTAGTTTGTCTGCGGTAGCTAGCAATGGCACCAGTTTAATTAGTGACGTGACTGAAAACTGGCTCTTGGCCATCGCAGCCTCTATTGAGGGGGTGATTTTTGATGGTGGCGCCCTGGCATCGGCCCGGGAGCAACAGGACGCCGTTCTGCAGGAGCGCTGGGCGCTCTACCGCAGTGCAGTTAATGAAGCCTTGTCTGAAGTAGAGCAGGCCTTGATTCGAGAGAGCCTGATCGAGCAGAGACTCAACCATCTACGTGAGCGTGAGCGTCTCGCAGACCTTTTGGTTCTGCGCCAAAGCCGCGCCTATGCGCGGGGAACCATCGACTTCCTCAATGTGTTGACCGCGACGAGTGAACAACAGAGTTTGGCGCGACAAATCTTGTCTGCCGAGCGCGAACTGATTGAAAACCGAGTAGTACTTTACCGCGCGCTTTCCGGCGGGATCCCCCAGGCGGATCTCCCAGCCCCCGAGCCAGTGGATTTGGAGTTGTACCTGGAGGGAAATAACTGATGTTGCAGAAACTCAATTGGCGCCTGCTGATCCCCATAATTTTGGTGGTGTTGGCATTCCTGGCCTTCAACTGGATGATGCGGGAAAAACCGTCGGTCAGTCGCGGTGAGCGCAAATCGCCACCGCCGACAGTCGATGTAGCCGTTGCTGAGCAGGGTCGTTTTCCTGTGACCCTGAGCGCGCTGGGTAAAGTGAGTGCCCGTGAGTTAGCGGAGTTGGAGCCCCAGGTACAGGGGCAGGTGCAGTGGCTCGACTATGATCTGGGTCCAGGTGCGGTAATGCCAAAAGGGCAGGTGCTGTTGCGTATTGACCAGGAGCCCTACCAGTTGGCCCTGATGACGGCCCAGAGCACCCTCGCCGAACGCCGTGCTGAATTGCAGCAGGAGCAAGGACAGCAGCAAGTTGCTCAAGAGGAATACGAGCTTCTCGGCACAGCCCTGTCTGGAACGGATAAGGCCCTGGTGTTGCGCGAGCCTCAGAGAGCAGCAGCAGAGGCGGCAGTAAAATCCGCAGAGGCAAATGTGGCCTTGGCTAAACGCGATCTTCGGCTTACCGAGGTTCGCGCCCCATTTGATGCCCTAGTAGTTGAGCGTGATACCGATGTCGGTGATCGCGTCTCTCCGGGAGATACTCTCTACAGCCTCGCTAGTGCTGACCGTTTCCAGATTGCCGTTGAGGTTCCCGCGTCGCAACTGCACCGGCTTGGACGCGGTGATGTTGAAGTTCGAATTTACGGCAGCCAGTGGCCGCAGGGCGTCTACCGCCGCGGTGAGTTTGTCCGGGTTATCCCGGTACTGGAAGAGCAGGGTCGTCTCGCCAGTGTGTTGGTAGAGCTGGAAGACCCGCTTTCCGTACAGGATCCGTCCCAGCCGCAGCTGCTTCTCAACGATCTGGCGAAAGTAGAGATCGTTTCCCAAAGTGAGGATGAGCGTGTGCGAATCCCCCTCACCGCGTTGCAAGACGGCAACAATGTGTGGGTGGTTCGTAAGAACCGCACCACGGTTCTGCCGGTAGAAGTAGCCTACATGAGCGGCGACTTTGCAGTCCTGGAGCAGGGGCTCAACGGTGGAGAAGCCTTAGTGACGACCCGGTTGGTAACCGTTACTGAGGGTATGCCGGTGCGAATTGCCGGAGACAGTAATCGCCAGCAGCGCCCGCCGATAGATGCTGCTGCCTCTGCGGAACGGCCGCCAAGACGCGGCCCCGGTGGACCCAACGCTGGGGGCGCAGATGACTAAGCAGGATAGATCCAAAGATAAGGTCGATACCCGCACGGGCGCCATCGCCTGGATGGCGCGCAACCATGTAACCGCCAATTTGTTGATGCTGGTTTTCCTGATCGGTGGTTTGATTTTTTCGACCATCGTTAAAAAGGAAGTTTTCCCGGAGTTCAGCCTGGACACTGTGAGCGTGTCCATTTCCTATCCCGGTGCCAGCCCTGAGGAGGTCGAGCGCGGTGTACTGGTGGCTGCCGAGCAAGCGGTGCAGGGCTTGGTAGGCATCAAAGAGATGACCGCGAGGGCCAATGAGGGTAGTGCCTCTTTAACCCTGGAGCTGGAAGGCGATGCTGATGCTGCCTTGGTGTACCAGAATATTCAGCAGGCTATCGATTCCGTTACCACTTTCCCCACAGATATTGAGCAACCCCAGGTCAGTCTGGCCGAGCGCAAACGGGATGTGCTGGATCTGGTATTACACGGCGATCTTACCGAGCAAAACCTGCGCGCGTTGGCGATGCAGGTTTACGATAAGCTCGAAGCGCACAGTGGTATTACCCAGTTGGAAGCGCGGGGTATGCGGGACTTGCAAGTGGCGATCGAGATTCGCCGCGACGACCTGCGTCGCTATGGGCTTACCTTGCTGCAAGTGGCAAGCATTGTAGAAAATGCAGCGGTAGATATTCCCAGCGGCAGTGTTAAGTCTGATGCGGGGGAGATATTGGTTCGGGTGACCGAGCGCCGTGATTGGGCTCGTGAGTTTGGCGATATTGTTATTGCCCAAGGCATTGGTGGCGGTGCCGTTTATTTAAAGGATGTTGCCAATATCAGCGATGCGCTTGAGGAAGAAGCGCGCAATATGGTGTTTAACGGCGAGCCAGCTATCAGCATCAAGATCTACCGGGTGGGCGACCAGACACCAATGAGTGTCAGTGAGGCTGCCCATGAAGTCGTTGATGAGGTCAGGGCAAGCCTGCCTCCGGGGGTGACCCTGACAGTTCGAGATGACGACTCGGAAATTTTCAAAGCGCGTCTGACCCTGCTGCTGAAGAACGGTTTTATCGGGCTCTTATTAGTATTTGTTGTGCTCGGAGCCTTTCTGGAATTGCGGTTGGCTTTTTGGGTAACACTGGGCATTCCTACCAGCTTCCTGGGGGCATTGCTATTCCTGCCTGGGCTGGATATTTCCATCAGCATGGTAAGTATGTTTGCCTTTATTATCGCCCTTGGAATAGTGGTGGATGATGCAATTATTGCCGGTGAGAATATCCACGAGTGGCGACAAAAAGGCTACAGCAATCTGGAGGCTGCCGTTGCCGGTGCCCGCCAGGTATCGGTACCGCTCACATTTGCGATCCTGACTAATATTGTCGCTTTCCTTCCACTGATGGCCTTACCCGGCTTTATGGGCAAGATCTTTGGTGTGATTCCCTTTGTGGTGGGCTCGGTATTTATTATTTCCTGGGTGGAAGCGCTGTTTATTTTGCCCGGTCACTTGGCCCACTCTCGTCGCGGCTATAAAAGTCGCCGGGCGCGCCGCTTTGCCGCGCGGCAGAAAATGCTGGCGCGGGGATTGGATCGTTTTGTACAGCAGCGCTTTAGGCCCTTCCTGGATATATGTATCAAGCACCGCTACACCACTATTGCCGTGGCGGTAGCGGCACTGCTGGTGGTTGGCGGCTATGCGGCTAGCGGTCGTATGGGCTTCACCTTGATGCCCAGGGTGGAGCGTGACTCCGGTCGCTTTGCTGTCACCTTTCCCACCGGAACGGCCCAATCCCAGCTGGAAAAAGCGCGCTCGCAGATT
Source organism: Microbulbifer sp. MKSA007 (assembly GCA_032615215.1). Classification (NCBI taxonomy): domain Bacteria; kingdom Pseudomonadati; phylum Pseudomonadota; class Gammaproteobacteria; order Cellvibrionales; family Microbulbiferaceae; genus Microbulbifer; species Microbulbifer sp. MKSA007. The sequence continues at coordinate 3,171,681 of CP128433.1, read as the reverse complement.
ATTACTGCTGCCGATAGGGTGCTCGAGCAATACGATAAAGAAAAGGTCTTCCTGGGTATTCGCGGTTTGATGGGTGATGACGCGATTATGGTGGACGCTTTCTTTGTACCCGCAGATGAACGTCCTTTTTCCACCGGTGAGTTTATTCGCGCCTGGCGCCAGGAAGTGGGACCCATTGCCGGTGCGCTTAGCGCAACAACAGCTTCTGACCGTGGCGGTCCCGGCGCTGGCTCCTCGTTAACCGTGGAGCTTCGCCATACTGACACGGATACTCTGGAGCAAGCTGCGATACGTTTAGGGGATGAGTTGGAGAAATTCCCCAATGTCAGCGATATCGATCCCGGTATTTCCCTCGGTAAAACCCAGCTGGACCTTACCCTGACTGAAACGGCCAAAAGTTTGGGCATGTCTGCGGAGGATATTGGTCGCCAGTTGAGGGCAGCGTTGTACGGGGCTGAAGCCCTGCGCCAACAGCGTGGCCGGGACCAGGTGAAGGTCATGGTGCGTTTGCCTGAGGATGAGCGGGCGAATATCAATGATGTGAATAGCATTATGATCCGGGCCAGCAATGGACTTTGGATGCCCCTGCCAGATCTGGTAAAAATTGATAAAGGGCGCGCCTATGCGACGATTAATCGCCGGGCGGGCCGCAGGGTTACAACAATTACCGCCAATGTGGAGCCCAGTGATCAAGCGACACTCGTCATTAATGAGCTGAATGAAAGTGTGGTCCCCCAATTGAAAGCTGAATTCCCCGGCCTAAGTGTTTCCTATGAGGGACGCCAAGCGGAGGAGCGAGAGGGATTGGCGAGTTTGGCGATGACCTTTGCCCTTGCGATGGCGGTGCTGTACTTGCTATTGGCAATTCCCTTAAAGAGTTACGTACAGCCGTTGATCGTAATGGTGGCGATACCCTTTGGTGTGATTGGCGCGTTACTTGGCCACTTAGGCATGGGGTATGGACTCAGTATGGTGAGTCTGCTGGGTATGGTGGCACTGGCCGGAGTTGTGATTAACGATACTCTGGTAATGATTGAGTACAGCAATCGTCTCCGAAATGATGGCGCTGATTTGGAAAGCGCTATCAAGGGAGCGGCAGCGCGGCGTTTTCGCCCAATCGTATTGACCACCATAACAACTTTCTGCGGCTTGATGCCGATGATTTTTGAAAGTTCGGTGCAGGCGCGCTTTATGATTCCGATGGCGATCTCGCTGGGCTATGGAATACTCGCTGCTACGGCGATCTCATTGTTATTGGTACCCTGTCTCTATTTAATGATGGGTAAAGATATTCCCCAGTTATTTGCAAGGTTGAAAAATATCATCGCTCGCCTTGGTCGTAGCGGTGCAATCGCACAGAAATAAATTCAATAGTAGCCGGTATCTTCTTATCGGCTATTTTCCTCAGAAATTTAATTTTATGACTGATATTTAACTATCAGTTTCCAAAATACATTCCTGTCTCCCTGAATACCACCTTCATTTAATTTTCCTTTATGACTTGGAACTGCGTTAGCTGAAATACTGCTCCAGTTCAATGTTATGAAATTATTTCCCGGCATACTTCCAATTTAGCAACTGATTTTCAAGTAGTTCAAATAACAGAAAATTTTGACCAAATTTGAAAGACAGAGAAATGAATTGAAAGTTAGTTTCCGGATTTTAATAAGTATAAAAGGTAATGTTCAGTGTGCAGCTCAATAAACAAACATAACGCCCAGTCCTTAGATTTTGAATCGGGAGAAATGGGCGCTATATCATCAGGAGATACAGTTTGCGATTTGATCGAAAGACAAAAGCTAAAGAATCCTGATCAGGTCGTTATTATCGATGGCAACACAGAATTAAGTTTCGCTCGCCTGATGAAACGGGTCGATGGGATTGCCGCTGAGTTGGTAAATCGAGGGGTTGAGCCTGGTTCCTTGGTTGGTGTCTGTATGAGTCGATCCTGGGAGCTGGTCGCGGCTCTACTTGGCGTAATGCGCGCAGGTTGTGCTTATGTCCCACTGGACCCGACTTATCCGTTAGAGCGGGTGCGATACATGCTCGAGCACTCCAGAGCTGCCGCAGCAATCGTTGATTGTGACGAAAACGCAAACTTGTGCCTTGGCGTGAAAGAACTGGTATGGATCGATGAGTTACGAGAGCAGGCACCGGAGTTTTTACCGGAACATACCAGGCCGCAAACGAGTGATTTAGCCTATGTAATCTACACATCCGGCTCTACTGGAAGCCCGAAAGGGGTTGCTATCGAACACCGAAGCCTTATCGCTCTCAGTAAGTCCATGAGTGAGCTGTTGAGCGATGGAGAGCTAGAAGGCGTTTTGGCTTCGACCTCAGTTTGCTTTGACCCCTCGGTGATGGAAATTATCGGGACTCTTTCTCTGGGCGGCCGAGTTATATTGTCGAAGAATATTTTGGAGCTGCCAAAACTTCCCTTTCGAGAGCAAGTGCGAACTTGTATCACCGTTCCATCTGCGATTCAGGCTTTACTTTCGATAGACAAATTACCTCAGGGAGTGCGTTGCCTGATTTTTGGGGGTGAAGTACTTAAGCAATCCCTGGTCGAGCAAATATACGCGGGGGCTGAACAACTGCGGATAGTTAATGTTTATGGCCCCACAGAGGACACGGTTTACTCAACTTATAAAGAAGTTAGCCCCGATAGCGACCAAATTACGATTGGAAGGGTGGTTTCAAGTTCCCGAGCGTATATTTTGGATGAGAGATTACAGCCAGTTGCTCCCGGCGGGGAGGGGGAGTTGTATTTGTCTGGTGATAAGCTAGCTCGGGGCTATTTAAATGATGAGCATCTGAGCGAGGAACGCTTTATACAGCAAGCTTCCAACTCCCGAATTTCCGATCAGCGCTTGTATAAAACGGGAGACCTGTGCCGATGGACAGCAAATGGAGAAATAGAATACTTGGGGCGCGCCGATTGCCAGGTGAAGATTAGGGGCTATCGTATTGAACTTGAAGAAATAGAATCGGCAATTGAGTCTATACCGGGCGTTGATGCTGCCGCTACTACCGTTATAGATGGCGGGGCGGGGCAGAAGATTCTGGTGGCTTATATTGTTGCTCGCGAAAAGACAATTACCGAAGCAGCAGTAAAAGAGTTTCTTGAACAGCGCCTTCCTAAATATATGGTCCCCCAGTTTGTCAAGCATCTGCAAGAGTTACCCCTGCTACCCAACAATAAGCTGGACCGCAAACGGTTAGCCCTCCTTGAAGGAGAGCTAGTCGTCCCAACTGAAGGCAGTTTGGCTGCAAACGATGATATTAATCGAAGCCGTGGAATGGGCGAGCATTTCGCAGATTTATCAGTAGACAGCGAGGCAATTTTTACTTCAATTATCCAGGGTGAGGTGGCTTCCATCATGAATCACCCAAATCCGGAGGTTGTGCGCCCAGAGATAGCCTTCGACAAGCAGGGCCTGGATTCGCTGACAACATTAGAATTGGCCAGCCGATTGAGTCATAGCATTGGACACCCCCTATCTGCGCAGACAATTTTCGATTATCCCACGCCGAAGCTATTGGCTGGCTATATGCTTGATTTGACGGAAGGTAAGATCAGTGGTGAGTCAGCTAATGAGATTGCCAAATCTGAAATTGATGCGCTGGCTAATTTCCAGTCCCAGCTCCAGTTGAGCCATCCAACTTTTCAGGCCGCAAAGGCGTCATCCTGGTCTGCTTCTGACAAAAGTAAGTTGGTGCAGGCGGTGATAGCCATGGCAAACAATCAGAAGAGGAATCCTTACAGTAAAGTTTTACGTACAGGTAGTGGGACGCACGGCACTGTTACAGATGTTTATAACGATGATACCCAGGATGCAATTATTTGGACGACCAATCTCTACCTTGGCCTGAATAGAGATCAAGAAGTTATCGAACAGGCTTCATCCGCTGTACAGCTTTTCGGAACAGGAATGGGCACTTCAGCGGCGGCATCGGGTTTGACGGATCTTCACCTCCAATTTGAAACGGAGTTTGCTGATTTGGTGGGCAAGTCTGGAGCCTGCTTGTTTCCAACGGGTTATACGGCCAATGTCGGGGTGGTGGCAGGAATATTAGGTAAAGATGATGTTGTGGTTATAGACCAACTTTGCCATGCCTCAATTGTTGATGGGGCCCGTCTCAGTGGTGCCAAAATTAGAACTTTCCAACACAATAATGCCTCTGATCTGGAGTCGGTGCTGGAATCTGAAGCGTCTCCCTACCGAACCACGCTAGTGGTTCTCGAGGGCGTTTACAGTATGGGGGAAGGTGCTGCACCGGTAGCTGAAATCGTGCGTGCAGCAAAGAAATACAACGCCTTGACCTTAGTTGATGAGGCACACTCATTCGGTTTTTATGGTGAGCGTGGTGCCGGTATCTGTGCGGCTCAAGGTATTACTGATCAAGTTGACTTTATTATGACAACACTCAGTAAGTCGCTCGGTAGTCTTGGGGGTGTGGTTGCTGCGAGTAAGGAGTACGTTGACTTGCTGAGGTCCTCAGCCAGGGCATATATCTTTCAGGCTTCTATCAGTCCTGCAGATATTGCAGCCGCATTGACTTCTTTGCGTCGGATTAAATCTGACGATGGACTGCGTGATCAATTGTGGGATACGACCCGCTATATGCGCCGGAAATTCGAGCAGGCCGGATACGATTTGGGAACAGGTGATGGGCCTATTATCACACCCCATTTTAAAGATAAAGATAAACTATATGGGATAGTCCAAGCGCTTTATCAGCGCGGTATTCAAACCTCGGCTGTCACTTACCCGATAGTTGAGAGCGGCCGCGGCCGCCTGAGGTTGATCTGCTCGGCAGCTCACACGAGGGAGGATGTTGAAAGGACCGTGGAAGCTCTTATTGAGGCTGAAAAAGAGGTTGATGCTCAATCCCAGGAAACAAAAGAGGAGGCTATGGATTTGGGGCAAGCCCTCGCTGAAATTGGTGAGTGGGCAAATACCTTTTCTAACTTCCTACAGGAATATATCAATCGACTATCCAGCCCTGTGCCTAACTTGTGCTTGTCTGTGAGTGTTACTGAACAGTTTGAGCCGGTGAGAATTTTAATTGATGGCGGCAAAGTAACCTTGAGTGATCTCTCGGCCAACGACGTTCCTTTTTGCTCAGTAACGCTAAGAAACCAGAGGTCTGTCACGGCCTTGCGGCTTCACGATGTTCAGTCGCTGCTTGATGATATTTGTACAGGTAGCTGCACCTTAAGCGGTCAGGTTGAGCCATTTATATGGTGGATCGCCCGTATTCTAGATTTAAGTGTGGAGGTAAATAACCCTGTAGACTGTGGATTAACTAGAGAGCGGGCGATTCATTAACTAATGAGGGGCGAGGTATAAAGTTATGGGCCTTTCAGCTTATCCTGAAGGGCCCACGTCTGGTGTCACTGGCAGAGTAGGTCGGTTACTTATTTGCCTGATTTTTCACTATGCTACGCCAGGGAGTTTGCGCCAGCTCCACCGGATTAAAACAAATACTAATATCGATGCAGCTGCTGTAATGTAAAACGGTAAGCGGATATCAACTTCCATTGCCATGCCCCCCGCGAGCGAAATCAAGCTTGCTACCAGCGTGAAGCCCGCAGTAGCTATTCCCATTACCCAACCCTGTTCCGTTTCATCGACACTATTGGCGAATATATTCAAGAGGGCGGGGTAAGCGAGCCCAAAGCAAAGGTACGCGAAGAACACACTGAGATAACATAGCCAAATATGGCTGCTGAATACGAAGACTAACGCGCTCGCTCCCATCACTAAGGCGGAAACTGTAACTACCAGGGGTTTAGTCCAGCGGGACAAAACAGGCTTGACCATAAAGAGGCTGGAAATTGCCACCGCAATACCCATAGTCAGCATGGCCATACTGTTTATTAGCAGGCCTGCCTGGAATCTACTGCTTAAATAGTTTGTGATAAATATATAAAAGCTGAGATGCACCAGCATGAAACAGAGATAGGCAGGGCAAAGTCGGACGACGCGAGGGCGGTCCTTCAGATGTATAAACTGAGTAAATAGATCCAGAAAGCGAAGCCTAAGCTGCATCGGGGCTTCCCGGGTATCGTGATAAAAGGTCAGGATCAAAAACAAAGTAATAGCGACAAGTACCAGCGCAAAGTAAAAGGGCAGTTGGATACTGGCTATGCTCCCCAATAGCTCCCTGTCTGCCAAGACCCCTGCCATAATCGGTCCAGCTACTGCCCCAGCACTCATTCCGGCTACCAATAACCCTAGGTTCTTGGAGGCCTCCAGCTCACTTTGGCTGGCATCAATCATTGCTGCTTGAGCAATAGGTTGGTTTCCCGCAGTAAAGCCGCTGATCACTCGTCCGAGAATAAGAAGCCAGAGACTATTGCTTAGCAAAGAGAGAACAGTGATCGCGTATCCGGCCATAGCCCCCACCAGACACAGCACCATGGCAGTTTTGCGTCCGATACTGTCAGACAGTTTGGCGATATATACGGACCCAATAAACCACGCCAGAAAGAAGCTGCCGATCACAACTCCATAGTACAAGTGCCGAGTTGATTGTGGCGTATCAGTAGGTAGGAACTGGAATTTTGTCGACATAACCAATTCATTGATGATCGGGAACAGCAATCCCTGACCCATCAGATCTACAAAAACTACTGCCAAAAGGGCTAAACGGCACATGACAGACATAACCACTTCCTCCCCCTAGCTTCAGCTTTGCTGCTTAAAGCAAGATAGCAGGTGGTGAATAGTTGACGGAGCCTGTCATTGAGCAGCGTAAGCCAGGTAAGAGCGATAGAGCTATTTGAGACTAAGCGCACGGTTAGTTGCCCGGGAATAAAGGCGGTTAAGACAGTTGAGGCTTGCTCTATATATCAGAATTCAAGAGAAGCTTCTCCTATTTCTGGAAATGACGATCTATCTCTTTGATTTTTATAGGGTTGATAATGTTATTAAGAGCAGAAAAAGCAGGTAGATATATAGCGCCTGCTTTATATCTACCTGTTGAGAATTATGTCAAAGCTCTTAACTTCCTGATATTATTGGGTTTTTGAGGTTATCTTGAAAGAAGTGAGTAGAATTATATAGAAGAGTGATATAAAGACGCTTCTTTTGAATTAACTGTTGTACAAACCCGCTGCGCGGGAGTGGTGCCACTTTTAAATTATAAGAGGCATTTTAGAAAATGCATAACCGGGTATTGCAAAATATATTTTCTGCGTACAGTGGTTATTTATCTAAAACTGCGCAACCACTAAAAAATTTAAAGGCTATCTCCTCGATACAAGAATGCCGTACAAAATCGATGGGAAGCAGTTATTATCGTTGTAAGCACAACCATGTCACTGAACAGCATCATTCTTGTAGGCATAGAAGTTGCCCCTCTGCTCAGGCAGAAAACAGCTCCAGTGGGTTGATCAGCAGCGTCGTAAATTATTTGATACAGAACATTTTCATGTGGTCTTTACTATACCTCATGAGTATCTGCCGTTATGGCAATACAACGAAGAGAAGCTTACAGATATACTCTTTTTGTCGAGTAAAGAAACCCTGTTTGAATTAATGGCGAGTAAAGACTATCACGGAGTAACTCCCGGGATGCTTATGGCTCTGCATACTTGGGGAAGACAGTTAACTTTACATCCCCATATACACTGTTTGATAACTGCTGGCGGCTTGACTTTAAGGGAAAAATGGAAAGAAACAGGTGAATATTTATTGCCTGTGCGAGTGGTTAAGAGTCTTTATAGGGGAAAATTTCAAGCGCTTTTATTAGAACAGTATCGTGCCGGGTTACTCAAGCTTCCTCCCAGTTGGTCAATTGGCCAGTTTGATATCCTCTTTAAAGCTTGCTATCGCAAGGAATGGTCGGTTCGTATTCAAGAACGGTATGAGCATGGTCAAGGCGTTCTGCTGTATTTTTCACGCTACATCAAAGGTGGCCCGCTTAAGCCAAAGCAGATATTAAACGTGGATCATAAGGGGCTGGATTTTCGTTATTTTGATCACCGTGACCAGCGACGTAAGCAACTTCGGTTAAAGCCTCAGGAGTTCTTAAGACGTGTCTTGCAGCACATACCTCCAATAGGAAAACACATGGTACGGAGTTATGGATTATATGCTGGGTGCAATAAGAAAAAGCACGATCTATGTAGTAATCAAGTGGGTTTAATGAAAGATCAACGACTCCCAGCTGGATTGCAAATCCAAGATCTGATGGTAGAGTGTGGGCAGTGCCATGAATCTACAAAGTTGACTGGCCGAGTGTGGTCTAAGGCGAAAAAAGGAATTTCCTTTATAAAGGGGGCGGCTCGGCAAGATAGTGCCGGCGGGAATGTACAACATGGCGATGAACCAGACACTGCAGGAATGGGCCTCTTTAGTTCGGCCTAAATTCAATGCCAGGTCATTTTTTTTACCGCCTGCAGTGCAGGTTATCTAAGCGTTAAGGCATAGGGAGAGAGAATTGAGATTTATAATAGCCATACTACTATCTTTACCAACAATTGCGTATTGCCAACAAATAGGTGATGAATGTGAGGGGCACCAGATTGAAGGCAATTTAGTATGTATCGATGGTGTTCTTAAAAATCCGTGTGACTATGCAACAAGACATGAAACTTCGATGTGTCTGAAAATAAAAAGAGATGAAGCTGAGAAACAGCTTCAAGAAGCATATGAAGCGGCTTTATCTTTGATTGAAGATGATGATGGAAAACATAAACCAAAGAGCAGCTTTGTCGAAGCCCAAATAAAGTGGGAAGAGTTTAGAGAAGCCATGTGTAACTATGAAGATAATTCACAGCATCTAAGGTTTGGCCAGGGTATAGGGATGAACTGTATCATATCAATGGCTAATTTTCGTACTGATGCGCTTAAAAAACATGCAATATATCTAAAATCATTACAGTGTGGCTCACCAGAATGTCACAAATTTCATAACTGGTAAGTAGCCTTAACAAGTGACTATGGTTGCTCGTCAAGTTATTAAGCCATACTTTCATCCCAGTAGGTGTTATTTTTCACCATCGTATTCAGTATCGTAATCTGCTTTCTCATGCAGGCAATCAGAGCGACCTTTTTAGGTTTGCCAGCGTCGACTAATCGCTTGTACATCGGCTTTAGTTTGGGATGATGCTGTATGGCCGACATGATGGAAACAAACAAAACCGTTCGTACACGATGCCTTCCACCCCGAATATATCTCTTTCCCTGGAAGCTGCCGCTATCACGGTTCATCGGGGCGATACCGACAAGTGCAGCGATTTCTTTACGGTTCAATTTTCCTAGCTCGGGAAGTTCACTCATCAGCGTATAAGCCAATACATTTCCGACTCCTTTAGCGCTTAACAATAGGTCTCGCCTTTGCCGCCACTCAGGCACACTGTTAACCAGTTTATCTAGTTGTTTGTCGATACTTTGTAACTCTTTCTTGATGGTGTTTAGAATGGTCCGTATAGGTTTGTGTACTGATTTCGGCATTCTCTGAAGCCGATTCTTTTGCATTGTACTCATTTCTAAACACTGACTTCGTACTACCAGTAAGTCACTGATATTCCTGAGTTTTTCTGGCTTTAGCTCCGATAGTCTTGGCTTCATGGCCTCACCAAAATGTGCAATATCCATTGCATCTAGCTTGTCAGTTTTGGCGAGGCGCCCTGCGGATTTAGCGAAGCTTCTTATCTGTGAAGGGTTGCAAACAACAACAGGTAATCCTGCTTTGTCGGCGGCGCAAACAAACTCTAATTCGAGTCTTCCTGTAGACTCTATTAATACTCTTTGAGGTTTAAGAGGTTGTAGTTGTTTAATGGCATCCTTAATGCCGTTTTTATCATTGGCAACACTAAAAAACTGGCCAGTAGGTCTCACATAAATATCGAGTTGTTTACTGCTGGTATCGATACCGACATTGATCTCTTTAGGTTCCATAAGATAAGCTATCTCCGCCTTGCTATTCGGGCTCGAGGCCCACATGACTATTCGAGTTATGCCTAGTGAGTGTCTGTCACGTTCCTACTTGTTAACGGTCTTTATAAACCGGCGCAGCAACGAACTGTGACAAACAAGGCCTTCGGTGGCCGCCGAAGGTGGGTCTCAATTTACCCGTTAGCGAAAAGGATTTTCAACATCAGAATCAGGCAAGAACAACCATACAAGCAGCAGCACGGTCGCCCGCAAAAAACGCGGGCTGGACGGCCTACGCTGCGCTTCGGCCGCCCGTGTGCTGGGCGTTATACCTTATGAAAGATTTAGCTAAGCTCGAAGACGAAGTACATAACGAAGAAACTTTCATTCTATTCTTGGAAGCCCTTGCTGCTGACAGACTAGATGAGGAAGAACATGAGAAAGCCAGTCCAAGTAATCCATATGGCCGAGGTCGTAATGGATGGGAGCATGAGACTATTGGGCAGTATCTTGATGCGTCCGCTGCATGGGCAAACTCATCAATTAATGGTTTGCCACTCATGCCTAAAGAGGTTAACCCTTGGAAGCGTATGGCCCAAATATTACACGCTGGAAAAATATACGAGTGAGGTATAACAAGGCGCAGCAATCGGACCTCCGGCCATTGTGCGCGGCGTTATAGCTCCTTAATGGATAATGCGGAATGTACGAGCTGTTTAATATTTCCAATATCGAAGCCCTGGGTATATTGCTATGGTTTTGTGTTGTATTAGCTCTTAGCTATATGCTAGCTATCAAAAAAACCTTAAAGGTTAAACGAGCGGTTGTAGTTGGTGGATTTATGGCATTATTACCTCCTCTGGCAATTATATATTTGGTCTCGCTGCTACTTAGAAAAAGCCTTTCTGTATCAGAGAGATTAGATGAGACGTTATAACAAAACGCTGAAAATTCGCCCCCAAAAAACGTGGGCTGGACCTCCGGCAAAAAATGCCTCCGGCCTTTTAGCTTTGCGTTAACTGTATTCGAACATGAGCCAGTTTTTACTCGCAATTATAGATCTCAAGCCTACAACTGATGTTTCAGACATTACTTTTGTGCCTGCCAGCGAAGCACAGGAAGTATTCGGTGAAGTAGTCGACTACTACGGTATTGATCAGTCTCATGCACGGGCAGTTTTAGATGAAACTGGTGATACTACAGACAGTATATTTTCCGAAGCTGGACTTCAGTTGTCACAAGGCGATCCTTTAAGTTCTACTCAACTTGGAAAGTTATTAGGAGAGTTAATATATAAAGGGGCAAAATTCATTGCTTGGTATGCTTGTGAGTATCAAGACCTAGAGCAAACTGATAGTGTCATTGATCTAATTGAGATCTTGAATAAAGAGTTGCCGATAGGCTCTGGGGAAATTTACGTTGAATATAGGTAAAACAGTTAACAAAGCAAGGCATTGGACGCAGCTAAAGCTGCGCCCATGCTAGCGGCGTGTTTGCCAGGCATGGCATTTAACTAGAGAGGTGGAAGTCCTCTTACCAGGTATTCGTGGAGCCGAAGGTTAACGAAAGGGCAAGGTCAATATCGCGAGGTATTGGCTGGAGGAAGCCCAACGCAAATTCACGGGGTGATGAACAAGAACTGGATATGAGGTGTGACGCAGGTGGAGCCAGTGGGCACGTGACCATAAAGCTCTCCATCCACAACTGGCCTGCGTTTTATAAATCCAGCATCTACGTGAAGAAAGTTAAATGTCTTACCCTGGGAGGTCTATGGGTTGTTAATGGAATAACTGAAAACTGAGAGATTGGTTTTGACCGACCCATAGAAGTCAGCAGAGGGCATAGTAGGTAGATTTCGTGTTACTGACGGCCTGAACAATTCTGGACAGTATTATTAATGCAGAGCTTGATGACTGCATCTGACAAGTAACTTAGTTGCCAGGAAAAAAAATATTTTTTTTGGGGGGTGAACATCAAACTGGAAACTTAATCATACATTGTCCAATTTCCCATCTCTTTTAATGCAGCGAATTCTAGATGGGAATAATCTGTTTCGAGCATTACAACAAGTTTCTCGTAACCAGGGTGCGCCAGGTCTCGATGGTATGACGGTAAAACAGTTGCCGGAACATCTTAAGCAGACTTGGATTGCTACCCGACACAAGGTGTTAAGTAGTAGCTATCGTCCTCAACCGGTGAAACGCGTCTTTATACCAAAAGGCAATGGAGGCCTGCGTCCATTGGGTATACCCACTGTGCAAGATAGGTTGATCCAACAAGCTATCGCACAGATACTCAGTGAGCAATGGGAGCCTAAGTTTCATGCTCTTAGTTTTGGTTTTAGACCAAATCGATCGGCACACCAGGCGATTAGACAGGTTCAAAACTTTGTCCGGCAAGGAAAGCGCTGGACGATCGATATGGACTTGAAATCCTTCTTTGATGAAGTGAATCATGACAGGCTCATGCTAACACTGAAGCAAAGTGGAATACCGGCTGATGTGCTGGGGTTGATAAACCGATACCTAAAAGCGCCAACGGTAGTCGACGGCAAGGTAATAGCTACAACAAAAGGCGTCCCGCAAGGTGGGCCGCTATCTCCGCTTCTAGCTAATATTGTGCTTAATGAACTGGACTGGGAGCTGCACAAGCGGCAACTCAGTTTTGTGCGATATGCCGATGATTTTCAAATACTGGTGGGAAGTCGTCGGTCTGCAGAGCGGATAAAAGTAAGCCTTACGCACTTCATCAAATGTAAGCTGAAGCTCACAGTAAATGCTGAGAAGAGTGCAGAGGATCACTTCTGGAAGCGGAGCTTTCTAGGATTTAGATTGCTGAAGAAAGATGCCCGGATCAAGGTATCAGAATCATCGATGAATAAATTGAAGGCAAAGATCAGAATGGTCACCCGCCGAACACGAGGCCGCAAGTTTACTCAGATCATAGAGGAGTTAAAGAAGACCCTGCTTGGTTGGAAAGCGTACTTTGACATCAGTGAAGTACTGAGCCCTCTGAAAGATCTGGACAAGTGGATAAGGCGGAAGTTGCGATGTTATTTATGGAAGCAATGGGGACGTAGTGGTTACCGCAGATTAAGAAGGCTGGGTGTTGATCGCTTTTTAGCGTGGAACACGGCCAAATCAGCACATGGATCATGGAGGCTAAGCAAAAGTCCCGCCCTTTACAGAGCATTGCCAAATAGATACTTTAGGAGCTTGGGGCTGCCGGAATTGGCAGATAGGAAGGGGAATAGAATTGAACCGCCATGGTACGCGATCCGTATGCCTGGTGGTGTGGGAGGAGAGGCATCGTGAGGTGCCTCCCTATCCCGATTATACGCTTCGGATAAAATGAACAACAAAGCTCTTAAATGGATTTTACTCCTATCCTACTTAGTCATTGCAATTTTGGCAGCGAGTCATTATTCCTGCCCCGCAGATAAAGGTAGGCCATTTGTTCTGTTTCTTAGCTTTACCTATTTAGTAAATTTAAATATTAATTTCTTCTTAAAGTTACCCATGAATGTGCCTCATGTACCAGAGGCAAGATATGTATCAAATTTTGGTATGAGACGACGTTTAATCCTAATTACATGGTGTATGTTTATGGCGGCAATAGCGTGGGGTGTAGTAGATGATTTTAGCTGTAACGTATAACAAGGCGCTTAACACGTGTAGCACTGCGTGCCACACTGGGACAGTAACGCAGCGGCGCTTCGCGATTATGCCGCTACGTTACTGCCCGTTAGCTTAGTGTTATACCTATTTAAAAAGCATCTCTTTTACCCAAAAACAGTCAAACACCCATAGCTGCTAATAGGGAGTACAGTGTTGAATCGTCAACCTTATCCGCTATTGAAAAATCACGCCCATATTGCCAGTACCAGATTGGAGGGCAGTTGCAGAATTACCGGATGTTGCCTGACCGATTTCATGCACATTAGATGTGCCAATCTGGGATTGACTGGCAAAGTTGGATATCCCCGTCTGATTGGTTAGTGCCATATTCATCATGCCAGTTTGGTTGGTATCAACTATGCCAAAATCAGAAGCATCTTGATTAACTTCCGACATATTCATCATGCCTGATTGGAATACGCTCACAGTATTGTTATTTGAATTATTTAACTGTGTAACAATGCCATCATTGCTATCTCCGTCTTGTTGAATAAGTAAGCTATTAAAGTCGCCGTCGTTTTGAGCCATGCCAGCGATATTAGCAGTTCCATTCTGGATCATAACTGAGGTATTTGAGGTACCGCTAGATTGGAAACCAATAGCACTATTGGCCATTCCTGTCTGGTTCACTATAAAACTGTTAAAGGAGGTATTGAGTTGAGTATTACCGGAAATTTGGGAATCTCCAGATTGCAATACAGAAATAGTATCGCTATCTGACATTATCTGCGCACCGCCATAGCTATTGGTATCCCCAATTTGGTTAACAAAAACAGTACTTAACTGAGAGTCAACTTGCGACATGCCTACCTCATTAAGATTGCCCTGCTGAATTGCCGTAATCTGGGTAGAGTCACTGTTATTTTGTAGTAAGGCAGGAGCGGTATTTAGATTTCCAGTTTGAATATGAATAATAGTGCCATTTTGAGTGGCATTCTCCTGTACCGGTGCAGATTCGTTGAAATCACCATCCTGGGTGATTGCGATCAAACTGTCCATCGTTGCGGGATCACTTTGGTCCGGGTTAGCCATATTACCATTTCCATTCTGGTTCACTATGGCAGTATTCCCATTTGCGAATGAATACCCACTAATTACTAAGAAGATAGCTGCCGCTATCGGGGTGAAAGCTTTCATGATGATCCCTTAAAAATCAAGCGATTAATTTTGTTACAGACTGTTGATCGATTTGGGACTCAGCTGAACAGCTAATTAGGCGGAGAATGCTCTCAAATCTTTGTCATTAAAGTTGAAGTGGAGTCACCAATATAGGATTTCATCCTTAGAGAGTTCCTACTGCTTGTCTGGCTGTCTAGGTAAAATAGAGGTGACACGGGAAGTATAGGGCTGGATTGCGGTAGTTATCTTTAGGAAGATGATCTCAAAAAGCTGGGAATAAAGTTTAAACATATAGGGATAACTAGTTTAGTAAGAAATTCCTATATTTATATTGTTTATAGAGTGCCAGGCTTTGCAATTTGCCTACATCATCGACGACCGCCACTGTACTGGTACGATTGTGCGATCTGCAATCACGCAAAAGGCTGAGCCCGCAAGCTCCGAAGCTCAAGCCGTCGCTGTGCTCAAGTGCGTTATTGCCGTGATTGATGATCAGAACAGCGTGCAGACCGATGCCCGATGGATCGGGTCTATGTGACAACGAAGACACTCACCACAGATGCAGGGCAGGCGGTCAATGTGATTGACGAGGCAGCGGGCCTTGTTTCTGACTGCATTGGTGAAGTGGCGAATCGCATGGTCGTGCATAGTTCTATTGCAGTGATGGCGATTCCGAGTGGGTGAGTATGGTTGCAATTAACTGCGGTGAGCGAGTTTATGCGGATGATGATGGTGAGTGGGGTGTTTGTAACAATGAACTTACGCGCTTCTGCAAATCGAAGTGCAGGGCATCCAAAACGATCCCCCCGACGATGGCGACCGCTACATAGTTGCCACCGGTAGCAATGAGTGGGCAAACCAAAACGGCCAGCTGGCCCGCTACGTGGCAGACACCGGCTACTGGCAATTCTTTCCTGCCAAGGTCGCGCTGAATCAGGCGGATGGCCTGCTGTATATCAACGGCAGCAGCGGCTGACAGGTAGCCAACCGTCCGGCGACTCTGCCGCAGATCACTGGGGATACCAACACGGATCTGGCCGGGGTGGTTGGGCAGATGTTGGGGGCTTTGGATGGGCTTCTATGGGATAATAATGTAAATTAGCCTACATGTTTCCCAAGTATGCACTTGAATTTGCAGCTCAAATATATCGGTATGGTATTGAGGTGTAACAATAGTGGTGCAGCACAATAATTTTCAACTTAACCAAAAACAAGGATAGGATAAATTGGGTAATATTTTAAATAAAACCTGGGAGTGGGTATTAGAATACTCCTGGAATATATTTAATGTTTTCGGTGTTTTCGCTACGTTCTACTTTGGTTTTTTTATGTACCTGAGCATGTCAAGGAGAGTATGTATCAGAAGTCCGCTTTGGCCCAGGAAGAATTGATTCAGGAGGTTGGTGGGCGATTTTTTGCGAATGAGAATGTCACCATTCAGGAAGTTAGGTTGGCAATAGAGCAGAAAGAAGTCTATTACAAGCTAAGTTTTCCATATAGCGTTAAGCAAACCCTCTTGCTAATACGCAATGATTTTTCAAAAAATTCATATATTTCGTTAGAGCGTAGAAGTGAAATAAAGTTAAAAATTCAAGGGCTTATTAGTGAAATAAAGGAGCCGGTAGAAGAGGGAAGTTGGTGGTCGAAGTTTTCTTTGACTCAGTTTTTGAAAATCGAGCTTCCGTTCATATTGATAGCTGTTATTGGTCTGTTGAGTGTTGTTCGAAAGAAGTGGATTGATGCTGAAACAGAAGTGGATCTAGCTGAGAATGAAGAGGAAGTGCTCTCTGTGAGCGGTTTTGAGTCCCTCAGTGGCTATGAATATCAAGCACTGGTGAGTAGGGTTCTTAGAGGGTTGAAGTTACTTGATGGGAGTGAAGGTAGCTATATACCTGGAGTGGAAACTTATGCTTCTGAATTTTCTTTTGTGCATAAAGGGAAAAATATTTTTGTGGAGACCAAAGCATATCAAAAGAAAGTTGGGGTTAGGACGGTCCGTAGCTTTTTGTACATGGTTCGGCAGTCAGGAGGAAGCGGCTTATTAGTTGCTACCACACCTCTTACCATTCGAGCAAGACAGATGCTAGATGATTACAATAGGAGTAATGATAGTTCTACTGCATATTTTATCGAAGGGAAAACAGAGGAGCGTATTGAGTCTGAAATTAGATCCAAATTCTCTGTGGACACTAAAACAGGTCAATCATCTGTAGCGTAAGTTCATATGCGTTTACTTTTTTTGTTTGTACTGGTAGCTGTATTAACTAGTTGCTACGAAGCTGAAATGGAAGCTTATGATCGTCAGCAGTGGTTCCCCCGCTGGCCCGATGCGGATGGCGACTGCCAAAACACTCGCCAGGAGCTGCTGATTCGCCTCTCTCTGGCTCCCGTCACCTTTAGCAATGAAAAATCCTGCACGGTGTTGTCAGGTTTATGGTTGGACCCCTATACTGGCCAGTTTTTTGATCAAGCTTCAGATCTGGATGTAGAACATATAGCCCCTTTAGCCTGGGTTCATAAGAACGGCGGTGCTAACTGGACTCGCGAGCAACGCCGTGTATTCGCCGAAGACCCAGCCAATCTCTGGCTAGTGGATGATGACAATAACCAGAGTAAGGGCGACAAGGGTCCTGATGAATGGTTGCCGCCATATCGGCCCGCTCGGGCAATCTATAAACGCCAGTTTGAGACTGTAGCGAAAAAATATGGATTGATGTAGTTAGTGCTCTTAAGTTGAAGTAAGATTGGCGCTTATTTTAGTTTATCTATAAAGTATTATGATTGATAAAAATTGTATGCTTTATAGAAGGGGCTGCAGAAGAATTAAATTATGACAAGAAGCAAGATTACAGTAATTTTAACAATTTTGGCCTTTGCTTTAGGTGTTATGTCTGCATCAACATTAAATTTTTCTATTGATTATTCTAGATTTTTGTCGCCTGTTGCTGTGCTTGTTTCTGTCTGTATTGCAATATATATAGCTGTAGAAAATCTTGAAAAGGCTTCTGAGAAGGAGAAAATTAATAGAACTATTGATTATGTTTTTAGGCTAACTTCAGATCTGCCTCATCAAGAAAAAATAAACGAGAATGAGATATACAAAAAATTATTTTCTCAAAGCCATAAACTTATAAACCCTCAAAATCCAGAAAATGGCTATAATATTCTGGGGGTTATTGAGGCAGTGAAGCGTTTGAGCGCTGAGGAGCAGGAGTATCTATCAGAGCGTGCTGGTAGGCTTGAAATAATTTTAGTCAATATCAAGTATGGCTTTTTTTCTGAAGAAATAATAAAAGCTCATTTTGGATCAAATTATATATTAACGTTCTGGGCTATGTTTTGGCCATATTTGATCCTCCAAAATGAAGGTTCCAGTCGTTTCGAACTTAGTAGTGGTTTGATACCAAATCTAGAGGAGGGGCTTTTCTATTTGCTTAAAGAGTATGTGGTGGGTAATGGAGATATTAAAAACCCTTATCCCTTGATGAGAGAGGGGTTTGGTATTGTGGATACTATTGAGTTGGATGATGTTAGGAAGCGTATGTTCCCGAATTCAGTCTGGGCTTCAACTCCTGAAGATAAAGAAAGTAAAGCATGATCTATTCTTTGATGTAGTTAATAATCTTACTTATTGATCTGCCGAATTTTCCAGAGGCGGTGAATACTATCAATGCTTCTCTGGATATGTCTCTGCCACTCTTTCGGGAGTGATAAGTACATTCTTGCAACTAATGGCGGAAATGGAATCTGTGCAAAGTGGTGCAGGTTCTCCACCCCATACACCTCCGTTAAAGTAATCCCAACCGCCTCACACCAAACCGGCAGCAGGTCTGCCGGAATTCTTTGTACGCCTGTTTCCATTGTCGAAATTTGAGATGACACAAGCCCCAGCTACTTTGCCAGCTGTGCAATCGTTATCCTCTCCCGTTTCCGTGCGTTGCGCAGGCGATCGCCTAGTGATCCGGCCTCAATTATCAAGGTGCGCTTGGTGACTTGTCGTCATAAGGCAGTGCAGATATCTGGCGTTAGGTGACACAGGGTGGAGATAGGGCTAGCAGTTACAAA
Organism: Microbulbifer sp. MKSA007; assembly: GCA_032615215.1. Classification (NCBI taxonomy): domain Bacteria; kingdom Pseudomonadati; phylum Pseudomonadota; class Gammaproteobacteria; order Cellvibrionales; family Microbulbiferaceae; genus Microbulbifer; species Microbulbifer sp. MKSA007. The sequence continues at coordinate 3,152,930 of CP128433.1, read as the reverse complement.
GGGTTGAGCATGCCTATAAAAGCACGAATGGAGCAATTGCAGCGGGTCGCAGGCCTGTGTGTGGCCCTGGAGTGGGTAACAGGTTGCCCCGATTTAGCGGGAAGGGATGCCGTATTAAAGCTGATAGGTGAGGAAGTGAGCACCACTATCCAGGGGGTGATTTATTCGGCTGAGTCAAAAGGAGGTGGCGGCGCCGAGATGGCTTGAGTACAAAATACCTGTGAGGCCCTGGAGTCGCACTGGCTACTTGTCTTTATTGGGTGCTCGCCACTACACTGTATAAAAATACAGTATATTGCTAGAGCACATGAAACTTTCCCCTCTATACGGCAGTGGCGTTAGCTGCGGCTTTCCTTCGCCAGCGGATGACCACAAAGAAGCAGCGCTGAGCCTGGATCAACACCTGATAACCAGCCCGGCGGCGACATTCCTCGCCCGCGCCAACGGCGACTCTATGCAGAACCTCGGCATCTTTGACCGGGACCTGTTGGTAGTTGACCGATCATTAACGCCAGTACACGGTGATGTGGTGGTGGTTGCCCTGGATGGGCAGTTAACGTGCAAGGTGCTCGACCGCCAACAGGGCCGCCTGCTATCAGCCAATGACAAATACGCACCGATTCCCATTTGGGAGGGACAGGAATTGATTGTTGAGGGGGTGGTCAAGGCTTCCGTGCGGTACCACCGGTCCTGCTGATGTTGGCACTGGTTGATTGCAACAGCTGCTATGCCAGCTGCGAACAGATATTCCGTCCCGACCTGCGTGGGCTTCCGGTGGTAGTCCTTTCTAACAACGATGGCTGCGTGGTGGCGCGCTCGAAAGAGGCCAAGGTTTTAGGAATTCCCGACTTGCAGCCGTTCTTCAAGATTGAGCACCTACTGCGCAAGCATGGGGTAAAGATCTTTTCGAGTAACTACGCCCTGTACGGCGATATCTCCCACCGGGTAATGACAACCCTAAAGCAGTACAGCCCAGAGGTTGAGGTCTATAGCATCGATGAGATGTTTCTGGATCTGCAAGGGTTGCAAGAGTGCTTGCTGGATTACGGGCAGCAGATACGGCAAACCCTCTGGCGGGATATTCGCATGCCGGTGGGCGTTGGCATCGCCCCCAGTAAAACCCTGGCTAAGCTGGCAAATAGAGCTGCCAAGAAGATCCCCAAGTGTGAGGGCGTCTGCGTCTTGGACTCCCCCGCAAAATGGCAATGGCTGCAACGGCGCACTGAGGTGGGTGATGTGTGGGGCGTAGGCAGGCGCCTATCAAAGCGACTCGGGCACATGGGTATCAAGACAGCCTATGACCTGGCGCAAGCCAACCCGAAAATCCTGCGCAGTCATACGAATGTAAATATTGAGCGAACGATAGAAGAGCTAAATGGCATTAGTTGCTTAAGCCTGGAAGAGCAGCCACCAGTCAAGAAACAGATCTATTGCACACGCTCATTCGGCGAAAAGCTCACCGATCTGCAGCCGATACTGCAGGCCGTTACCTTGTACACGAGCAGGGCAGCGGAGAAGCTGCGGGCCCAGGATTCCCTGGTGAAGTCTATCCATGTCTTCCTGCATACCTCACCCCATGAACCGCACTACTACAGCCGCAGCACTGTAGTGCAAACCCCATACCCCACGGATGACACACGGCTGATAGTGCAGCTGGTAAAGCGCGCCATTACAGAGCTGTTCCTGCAGGGACATAGATTCCTGAAAGCGGGGGTAGGGCTGGTAGAGCTTATCCCCCGCTCACTGGGCCAGGGCGACATGTTCACCACGGGCCAGCCAATACGATCAGATGAGACCATGCAGGCCATGGACCAGATCAATCAACGGTTTGGCCGGGGCACCTTGTTTCTGGGGGCTGAAGGTATCGACAAGAAGTGGAAGATGAGGCAGGAGCATCGATCGCCAGCCTATACGACTCAGTGGGACCAGCTACCGGAGATTACGATCTAGCTGCTGCGTAAGCGTATGAGGTCTTTGTAAGGTTAATGGGCGGGCTCTCGTGGAGCCTGCAAAAGAGCTAAATCGACCTAATGTTCACGGAAAGGGGTGGATGATAAAGACGTTGGTGCGCTGCCGCAGTTGGCGCGTATCGTATAGAGTTTGCGTCATCTGAAACGTTGCGGACTAGCAAAAGCTAAGTGGGGGAACAAGTGGGGGGATAAAAATAGCAGAAACAAAAAAGCCCTGAAAAATCAGGGCTTTCTGTATGAATAATGGCGGTGGGGCAGGGATTCGAACCCTGGGACCTGTTACAGTCAACGGTTTTCAAGACCGCCGCTTTCGACCACTCAGCCACCCCACCAAATTGTGCTGCGCATTATACATAGCTTCTCGGGATGTACAAGCGCCATTTTGATTTTTTTATATAGTTCAATAAGTTAGGTGATTTATTGACCAGCTCAAGGCTTACTGTCAGGTTGATAAGGCCGCCCCGGCCATTGGCTGGGGCGGCTTGGCAGCTATCGCTTAGCTCGCTTCTGCAGAGTCGCGATCGATATCTGCGTTGGCATCAACTTCCACGGCCTTGCGGCTGATACGCGGGTCGTTGGCCGGGCGGGCTAGGGCGCGTGGATTGTGCTCAATCGCTGCCGGCTGTGCGGTATCCAGCGGCTGCTGGGAGCCCACTTCACGGCGCTCAGTAACAATTGAGAATTCACCCAGTGGTTTGGGGTTGATGCGCGGATCATTTACTGCGCGTCCCTGGCTAGGTGCGGTCGGTTCCTCTTCGGAAGCTGCCTGCTCGGCGGCAACAATTTCTTCCTGAACTTCCGGCTCGCTGGTGCCTGCCTGTTCCTGTAAAGCTTCAGCTGCAGCTTGTGCTTCTTCAAGCACGATTTCCTCTGCTGCTTCTACTTCTGGCTTGGCAGGAGTGGTTTCAGCTTTGGGGGCAGCCGGAACTTCTGCCGTGGTGGCTTTTTGTTCTGGCGCTTGCTCTACAGGCTTGGCCGGCTCGGCAGCTGGCGCAGCTGCTTTTTCTACCGGGGTAGCTTTGGGCTTGGGCTGAGTAGGCTGCTGTTGTTGCTCGGAGGCGGCTGCTTTGGCTGCCTGCGGGGCGCTTTGCGGTTGAGCTGCAGGCTTCTGGGTCTCTCGTGCTTCAGACTTTTCCTCGTGAGCAGTGCGCACCGGCATTGTGATGGCGGGCTGAGCTGCTTGCTTGGGAGCTCTCTGAGCCTTGTGAGAGTCTTTCGCCTTGGGCTTGGGCGCCTCGGTACGAGTCTCTTTTGCGACTTCCTTGGTCTTGCGGGCTTCGCTTTCAGCTTCGTCGATGGCTTCGTGAACTTCGCGATTCAGCTCTTCCTGGCTGTGAGCTACCGCGGTTGCTGCGGTGTTCTCACTGCGGCGTCCGCCGCGACGGCGCGCTTGAGGGCGGCCGCGCACATTGCTCGGGCGACGTGCTGGGCGTTGCTGATCGGAAGTGTCTCCAGCCTGTTCGTTGGTATCAACGGTATTTTGGGTTTCAGCAGCTTGAGTGCGGTTGTCGCTGCGGCGGTTGTCGTTGCGGCGACGGCGACGTCTGCGCTGACCTTCACCCTGGCGATCAGAGGCGCTGTCATGCTCGTCCAGCTTGGCGCTGCGCTTATCTTCGCGTTGGTCGTCGCGCTTATTGTCCTCGCGGCGATCATCCTTGCGGCGCGCGGGGCGGCCACTGCGGTTGTTGCGATTTCCGCGCTGGTTGCGATTGCGGTTGCGCTGCTGGTAGTCCTTGCCACGGCCTTTGGACTTTTGATGCTTCTTCGGCTCTTCCTCTTCTGCGGTGAAGAAGGAGGCGATAGCGCTAATCAATCGGCTGAAGAGTCCAGGCTCTTCCTTTTTCTCCGGAGTGGGTGCTGGAGCGGTGTGGGCAATTTGCTGCACGGCCGCTTGCACTGGAGCTGGACGCTGTGGCTTTTCCTCTTTCTTGGTCACTGTCTCTTCGGCAGTGCCAGAAATCTTGTAGGAGGTTTCCAGGGTTGCAGTGTCATCGTCACGCAGGCGCTGAACTTCAAAGTGCGGCGTTTCCATTTCTGCGCTGGGCACAACTACTACGCGAGTGGAATTGCGGGACTCGATCTGGGAGATCGTTTTACGCTTTTCGTTCAGCAGGTAGGTTGCGACATTCACCGGGGTGATTGCGCGGATCTCGGCGCTGCGCTCTTTCTTCGCTTCCTCTTCTACCAGGCGGAGAATGGAGAGGGCCAGAGACTTGGTGCCGCGAATAGTGCCTTGACCGCTACAGCGGGGGCAGACGCGGAAGGTGGTTTCACCCAGGGATGGGCGCAGGCGCTGGCGGGACATTTCCAAAAGTCCGAAGCGGGAGATGCGGCCAACCTGAACGCGGGCGCGGTCCATGCTGAGGGCCTTCTCCATGCGCTTTTCAACTTCGCGCTGGTTGGACTTGCTCTGCATGTCGATAAAGTCGATTACAACCAGTCCGCCCATATCGCGCAGGCGCAGTTGGCGAGCGATTTCATCGGCGGCTTCCAGGTTGATATTGCGCGCGGTCTCTTCGATATCGCCGCCCTTGGTTGCGCGGGAGGAGTTGATATCGATAGACACCAGAGCCTCGGTCACATCGATAACGATGGAGCCTCCGGAGGGGAGCTTCACTTCGCGCTCGAACGCTGTCTCAATCTGGCTTTCAATTTGATAGCGATTGAACAGCGGGATGGCGTCTTCGTAGTACTTTACCTTATTGGCGTAGTGGGGCATTACCTGGCGGGCAAACTCTGCGGCCAGCTCAAAGGCACCTTTGTCGTCGACAATAACTTCGCCGATATCATCGCGCATGTAGTCGCGGATGGCGCGGATGATGACGTTGCTTTCCTGGAACAGGAAGTGTGGCGCCTTGGAGGTATCAGCTTCTTCCTTGATGGCATTCCAAAGTTGCAGCAGGTAGTTGAGGTCCCATTGCAGCTCGTCACCACTGCGGCCAACGCCGGCGGTGCGCACGATGATGCCCATACCTGAAGGGACATCTACACTGGCCAGTGCATCGCGGAGCTCGGAGCGCTCATCACCTTCAATGCGGCGGGAGATACCGCCGGCACGAGGATTGTTGGGCATTAACACCAAGTAGCGGCCGGCGAGGCTGACAAAGGTGGTGAGGGCAGCGCCTTTGTTGCCGCGCTCTTCTTTGTCCACCTGGACGATAACTTCCATGCCTTCTTTGACAACATCTTTGATTTTGATGCGGCCTTCGATGTCTTTGGGCTGCTTGAGGAAGTACTCGCGAGAGATTTCTTTCAGGGGAGAAACCCGTGGCGCTCTTCGCCGTAGTCGACGAATGCAGCTTCGAGGGAGGGTTCTACGCGGGTAATCTTACCTTTGTAGATGTTCGCTTTTTTCTGCTGGCGGGTTCGGTTCTCAATATCTAAATCATAGAGCCACTGGCCGTCGACCAGGGCAACACGCAACTCTTCAGGTTGGGTTGCGTTGATTAGCATTCTTTTCATGCGTGTCGTTTTCCTTGCGTTGCGCAAAGGTGTGACACCGCTACTCACAGGCTTGCTTGTTGGCTGCCAGGTGGAGAGGACCACCAGGCAGGGCAGGGGAAATAAGGTATGCCAGCTCTACCGCGCCATGGATCTATGCGGCTTGTTGAGACTGGCGTTTGCCTATTATTCGCTCTGCAAAAACTCCGGATACGCGCTGTTATTGTGCTATCCGTTGGTACCTTTAATACCTTTTGTTAGTACTGCCCTGTACCTGTGCTGCAGGCTTCTACAGCAGGGTTGGGCGCCGCCCCTTGGTTTGTTTCATATGCTGGGCGGCAAGGTTTGCGTCAATCATCAGAGGTTCTGCAGTTCAGCTTTTGGCTGATACCCATTCTTCTTAATTTTTTTACCAGGCTTGCGGAAGCTGTGCTGCCCTGGTTGCCAGTTCGGTTGCTGGCTCGTCGTATTCTGCAAAACCGGACGCAAGTTTGAGTCGTCCTTTCAAGCGCTGCGGGTCACGGCCCGTCTTACCTTCGCGATAATTACCCGCATAACCGCGGGCTGTTGTTGCCGGTGAGCTCCCCTCTGGTTCTGGTAATTGGGGGACATCTCAACGGCTAAGTTTTATCAATGACGCGGCATCCCCGCGCACCGACCGAATGGGGTATTTTCGTTGGGGTCACGGCTATCTCTTCATGTGGGAAGTCGCCTTTGACCGAAAATACGCCGAATTCAGGCCGGCCGAATATAGCATGGGCAGGGAGGTGCTTCAATTGTATCCCTGGCAACGCTATGATGCGCGTCATGCGAAGTATACCCCACCCTAAGAAGGCTCCGGCCGAGACCCCATCAAAGACCTCGAATCCATCTGGCGGCGTGCAGCTTTTAACTGTACCTGAAGAGCTGGCGGGACAGAGGATCGACAATTTCCTCCAGGCGCGCCTCAAGGGTGTGCCGCGTTCACGTATATACCGAATCCTGCGTAAGGGTGAGGTAAGAGTAAATAAAGGACGAATAAAGGCTGAATACAAGTTAAAGGCGGGCGATGTGGTGCGAGTGCCGCCAATTCGTGTTGCCGAGCAGGCTGAGACCCCTCTCGCTGGTGAATCTCTGCGCCAGCTGATCCAAGAGTCCATACTTTACGACAAGCACGGGCTTATGGTGATCAATAAACCGTCGGGCCTTGCGGTCCATGGCGGCAGTGGTGTCAGATTGGGTCTGATTGAAGTTTTGCGCCAGATGTTTCCGCAAAGCCCGTTTATTGAGTTGGTGCACCGCCTTGACCGGGATACCAGTGGCGCCATCATGGTGGCCCGCAAGCGCGCGGTATTGCAGCATGTTCAGTCGGAGTTGCGGGCGGGAAAGATCGGTAAATCGTATCAGGCATTGGCGGTGGGCAAGTGGCCCCGAGGTCGCCGCGTTGTTGAGGCACCTTTGCGCAAGAACACTTTGAAAAGCGGCGAGAGAATGGTGTCAGTGCACCCTGAGGGCAAGCCTTCAGAGACTCGCTTTAAGTTGATTGAGAGATTTAAGGCGGCGACTCTGCTTTCCGCAGAGCCGGTCACCGGGCGAACACACCAAATTCGAGTTCATGCTCAGTTTGTTGGTTGCCCTTTGGCGGGCGACAACAAGTACACCTCGGACGAAGTCAATCGTGAATTTCGTGGTCGCGGTCTGAAGCGTCTCTTTTTGCACTCAGCTTCAGTGCGCTGCTCTTTGCCAGATGGCTCCAAGGTTGAGGTGGAGGCTCCACTCCCTGCGGAGCTGAGTGCAGTGCTGAATAGGTTAAGGGAAGAGTAGGGCGTTCTTTTGTTATGTTGGTAATCCTCGATTGGGATGGGACGGTTTGTAATTCTGAGGCGCGTATCGTCGACTGTATGTTGCGGGCGGCAGATAGAGCTGGTTTGCCAGTGCTTGCCCCGGAGGCGGTTAGCAACATCATCGGGCTTGGTCTGCCGGAAGCGATATCCTCTCTGTTTCCGGAGGCTGCCAGTGAGGAAAAACTCACGTTGCGCCAACTTTACTTTGATGAGTGGATGGCGGCCCGGGTTGAACCCTTGCCGTTATTTGAGGGGGTCCTGGATACCCTGGACCAGTTGCTGTGCGGTGGTCACCAGTTGGCGGTAGCGACTGGGAAGAGTCGGCAGGGGCTCAATCGGGAATTTGAGGAGCACGGCCTCGGCCACTTGTTTGCCGCCAGTCGTTGTGCGGATGAGACCGCTTCCAAGCCTGACCCGCTGATGCTGAATGAGTTGCTACATGAGACCGGAACCGGTCCGGAGCAGGCGGTAATGGTAGGGGATACCGTATACGACCTGGAAATGGCGGCGGCGATCGGCATGCCCTCTATCGGGGTGAGCTATGGCGCTCATTGCCCAACCCGACTGCAGGGGTGTGGCCCCAAGGTTGTTATCGATCGCTTCTCTGAGTTGCTCCGCTGGCCGCCACTCTTTTAGGTGGCCTGCGGGCCCAATGGATCTATGCCAAAGTGGTTCAGCATATCGGTAAGGCGGATTAGTGGCAGCCCAACCAGGGTGTTGAGATCTGCTCCTTCAAGCCTTTCAAACAGGGCGATACCTAGCCCTTCCACCTTAAAAGAGCCGGCGCAATCGTAAGGTTGTTCCAGCTCTACATATCGTTCAATTTGCTCTGTGCTCAACTGCCGAAAGTAGACAGTGAAGGTTTCCGTATCGCCCAACTGCTCTCCGCTTGCGCTATTCAGCAGGCACAAGCCGGTGTGGAATATCACTTTTTTGCCGTTGCAGGCTTGCAGCTGGGCGATGGCGCGCTCCCTGCTGCCTGGCTTGCCAAGTATTTGGCCGTCGCAAGAGGCAACTTGATCTGAACCGATAATCAGTGATTTCGGGTGGCGGCCAGCCAGGGCGCGCGCTTTCTCTGTGGCGAGGCGCAGGGCGAGTGCAGCTGGCGCTTCCCCCGCCTGTGGTGCTTCATCTATATGGGGCGAATCCTGCTGAAAGGGGATGCCAAGCTGTTGTAGTAGGGTTCTGCGGTAAGGAGAGCTGGAGGCTAGTATCAGAGGGTGGGGCATTCTGGTGGATTTTCCGCTGGGTCGAATAGTGGTTTGTGACCGGGCGATACTGCAATGCCTGATTTGTTTTGACAAGGCTAAGGTGAGTCCATAGAATTGCGCGCTTATGTCGATAGCCCCCTCTAAATCAGTATTGCCAAAGAGCATTGATGCTCGGAAATTGGTACAGCGAGAGCAGTTGCTCGATGGTGTTTTGCCGTTGGAGTCCCTGCCTCGGGTTGGTAGCGCAGTTGAGTCTGTCCACGGAGAGATTTCTGCTGAATTGCAGTTTGAGCGAGACTTGCAAGGTCACCAAACGGTGAGCGGCAAGGTTCAACTTGCAGTTGACCTCTTGTGTCAGCGCTGTTTGTTACCGGTCCATGAGCAGATCGAGGCACAGTTTAGCTGGGGTATCGTATGGACTGAGGAGCAGGGTAAGGCCCTGCCCAAAGATCTGGACCCGGTGATCCAGGACGGCGATGAGCTGGACTTGCACCAGATCCTTGAAGATGAAATTTTGCTCAATTTGCCAATGGTGGCTTATCACCAGGAAGAATGTGTCTCCAAGGAGAGCTTTCATTTTGGTGGCGAGGTTGCCGAGGCGGATGAGCAACAGGCAAACCCCTTTAAAGTGCTGGAGCAGTTGAAGGGTTCGTCGGGTAAATCCTAGGTTTCCCGATGAGTTTGGGCTCGCCGGTAGGCGCCCCGGTTCCAGCGAAATTTGTTTATTTTAGGAGCTAGCAATGGCTGTTCAACAAAACAAGAAGACTCGTTCCCGTCGCGGTATGCGCCGTTCCCACGATGCGCTGGGCGCAGGTGCTACCCTTTCCGTCGATCCGACTACCGGTGAAAAGCACCGTCGTCACCACGTGACCAAAGACGGTTTCTACCGTGGTCGCAAAGTGATCGAAGTTAGCGGCGGCTCTGAAGAAGAGTAAGCTTTGTCCAGCCAATTGCGATTGGCCGTGGATGCAATGGGCGGGGACTTAGGTCCCCGCTCTGTCGTTCCGGCATGTATTAGATTTCTTCAAAACTTCCCTGAAGCGCAGCTAAAGCTATTTGGCCCGCGCGCAGAGCTTCAAGCTCTGGTTCATCAAGAGCTGCAGCGCCATCGCCGCCGCGTTACCCGCCGTCTCGAAATTATCCATTGCGAGCAAGTCATCACTCAAGAGTGCAATCCGTTGCAGGCTGTTCGCCATAAGCGCGATTCAACCATGGCGATGGCCCTGAAGAGTGTTGCATCGGGAGATGTGCAAGCTGCAGTTACCTCCGGCAATACTGGCGCCTTGTTGGCGTTGAGTCGCAGTATTCTCGGTAATATCCAAGGTGTTAGGAAGCCGGCGCTCGGTAAGTCTGTACCTTCAGGTATGGGTTCCTGCTATCTTTTGGACCTTGGTGCCAATGTGGATTGCAGTGCTGAGGATTTGCTTCAGTTCGCCCGTATGGGGATAGAGGCTCAGCGGATTCATACTGCCCGCAAGAGTGTGAAGGATATAAAGGTGGCGCTGCTCAATATTGGGGCGGAAGCACATAAGGGTAGCGCCGAAATACGCCGTGCAGCGGAGCTGCTCGATGCGGACCCCGGGGTCAATTATGTTGGCTTTGTTGAGGGGCATGATATTTTTACCGGCTCGGTAGATGTGGTTGTTTGCGACGGCCTGATGGGTAATGTCGCGATGAAATCTGCCGAGGGTGTGATTCGACTAATGGGTCAAAAAGCGTTCACAATCGAGAAAAGAGGGTGTTTCAAGCGTTTTTTTGGCCAATTGGCCATAAAGCTGTTGCGAAAATGGCGTACACAGGTGGAACCTGCTCGCTATAATGGCGCCAGCTTTGTAGGGGTAAAGGGCAACGTGATCAAGAGTCACGGCGGTGCCAGCAGCGAAGCTTTTTATCGGGCGATGGTTACGGCGAAGGAGTGTGCCGATGCTGACCTGGCAGCCAGGGTCGATGCCGCTATGGCACAATCCGGCGAAAGACGCTCCATGGATGAAGGGTAAAAAGCAGTTTCCCTTACTGAAATCAGCCACATTTAGGTTAAGGATATCTTATGACCAATGCCGCACTCGCATTTGTCTTTCCGGGGCAGGGTTCCCAGAAAATAGGTATGCTCTCTGAGATTGCCCAAGAGGCGCCTGAAATTCAGGCCACTTTTGCCGAAGCATCCAATGTGCTCGGCTATGACCTCTGGGACCTGTGCCAGAATGGCGAGCAGGAAGCCATTAATCTCACCCAGCGTACCCAGCCTCTCTTACTGACTTCCAGTGTTGCCCTTTATCGCATGTGGCGCTCTCGCGGCGGTGCCCAGCCTGCATTCATGGCCGGTCACAGTTTGGGCGAGTGGTCAGCACTGGTGTGCTCTGGCGTTCTGGCGTTTAAAGATGCGGTTCATTTGGTTCGCGAGCGCGGCCGCTTGATGCAAGAGGCGGTTCCTGTAGGGGAGGGCGCTATGGCTGCGATCATCGGTCTTGATGATGCAGCTGTCGAAGAAGCTTGTGCTGCTTCTGCTGAGAGTGAAATAGTTGCTGCGGTGAATTACAACTCTCCCGGCCAGATTGTTATTGCGGGAAGTAGCGCGGCGGTGCAGCGCGCCATCGAAGCCTGTAAAGCTGCCGGTGTAAAGAAGGCTATGCCTCTTCCGGTCAGTGCCCCATTCCACACTGAGCTGATGCGTCCTGCGGCGGAAAAGCTGACCCCTCAAATAGAGGCGACAGAATTTAACGCGCCAGAAATACCCATCGTGCACAATGTCCACGCTGAGCTTGAAGTGGATCCGGAAAAAATTAAGACCCTGATGATCGAGCAGATTTATCGCCCGGTTCGCTGGACTGCCTGCGCACAAAAAATTATTGGCTCCGGAGTGGAGCAAATGGTTGAGTGTGGTCCGGGTAAGGTTTTATCTGGCCTGATCAAACGTGTCGACCGAAGTGTTTCCTGTCACGCAATCGATAGCCCCAGTAACTTTAATGAAGCTCTGCGAGCTACAGCGGTATAAATCGCTCAAAAAGTAGTCCAGTAGTCGAATAAGGATAAGTGAGAATGACCTTACAGATGTCCCTTGAGGGTAAAGTTGCCTTAGTGACAGGTGCAAGTCGCGGCATTGGTGCGGCAATTGCAGATATGCTCGGTGGAATGGGTGCCACAGTTATTGGTACTGCCACCAGCGAATCCGGCGCTGAAAAAATAAGCGCCCGCTTCGCAGAAGCCGGTATCGCAGGTGCCGGTAAAGTTCTGGATGTGGGCAATGCGGAAAGTATTTCCGAGCTTCATGCAGCGATAAAAAATGAGTTTGGTGCTCCTGCGATATTGGTTAATAATGCTGGCATCACCAAGGACAACTTGTTGATGCGCATGAAGGATGACGAGTGGGATTCAGTCGTCAATACGAATTTGACCGCGGTCTATCGCATGAGTAAGGCTTGCCTGCGCGATATGACCAAGGCGCGATGGGGGCGGATTATTAATATCAGCTCCGTCGTAGGTAGTATGGGTAATGCCGGTCAGAGCAATTATGCGGCGACCAAAGCTGGTGTGGGAGGGTTTGCCCGCTCCCTGGCTTCAGAGGTGGGCTCCAGAGGAATCACGGTTAATACCGTAGCCCCCGGCTTTATTGATACTGATATGACAAAAGTCTTGCCTGAAGCGCAACGCGAGTTGCTTCTGGGTAAGATTCCTCTCGCGAGGCTCGGGAAGCCGGAAGAAATTGCTTCGGTGGTTTCCTTCCTGGCGAGTGATGCGGGAGGCTATGTCACCGGCGAGACAATTCATGTCAATGGCGGTATGTACATGGCGTAGTTTGTGTTTCAAAATGTCTCTTTAACTTATTGATTTTAGAGATATTTATGTTTTTGCTGATGGTGTTGAGGGGCCGCACATTACATCCCGAAAAACTTGGGGTACAATGGCCTCTGAATTATCCAAAAGCTGTGTGAGCCGGTCGTTATCACCAACAACATTGGATACGGTGAAAAACAATAGCGACTAAAACAGATTTTTACCCACTAGGAGTTAAATTGAATCATGAGCAGCATTGAAGAGCGCGTTAAAAAGATCGTTGCTGAACAACTGGGCGTTAAGGAAGAAGACGTTAAGCCTGAAGCCTCTTTTGTTGAAGATCTGGGCGCTGACTCACTCGACACAGTTGAGCTGGTTATGGCTTTGGAAGAGGAATTCGAAACTGAAATTCCCGATGAAGAAGCTGAAAAAATCACTACTGTTCAGCTGGCAATGGATTACATCAAGGATAACCTTGGTTAATTCCTGCTGGGTAGTTTAGGCACGGGCAGCTCAATATGCTGTACCTAGCCGAGCGATTCTGAAAGCCGTTCTATGTTTCATAGCGCGGCTTTCTTGTTATTGGTACTACGGAATTGTGACTGCTGACCGGATGTTGTTCTTTTAACTACATTGGTGAAGGACGGTAGCAGAAAATTTCAGGGGGAGCGCAGTGTCGCAAAGAAGAGTTGTTGTAACCGGAATGGGAGTCGTTAGCCCGTTAGGTAACACCCTAGAGGATACTTGGTCTGGGGTACTACAGGGAGCTAATGGTGCTGCTCCGATTGAGACATTTGATGTCTCGGCTTTTTCAACCCGCTTCGCCGCTACTGTAAAGGATTTTGATCCCACGCCATACATGCCCGCAAAAGAAGCGCGCAAGATGGATACTTTCTTGCAGTACGGACTGGTTGCCGGTATTCAGGCTATGCAAGATAGCGGCCTGGAGGTAACCGAAGAGCTGGGTCCGCGCGTGGGTACCTGTATTGGCTCTGGTATGGGCGGTATCTTGGCTATCGAAGATAATTCATTGCTGATTGCCGAAAAAGGCCCTCGCCGTGTATCACCTTTCTTTGTACCTGGCGCCATCATTAATATGGTTGCGGGTAACCTCTCGATTAAATATGGCCTCAAAGGCCCCAATCTGGCAGTGACAACAGCCTGTACCACAGGAACCCATGCGATCGGTCTCGGAGTTCGTGCGATTCAGCACGGTGATGCCGATGTGATGGTATGTGGTGGTGCAGAAATGGTTACCACCCCGGTAGGGCTCGGCGGTTTCTGTGCGGCAAGGGCGCTGTCCACTCGCAATGATGATCCGCAATCAGCAAGCCGCCCCTGGGATAAAGACCGTGATGGTTTTGTACTGGGTGAAGGGTCTGCGGTACTCGTTTTGGAAGAGTACGAAAATGCAGTCGCTCGCGGAGCCAAGATTTACGCAGAAGTAGCTGGCTTTGGTATGAGCGGTGATGCCCACCACATGACCTCTCCTCCGGAAGATGGCGCTGGCGCTGCTCTCTCAATGGAAAATGCCCTGAGAGATTCCGGTATGAGCCCAAGTGATATCCAGTATATCAATGCTCATGGTACTTCTACTCTGCTGGGAGACACAGCTGAGATCCTGGCGGTTAAAAAAGTATTCGCGGGGGTGACGGACTCCCTCGCTGTGAGTTCTACCAAGTCGATGACCGGTCACCTGCTGGGGGCTGCCGGTGCTATTGAAGCCGTTTTCTCGGTATTGTCATTGCGCGACCAGGTTGCGCCCCCCACTATCAATCTCTTCTCCCCGGATGAGGCCTGTGCTGGTATTAACCTGGTGCCCCAAGAGGCCCAGCCGATGGCAATCAATGCAGTCCTATCCAATTCCTTTGGTTTCGGTGGCACCAATGGGTCACTGATATTCAAGCGAGTCTGATTCCCGTGCCCACCGCGAGGTGGGCACACCTGCCTTGGGAGCTCCATGTACCAGTTACCTCAAATGTACTTTCGGGGGCTGGCCGTTGATCAGTTGCCAGATGATGCTGATTACTCGGGTGGAATCCTCGAAACAATGCGCTGTCACAACAAAGGTCTACCGCTTTGGTCTTTCCACCGCGCTCGCCTGGAGCGTTCGGGAGTGTTGGATGAGGCCTGTCTGGGAGAAATTGAGCAGTCGACGTTAAAATTGACAGCCGGCTGTCGCTGGCCTGAGGCGATTGCGCGCCTGCGTGTTGGCAGTGTGCGCGGGCAGCAATGTTGGGATTTGGTGCTGCGGCCGCTGATTGAAACTGCTGAGGGGCAGGTGGGCACTAGCCTTTTCCCTTGTTCGACGAGCTTGCCGATCGGTAGTAATTCGAACCAGGGCTGCAAAACTTTACTCCGTAACCGATATAATGCGGCAAAAGCAGAGCTGCCGGTGGGTCAATTTCTCGATGGATTGATGCTGGATTCGGCGGGAAGGGTCATCGAAACCCTGCGCTGTAATATCCTGGCCCGATTTGGTGGGAAGTGGATGACTCCATCCCTGCACCGGTGTGGTGTTCATGGTGTGATGCGGCAGTGGCTCTCGAGCCATATCCACTGGCAAGAGGAAGACATGGAGCTTTCCGAACTCTGTGAGGCCGATGAGCTGGCTCTCTGCAACAGTGTTCGAGGTGTATTACCGGTGGTAGAGGTAATCGGTTACAAAAATTGGCCTGTGGGTGTCGAGACCCGCAAGCTACAGAAGCTGATATTGGATAAATTGTGGTGAAGAAAAAGCAAGCGAGTTTCGCTTGGAGAGTGTTGAAGCTGTTATTTGGTGGGCTGGTATTGGCCTGCTTGGTTGCAGTTGCCTCTCTATACGTGGCAAAGGAAGCCTTGGAATCCCCCTGCCGATTGCACAAGATGGGCTTACGCTTCAGGTGGAAAAGGGCGGAAGTTTGTCCCGGACGCTGCGAAGCTTGCAGGGCGAAGGGATAATCCAGTGGCCGCAAATACTCCTCGCCTATGCCTACTGGGAGGGCACAACAGAAATCCATTCCGGCGAGTATTTAGTTCCCTTTGGCAGTAACGCGCGGGACTTGATTGCGCGCCTGAATCGCGGTGAAGTTACCCGCTATCGCATTACGCTATTAGAGGGCTGGACCTTTCGCCAGGCCCTGCGACAAATCCGCTCCGGTGAAAGAATCGTTCAGTCTGAAGAGGGAAGCAATGTCAGTGCTGCTGCCCGGGCCCTGGGCCTAAAGGAAGATGAGGTTGAGGGTTGGATTTTCCCGGATACTTATGTCTACCGGTCCGGTACCACAGATATTGAACTACTGCGTCAGGCCTATGATCGGATGCAGAAGGTGCTGGATGAGGAGTGGCAATCAAAAGGGGATGATCTGCCCTATAAGTCGCCCTATGAAGCCTTAATCATGGCTTCAATTATCGAGAAAGAGACAGGGCAGCCATCTGAGCGCAGTGAAATAGCTGGTGTTTTTGTACGCAGGCTGAATAAAGGTATGCGCTTGCAGACCGACCCCACCGTAATTTATGGCTTGGGTGAGGACTTTGACGGAAATCTGACCCGTACACACCTGCGCCAGGCAACACCTTATAATACTTATGTTATTAATGGCCTTCCCCCTACGCCGATTGCCCTACCTGGGCGAGCGGCAATTCGGGCCGCTTTAAATCCAAAGCCCGGCAAGAGCTTGTATTTTGTTGGCAAAGGGGATGGATCTCATCATTTCTCAGCGACTCTGACAGAGCACAACCGTGCGGTGCGGGAGTATCAGCTGAAAAGGCGCGCGGATTACCGCTCGAGTCCGGCAAAAGGAAAGAATTAGTGTCGCACGGCAAGTTCATCACCCTCGAGGGTGTAGAGGGGGTGGGGAAATCTACCAATTTACTCTTCATCACCGAGTGGCTCAAAAAGCACAATATTAACTTTATCCAAACTCGGGAGCCGGGAGGCACCCCGTTGGCAGAACAGCTGCGCGAGCTGTTATTGGCCAAGCGGGATGAATCCGTTGATCCCACGGCGGAATTATTGATGGTGTTTGCCGCCCGCGCGCAACATCTGTCTCAGGTTATACTGCCCGCCTTAAAACGTGGGGATTGGGTGATCTGTGATCGCTTCACCGATGCTACCTATGCCTACCAAGGCGGTGGTCGCAGACTGGATCGACAATTGATCGAGCAGTTGGAGCAGACAGTTCAAGGGGATTTGCGTCCAGATAAAGTGCTTTTATTGGATCTCGATCCAGAAGTGGGGCTACAGCGAGCCGCACGCACTGGGGAAGCGGATCGGTTTGAGAGTGAGCACCTGGAGTTCTTCCAGCGGGTGCGTGCGGCTTATCGCGATCGAGCTGAAGCTGCACCTGCCCGTTACGCGGTTGTGGATGCCGGCCAATCTCTGGAGCAGGTGCAGATGGATCTAGCCAAGCAATTGGAGCTGTTGCTTTAAGCTATCTTGCCCCAGAATCTATTTTTAAATGATAAGAATTGTGGCTGATGTCTGTGCCTGAAACTTTTGAGTATAAATCGATACCGGTACCTCTTCCCTGGCACTCCGAGCAATGGCAGCGGTTGGGCTTGCAGTTGCAGGCGGGCCGCTGCCCGCACGCTTTGCTGCTGACTGGCCCGGAGGGGTTGGGAAAGCGACAATTCGCGGCTGCTTTTACTGCGTTGGCCCTATGTGAGCAACCGAGGGCAGGTCAGGCCTGTGGAGAGTGTAAGGATTGTCGGTTGTGGATGGCTGGCTCGCATCCTGATTTCCTGCAAGTTGAACCTGAAAAGCCCGGTGGCCCGCTGAAAGTGGAACAGATCCGTCAGCTGGGCAACTTTGTTTCCCGCACCAGTGGGCGGGGCGGGGCGCGTCTGGTTTGTTTGTCGCCGGCGGAGGCGATGAATGTCAACGCAGCCAATGCCCTGTTGAAAAACCTGGAAGAGCCGGCACCCTCCGTTATCTTTGTGTTGATCACCGATGCCCCCACAGGCCTTTTGCCAACCATTCGAAGTCGCTGTCAATCTATAGCTTTTCCGCCCCCAACTGGAGAGGTGGCGCTACAGTGGCTATACAGCAATGGGCTGGAAGAGCCGCTGGCACAGCGTGTCTTAACTCTGGCAGGCGGGGCACCATTATTGGCGGCGGAGCTGGCCGAGCCCAAGTCGAGAGAAGTACGCGAGCAGTTTTTTAAAGATTTGGTTGCTGTAGCTCAGGGTACGGCAAGTTCAGTCTCTACAGCGGGCCGTTGGGAAACACCGGCCGAGGGTGTTGAATTGGTTCAGCTACTGCTTTTTTGGCAGCACTGGTTAACCCAGATGGTGCAGATTCGCAGTTGTGATCTTAGTGGAGATGCCCAGCTAATGGTTCTTTTGCAGAGGTTGCCGGGGTCGAGTGAGCAAAGCTTGCAGCCAGTATTTGCGTTCTACGATCATTTGCTTCAGGCGCGGAAAGGGTTACTGGGCACAGCTAACCCCAATCGTCGTTTGCTGCTGGAAGAATTATTTATTCGTTGGGCGAAGCTTTTTGCTTAGGCATCTTGCACAAGTCGGGTAGGGTAATTGACGTTGCCTGGACACAGGCAGCGGGCTTAGATAAGTTAGCGCATCATTTAGAAATATAAACATTGAGGTTGTCCATGAAAGCCATGGGAGGCGGTGCCCGCAACGGCATCCTGTCACTGAAAATCCAGGATAAATCTGTGCTCTATGCGGCCTATATGCCCTTCGTAAAGAATGGTGGCTTGTTTATCAGTACGGATAAATCGTACAACCTTGGCGATGAGGTTTTTCTGCTTCTGAGCTTAATGGATGAGCCGGAAAAGATTCCGGTTGCCGGTAAGGTGATCTGGATTACCCCCAATGGTGCTCAAGGCAACCGCACTCCCGGAATCGGAGTTCAATTTGGCGATAAGGACAATATCGCGCAAAACAAGATTGAAACCCACTTGGCGGGAACCTTAGAATCCAGCCGCCCAACCCATACGTTGTAACTCTCTAATGCTTGTTGATTCTCACTGTCACCTGGACAGACTTAAGCTCGATAAATTTGATGGCGATCTGGATACTGTATTGGACCTGGCCCGCAGTCGCGGTGTTGGCAAGTTCCTCTGTGTCGGTATCAGTTTGGAAAACGCCGATGCGGTTGTTGAAATCGCATCCCGCTACGAGGACGTAGTCTGTTCCGTTGGTGTGCACCCGTTGGATGTCGACTCTGGCATGGCGGATGTTGAGCGACTGGTGGAAATGGCTAACCAGCCCAATGTTGTTGCATTGGGGGAGACAGGTCTGGATTACTACTACAGCACTGACACCCAGGAAATCCAGCAGCAGAGCTTTATTGCACACCTGAAAGCGGCGGGGCAGGCAGAGCTTCCGGTTATTGTGCATACGAGAGATGCGCGGGAAGATACTATCGCTCTCATTAAAGAGCACGGTAATACCAATACCGCAGGTGTTCTGCACTGTTTTACCGAGAGCTGGGATATGGCCAAGGCTGCCCTGGATCTCAATTATTATATTTCTTTGTCCGGCATCGTGACCTTTAAAAATGCCGAAGAGCTGCGGGATGTCGCCCGCAGGCTGCCTTTGGATCGGTTGCTCGTTGAGACCGACTCCCCTTATTTGGCTCCAGTGCCCTATCGGGGTAAGCCCAATATTCCGGCCTATGTGCGTGAAGTGGCAGAATTTATCGCTGATTTACGCGGTATTCCCTACGAAGAGCTGGCCGAAATCACCTCAGAAAACTTTTTCAGATTATTCCCCCGGGCAGTTTGATCCGGGTCTATTGGATGTTCCCCTATGATGAAGCAGCAGTTGCAAGTCATGCTGACTCTGCAAGACCAGATTAATACAGTAGTAAATGAAAACTGGCGTGAGCAAAACTTTGCCTGGTACCGCGCTATTTGGGTAGAAAGTGCAGAGTTGTTAGACCATTACGGTTGGAAGTGGTGGAAGAAGCAACTTCCAGAAATGGATCAGGTGAAGCTTGAATTGGTGGATATCTGGCATTTCGGTTTGAGCCTTGAGTTGCAAAAAGGCTCTCCGCAGGAAGTGGCTGAGATCATGCTGAAGGAGTTTGCCGGTTCCGAGCGTACGGCGGGTGATTTCCGTGAAAACCTCGAGTCTTTCACCTTGAACACCCTGGCCACCAAGCAGTTTGATGTTGCTGGCTTTGCTCAACTATTGGCCGATGCAGAAATGTCTTTTGCTGAGTTGTACCAGCGATACGTTGGTAAAAATGTACTCAACCGATTCCGTCAGGATAACGGCTATAAAGATGGCAGCTATGTAAAAAACTGGGCGGGCCGTGAAGACAATGAACACCTAGCGGAAATTGCCGGACTTTTGGACTCATCTGCTGCTGATTACAGTGATCAGGTTTACAAGGCACTGCAGACGCGTTACCGGGAATTGGCGCTGACATAAACACTCGCAAAGAGTGTCCAATACAGTCTGAGAGGTTTTGTCATACAAATTGAGCCGCTATTTCGCTTGTGTAAGATGAAATTTACTCGCGAGGCCCTATAATGCGGCCGCTTACAAACGAGGGAGAACTATCGTGAAAGCACCTGTACGTGTTGCTGTTACCGGCGCTGCCGGTCAGATTAGCTATTCGTTGCTGTTCCGCATCGCCTCTGGCGAAATGCTGGGCAAAGATCAGCCGGTTATTCTGCAATTGCTGGAAATCACTCCGGCATTGGAAGCGCTGAAAGGCGTTGCTATGGAGCTTGAAGACTGCGCTTTCCCGCTGCTCGCGGGTATCGTTCAGTCCGATGATGCTACTGTTGCGTTCAAAGATGCAGATTACGCTTTGCTGGTAGGCGCGCGTCCCCGTGGACCGGGTATGGAGCGTAAGGACCTGCTGGAAGCTAACGCTGCTATCTTCTCTGCACAGGGTAAAGCCCTGAACGACGTTGCTTCTCGTAACGTAAAGGTACTGGTTGTTGGCAACCCGGCTAACACCAATGCCCTGATCGCTCAGCGCAATGCGCCAGACCTGGACCCGCGTAACTTCACCGCGATGACCCGTCTGGATCACAACCGCGCTCTGTCTCAGCTGGCAAACAAAACTGATTCCAGTGTTAACGACATCACCCATATGACCATTTGGGGCAACCACTCTTCCACTCAGTACCCAGACCTGCACCAAGTGAAGGTTTCCGGTGCTGCAGCCATGGATAAAGTGGAGCAGGAATGGTACGAAAACGACTTCATCCCGACTGTTCAACAGCGTGGTGCAGCTATCATCAAGGCGCGTGGTGCTTCCTCTGCGGCTTCCGCTGCCAACGCTGCCATCGACCATATGCGCGATTGGGCTCTGGGCACCGCTGAAGGTGACTGGACCAGCATGGCTGTATTCAGCGATGGTTCTTACGGTATTCAGGAAGGCCTGATTTACTCTTTCCCTTGCACTTGCAAAGATGGCGACTGGGAAATTGTTCAAGGCGTTGACATCAACGACTTCTCCCGCGAGAAAATGTCTGCTACCGAGCAGGAGCTGGCGGAAGAGCGTGATGCAGTAGCACACCTGCTGCCGTAATAGGGAGTGACAGGTCCCAGGCCTTGGCCGCAGACCTCTCCCAAAAACCCACACTGAGGTGTGGGTTTTTTTATGCCTGAATTTTGTAAACCCCGGCCCGGACCAGGAAACTTTCCCGGTCAGTATCTTCGTGTGAGCTGCCGCCATCGGCACTACACTGATTTTATATATCTGCCGGATGTCCCTGCTATGGTCACTGAAGTTGGCCGCAACACCGCCCGTTGCGCCTGTATCCTGCTGCAGCCTAACCAGTCCCTGTCCCTCTCCGGCAATCTATGGGTGTTTTTCTCCCTGGTTGGGGTATCCCTTGGAATCAGCCTCGCTTTTGCGATGGCGGGAGCCTGGATGATTCTTCCCTTTGCCGGGCTTGAAATGATCCTGCTGGGCATCCTGTTTACCTACGTGTACCTCGAAGGGACCCGCAGAGAAGTAATACGCATCAATGAGGAGTTGGTAATTCTGGATTGCTGTAAGGGGTTCAGGCAGCAAACGGTGTATCACCGGGAGTTCGCCCGCGATAAGTTGGCAGTACTCGTAAGGATGGGGAGCAGTGCTACCGAAATGGCTTCGGTAAACTTTAGTGGTCCTGAGGGGTGCCTTGAAGTCGGGGAGTTCCTCACCGAAGCTGAAAAGGCGGAGCTGGTGCAGAAGTTAGGTCGTTTTGGCATTTGTGCCAGGAAAGAGAAGGAGTTTCGTCTGCAGCAGTTCTGATTTCTCTATAGAACTGGCGTCTCGTTTGTTTCTTTTCGCTATAATCCCCGCTTTACTCTTAACTGTTCCAGAGGGGATATCAGATGGCTTTTCCGAAGATCGGTAATTTGGCTCCGGCTTTTACGCTGACCAACCAAAGTGGCGAGAAAGTGTCACTTAAGGATTTTCGTGACAAAAGTAATGTCGTCCTCTACTTTTACCCGAAAGCACTTACCCCCGGTTGTACCACTCAGGCATGTGGGATTCGCGATAGTGCGGCTGAATTTAAAAAAGCCAATACTGTTGTGTTGGGGGTGAGCCCGGATCCAGAAGCAAAGTTGCAGCGCTTTATCGACAAGCACGAACTGAATTTTGATTTGCTGTCTGATGAAGAACACAAGATTGCTGATAAATATGGCTGCTGGGGCTTGAAGAAATTTATGGGCAAGGAGTACATGGGGCTTCTGCGAACAACTTTTATTATCGATAAGAGTGGGCGCCTTCGCCATATTATCGACAAAGTTAAAACCAAGACCCATGACACTGATGTTTTGAATTGGATTGGCGAGAACCTGGATTAATTGCCAGACTCTGAGGGGCGGGGCTGGACTGGTGCTTGGTCTGCTGTAGCCCCTACCTTTCGGACTCAAAGGCGACATGTGGGTACCGAAAGTAAGTATTTTTGGCCCTTGGTACACAATAAGATGAAAAAAAGCACTGTCGCCCCTTGCTTTCTTAATTCTTGGTCTATACTGGCAGTTGTAAAGGAAAGGTGCGCCGGCTAGAGAGAGTCTCTCTGCGGGAATTGCCGGAGCGGTTAGTTTAAAAATTGTACATCTCTGTGAAGGATTCGATGTCTGTTTTTTGGTGCATCCCGCATCACGTAGTCGTCCGCCGAAGTTGATGTTGTGTTGGTGTGGGCAGGGGCAACCGGGATTCGCTGGATGCGGACATAGAAAAATAACTGCGGCTCACGGAACTCAATAGGAGCAGCTCGATGAACCATACTCAGCCCGACCAGACTTCGCTCTCTGAAGACAAATCACTTCAGCAGGCCAGAATATCCGGAGACCCGAATATTCTCGACCAGCTGCTGGCCCCCCGAAGCAACCAGTTTTGGTATTGCCGCACGGGTAATAGATGTGCTGGAGCAGCGTATCGGTAAGGCCTCTCTCGCTATTCGCCCGGTAGCGTCCGACCTAAGTATGTCCACCCGGACTCTGCAACGCCGGTTGCAGGAACACAACCTCAGTTTTGCATCTTTACGTGACCATGTTCGTTTTCGTCACGCGGTGCATTTCCTCAAAGATACTGCGCTGAGCGTTGATGGAATCTCACGAATTCTCGATTTCTCTGATCGAACCAGTTTTACCAGCGCGTTCAAACGCTGGACCGGGATGTCTCCTACTGGCTACCGCCGGCAGGTCCGCCAGAGGTTCTGAGTGTGGATTGGTTTGGCCGGTCTCTACGGGATCGGCCCAATCCGTTGCCTCGGCGGGGCAAACCCGTTAGAGTTGGCGGCAATTTAATAGGCTGACTCTTTGAGGTTTTGCATGAGCTTTTTTATCCCCTCCGCCATGGCACAGGAAGCGGCGCCGGCAGCACAGGGTAATCCGATGATAACCCTGCTGATGTTTGCGGGTTTGTTTGCATTCATGTGGTTTTTCATTATTCGCCCACAGCGCAAGCGCCAGAAAGAGCACCAAGAGCTGGTTGGCGCTCTGAAAAAGGGTGACGAAGTTGTAATGAGCAGCGGGATGCTGGGCCGCGTCGACAAGGTCGATGAGGACTACATCGTATTGGAAGTTGCAGACAGCATGTCTTTGAAGTTCCAAAAAGTAGCTGTGCACGCAGTATTACCCAAAGGTACGATTAAAAAGATCTAATCCTATTCAGGGTTTATCTTTGAATGTCGTCACTAAAAAAAGCCTGGCAATTGCCGGGCTTTTTTTGGTTACTATTTTTGCGCGGGCAGTATTTATTGTGCCTTGAAAGCCCACAGAAAAATTGCGGAATTAATCAAAGGCTGGACTAATTTGTCTGATTAATTTTTCAATAAAAAAACAGGTTAGGCAAAAAGCAATAAATAGCACTGAAAGGCATGCTTATGTTCATTTTTCAAAGCTAGTCCTCTATCCGCTTACTCAGCAAGCTTGGTTCTATCTCTGCGGAAACTTTTTGCTAGAGGTGTCCCCTTACTGAGTCACATCTATAAAACTAATAATTAGACATAACAGGTTTAATTCACCGTGCTTAAGAGCCTGCCAATAGAGTTGCCTAAGCGGTTGCGCCTGGCGAACCTGCCCACACCTCTGCAGTCGTTAGACCGAATCAGTGATCTTTACTCCCTTCCTTATGGAGGGCCCAGGATTTGGATAAAGAGAGATGATCTTACCGAGTCCGGCATGTCGGGAAATAAACTGCGCAAACTAGAGTTTGTTGCCGCTGAGGCCAGGGCCCAAGGGGCTCAGGTTTTGATCACTTGTGGCGGAGTGCAATCCAATCATTGCCGTACCACTGCTTTGGTGGGGGCTCGATTGGGGTTTAAGGTTCAGTTGATTTTACGTGGCAAGCGCACTGCAAATCCCGATGGCAACCTTTTACTGGATGAGTTGGCAGGTGCTGAAATTGCGGTTTACTCACCGGAGGAATACTCCCGGAATTTACAGGGCCTCTTTGACAGCTGGGCTGCTGAGTATCTGTCCAGAGGGCAGAAGTCTTTCTGTATCCCCACTGGTGCCAGCGACGGTTTAGGCATCTGGGGTTATATCTCGGCCTCTCAGGAATTATTGGCAGACTGTGCAGATAGGGGCTTCTCGCCTGATCATATTTTATGCGCTACTGGCAGCGGTGGGACCCAAGCGGGTTTGACCTTGGGGTGCCATTTGCTGGAAGCCGGTGTGAAAGTTACGGGTTTCGCCGTTTGCGACAGTGCTAATTATTTCCAAGTGAAAGTGCGTGAGGATATTTCGCAGTGGATGGCACAGTCTGGCGTATCGCTTGATTTGGAGTCCCTCAAGATTTTGGTTAATGCCGACTATAAAGGTCCCGCTTACGGGGTGGCGGAGCCAGAGGTTTACCAGACTATTAAAGAGTTGGCTTGCTTGGAGGGTATTCTTCTCGATCCAGTCTACACCGGCAAAGCATTTCATGGTCTGCTACAGGAGTTAAAAAAAGGAAATTACCGGGGCTCAGACAACCTGGTTTTTATTCATACCGGAGGGCAATTTGGCCTCTTCCCCCACCGAACTCACTTCTTCCCAGTGGCCGAATAATACGACATTACTGTTCTCGTGCCGCGTAAGCTGCTAACCTGCGCAACAAATTACAGTTGTATCTGTATATAAAACAAACAGAAATAAGTCAGAGTAGTGGGGGGTTAGTTTGGATTCCTTTAACAATCTGCTGTTGTTAATAGACGGCATGCTCGGCTCAGCACCTTGGTTCCCCTGGGTGTTACTTGGAGTCGGTTTCTTTTTCACCATTTATCTTGGTTTTCCGCAGCTTCGTTATTTTGGGCATGCGATCAAGATTGTACGCGGTAAGTACGACAAGCCCGGAGACCCGGGTGATACCTCCCACTTCCAGGCATTGGCCACAGCACTGTCGGGTACCGTAGGTACCGGTAATATCGGTGGCGTTGGCTTGGCTATTTTCCTCGGTGGTCCGGCTGCGCTGTTTTGGATGTGGATGACCGCATTCCTGGGTATGACCACAAAGTTTGTGGAAGTGACCCTGTCACACAAATACCGTATTAAAGCAGCGGATGGTTATTACGCGGGTGGCCCCATGTTTTACATGGAGCGTCGCTTGAATATGAAATGGCTTGCGGTGCTCTTTGCAATCGCGACCGTTATCTGTTCATTCGGTACCGGCAGCTTGCCCCAGGTCAACAACATTGCCCAGGCAATGCACGATTCTTTTGGTGTTGAGAAGGCTCTGACGGGTGGCATCCTGGCGATTTTGCTGGGCATGGTGATTATTGGCGGTATTACCCGAATCGCTAAAGTGACCTCCACCATTGTTCCCACCATGGCAGTTATCTACGTAATAGGTGCCTTGGGCGTTATCATCTACAACTACGAAAATATTCTGCCGTCCTTTGGGGCTGTTTTCCGCGATGCCTTCACCGGTAGTGCGGCTGTAGGTGGATTCCTGGGTGCGAGCTTTGCCTATGCCTTTAACCGTGGTGTGAACCGTGGCCTCTTCTCGAACGAAGCGGGTCAGGGCTCTGCACCTATTGCTCACGCCGCCGCTCGCGCAGACGAGCCGGTTTCTGAAGGTATGGTTTCCCTGCTGGAACCCTTTATCGACACCATTATCATTTGTACCTTAACCGGACTTGTGATTCTTTCTTCTGGTGTTTGGACTGAGAAACACGAGAACCTGTTTGAAGGTGCAGATACTTACGTTGTAGCGGGTAGCTACGATGAGAAGAATACCCAGGATGTTGAGCAGCTGTTCAAGTATTTGAGCGGTCAGGAGAGTGATGTTAAGGCCTATAACGGCTCCATTGTTGTGACTGACGGCCACCCGCTGAACAGCCAGGACTTTACCCTCATCCACGCCCGTTCTATTGCTGAAGACCTGGACTTCCGTGTGGGGGATGACAGCTTCAGCGGTGTTCTGGATGTGAAAGATGGTAAGTTTGCCAATGAAGATGTGGATATTTGGGGTAAGTCCCTGGTGCACTCTGTGGCCCTGACCAATCTTGCCTTCCAGCGCGGTTACTTTGGTGAATACGGTGGTCTGATTGTAACTCTGGGGATTCTGCTGTTTGCTTTCTCTACAGCAATTGCCTGGTCATACTACGGCGACCGCTCAATGATTTACCTTTTCGGCCCCAAGGCAGTAATGCCTTACCGAATAGTTTACGTTATTGCATTCTTCTGGGCTGCGATTGAGGACACCACAGTTATTTGGAACCTCTCTGCAGTGGCCATTGTGATAATGACCTTGCCCAACCTGTTTGGTATTACTGTGTTGGCCAAGGAGATGAAAGATACGGTGAAGGACTACTGGAAAGACCCAAGCCATAAATAATTTGTCTGGGTTTGATTAAAAAAGGCGGCCAATATGGCCGCCTTTTTTGTTTGTGCACCACCGATCCTTTGATCGATCTAGAGCTTGCCCACCCAGCAGATACCTGCTGGGTGGAAATCAGCTCAATTACTCAGTGCTTGCACTCAGGGTAACGCCAGAGTAGGCAGAGTAAGCGCGGATACTGATATACCAGGTTCCAGCATCCGGATTACTGATGGTGCAGCTTTCGTCATTGCCCCACTGGTAGGGGCGGCAGTCGTACGCTGTACGGGTAGGCTCTTGGCTGTGGCGAACATAGAGATCTGCATCTCCGCTGCCACCTTCCATTACGGCGCTCAGGGTAGAAGCTCCAGCGTCAACCTCAATGGTGAAGTGCTGCCAGCTATTGCGGGAACCAGAAAGGTTGGTTTCTTCCCAGCTGTCGCTACCACCACCGCCACCACCGGTGTAACTGCCTACCAGGGTGACATCGGAGAAGGAGGAGTAGCCGCGCACCATGACGTAATAGGTTCCGCCCTGCAGGTCAGCGTCAGCGATATCACAAGTTTCATTGTTGCCAGAACTATACGGACGGCAGTCATAAGTACTGGTGGTCGGCGCGCTACCAAAGCGAACGTAGAGGTCGGCATCGCCACTTCCGCCGGACATTACAAAAGACAGGTCTGTGGCATCAGCAGGTACATCCAGGGTGAAGTTAACTTCATCACCGCTGCCGCCCTCGATATCGGTCTCCGTAACCCCGTTTTCGAGTTCTCCGCCTTCATTACCACCGCCACCACCGCCACCGCCACCGCAGCTGCTGGTGGAAACGCCGACCGTGGAGAAGGCGGCAGCAACATCATCAGTGTCGTAGCCTAAATCTGATGCCGCAGAGAAAACACCACAGGCACCCTCATCAAAATCTGTATTGGCGCTCCAATACATCTGGTTGGCAAGAACAAAGGGATCGAATGCTGTGCGGGTATCCCAGCCGCTGGTGTTCGCCAGTAGGTAGAAGGCCCGGTTAAAGACGCCGGAGCTGTAGTGTACGTCCATGCCGTTGTAGTAGTCATCGGCGTGTCCGATAGAGCTGCCATCGTCAGTTGGATCTTCAAAGTAGCGGAGTGCTCCGCTGGACTTAAAGATTTCGGCCCCTACCAACCAGTCATTGCTGCCGCGCATATAGTACTCGGCAGCTTCACCGGCAATATCAGAGAAGGCTTCATTGATACCGCCGGACTGATTGTAGTAATTCAAATCAGAGTTTTGCTCGGTAAAGCCGTGGCTGACTTCGTGAGCGGAAACATCGAGGCTAACCAGTGGGTAGAAGTAGCTCTGGCCATCACCAAATGTCATCTGGCTGCCATCCCAGAAGGCATTCTCGTAATTGTTGCTGTAGTGCACCCGCATTCTCAGTTTTTGTGTGAGAGGGGATGTGTTGTACCAGTCGCTATAGAGATCAAACACCACACCGCCAAAGAAGTGTGCGTCATTGAGTGGTGAGTAAGCGCCGTTGATTGACTTATAGTCATTGTCCGGGCAAGTGAACGAGTGGATGCTACCGCCATTCGTGCTGTGGTTCATATCAACGGTTTCTACATTGTCCGTATCCATGGCACAGCTGTCGTCAACAATCATGTGGGGGTAGTCAGTACCGTACTCGTAGCGCCCGGTCTTTGAATTGCCCCCTGGGCCTGTCGCATTTTGTGCAAAGTTCAAGCCGTCCCAATGCTTGAGAACTTCGCCAGTCATTGCATCGATAAAGTAGAAGGGGCGTGTGGGTTCATCGCCGTACTCAACCCAGTTGACCAGGTAAGCCAAGCGGGCATTGTCTTGCTCATCGATATAGACGTAGAGTTTCTTTTTGGGGTTATGTGCTTCCAGCTTCAAAGCCTGAACTGACAAAGCTCCCTGGATAACGCCCTGCTGCGTGCGCCAGTTGATCTGGTGGTCCATTGCCCGCTCAATAGCATTATCTTCATTGATAAATGCTTTGATATTGGGTACTTCCAGTTCCAGCCCAGTGATGACATTGCCGCGAACCTCAGTAATCAGACCCTGCCCGGAGCTGGTTACTGTTTGGCCGTAGACAGGAATGCCTTTGTGAGTCTGTTGGTAGCGGGCTACGGTTTTGCCGTTGACGAGAGTGCGCTCACGAACTTTTTCGAGCGCCATATCCGATCCGCCGGTGGCAGCTAAAGTTTGTGGTGAGAGCATGTCCGCCGTGGCGGGGACGCGCTCAACAGCATGTGCACTAATAGCCAAGGCTAAAGTGCAGCTTAGTCCTACAAAATGCTTCATTGCTAGCTTTCCCTTTTATAGCTTTTTTATATATGAATCCGCCGGTATACAGCCGTATTTCCCTTGTGGGGACCGTATTAAATCTGGTTGGCCAATACAGGCTGGATTTTTATGTGGTAAGACAGCAGAAGATAACCGTCGCCAGGAAGGGACCGCGGTAGCGGCAGTGGCGTTCGCTTTCTCAAACCGGTTGCCCTAATTAATTGGGCAACTTGAGATTACCCTGCATACGCATCTAGGCAACAAAAAGGTGATGGCAAACTAATATATTTGAATTGTTTTCGATATTTTTGCTCGGATCGTCACAAATTAGGAAGTGATGTTCTGCCTGTGAGGTGGAAAAGATGAGTTGTTTTTTCCGAAAAAATAAATTTGGCGATAACAGTTTATTATTTCTGTTAGCTTTTAGTGGAACGGTTATTTATACATTTAATAATAGAAATTCCCTCTCCCACGAACTGATCACACGATTAAACTCTTCATATTCATTTCTCTTGATTGCGCTCCAGGCTTTTACGAATTTACTGCCAAACATTTCTGTTGCTTCATCACAATCTGATAGGAGTGTCAGGGCATGTTCCTGGGTGCGGGGAAGTGTAATTGACTCTTTGGAGCAGTCGCCCTGATAAGGTGCGCTCGGTGCGACTTTATTGGTCATTCCTAAATACCCGCAGGCAAGAGAAGCTGCTATGGCAAGGTAGGGATTGCAGTCTGCTCCGGGAAAACGATTTTCAAGACGTTTACTTTGTGGCGAGCTGTCGGGAACCCGAAGGCCTGTTGTTCGGTTGTCGTAACCCCAGTGGAGACTGGTGGGTGCGGCCATTTCAGGTGTAAAGCGGCGATAGGAGTTTACATTTGGAGCAAAAAAACTAATAAAACCGGGAGTGTATTTCTGCATGCCGCCAATAAAATGCAAGAAATTATTGCTCTCTTTTCCTGTATTATCGACAAAAATATTTTCACCGGTTTTTCTATCCGCCACACTCTGGTGTAAGTGCAGCGCGCTTCCAGGTTCGTCTTCCATCGGTTTTGCCATGAAGGTTGCATAAATGCCGTGGCGCAGAGCCGTTTCGCGCACTGTGCGTTTAAAGGTAAAGACCTGGTCAGCTAAATGAAGTGGATCTCCATGTAGAAAGTTAATTTCCATCTGGGCAGTGCCTGATTCGTGGATCAGTGTGTCGACATCAAGCCCCTGAGCTTCACAAAAATCATACATGTCTTCAATGATGGGCTCGTATTCATTGGCCGCATCAATGCTATAGGATTGTCGGGTTTTTTCTGTGCGTCCCGATCTTCCCACAGGCGCGGATAGCTTTTCATCCGGGTCCAGGTTTCTTTTTACAAGATAAAACTCTACCTCAGGGGCGACAATAGGCTTCCATCCTCTGTCTGCATATTTTTCGAGGACAAATTTTAAAATATTACGGGTGCTGATAGGGTGAGGGTCCCCATCTCGAGAATGGCAGTCATGAATGATTTGTGCTGTCGGATCATTGGCCCAAGGGTTTAGGCGCACTGAGTTGGGGTCAGGGATTAGGAGCATGTCGGTGTCTGCTGGATCAACAAGCTCATTGTGTTCGTCGACATAATCCCCCGTGACAGTTTGCACCAAAATGCTTTCCGGTAAACGGCTGTCTTGAGTTAAGAACTTATCGGTGGGGGTGAACTTTCCTCTGGCGTTACCTGACATGTCGGGAACAAGGCATTCAACTTCTGCAATATTGTGATTTGCCAGCCAGTTTGTAATTTTATCCATTGGATAGCCATTGCTTACTTTTTCTTCCTGAGTGAAATTCTATGATCAGTGCCGGAAAGCGTTGCGCTGAAAATAATTCCTCCTGTGTAAAGGAACTATATACTGCCGATTGGAACAGGGCCGTTTATTTAAATGGCATTGAGGGTATCTGGTAGAAATATGAAGGTGATGAATAGGTTGGATGAGCACACGGAATCCTATTATGCCGCTACAGCTAACGACCTTCAGGAGTATCCATGCCTGGAAGGTAACGTGGAGGCAGATGTCTGCATCATTGGTGGTGGTTATACGGGACTCTCCAGTGCTTTGCACTTGGCAGAGCGCGGCTACCGTGTGGTGCTTCTGGAGGCTAATAGGATTGGTTGGGGCGCATCAGGAAGGAATGGAGGACATGTCGGTGTTGGACAAAGGCGAAGTCAGGGTGATCTGGAAGCCATGTTCGGGTTCGACACCGCTAAGCAGCTCTGGGATTTGAGTATCAACGCTGTTCAACTGGTGGAAAGTCTTATAGTCAGGCACCAGATTCAATGTGATTTAAAACGCGGGATCATGCATCTTGCAGCGAAATCCAGTCACGATAAATATCTGCAGGATGAAACTGAAGAGCTCAGAGAGAAATATGATTACAGGCAAGTTGAGTATATAGATAAAGAAGAAGTTCGACAGCTTGTAAGTAGCAAACGATATCTCGGCGCACAGCTGGATTTTGGTTCGCTACATCTTCATCCTCTCAATTTTGCATTAGGTCTTGCCCGCGCAGCAGTTTCTGCCGGTGCCAGGTTTTTTGAGTGTAGTGGTGTGCAAGGGTATTCGAGCTCTTCTCCATTTACGGTGAAAACTGCACGAGGAAAGGTGAAGGCCGAAAAGTTGATTTTAGCTTGCAATGGTTATTTGAAAGATCTTGAGCCCCGCTTAGCGGGGCGCATAATGCCAATAAATAATTTTGTGCTGGCAACAGAGCCCTTACCGGAGGGGCTCGCTAGGGAAATCATAGCCAATGACTTCGCACTGCAAGATACTCTATTTGTTATAAATTATTGGAAATTATCTGGCGATAATCGTTTAATTTTTGGGGGAGGGGAAAATTACACCAGGCGTTTCCCTAAAGATATTCGCAGTTTCGTCCGCAAGTATATGTTGAGGGTTTACCCGCAACTGGAAAATACTGCTGTTGATTTCGGCTGGGGGGGTACGCTGGCCATTACTATGAATCGGATGCCCTGTATAGGGCAGTTGCAGTCGGGCCTATATTACAGTCAGGGGTATTCTGGACATGGAGTGCCTACGGCAACTTTTGCCGGTAAGCTTCTGGCTGATGCAATTTATGGGGAGAGTGAGGGTTACAACGTGTTTTCTTCTCTTCCTAAAGTAGAGTTTCCAGGTGGCACTTTATTGAGGTGGCCGGGGTTGGTGTTGGGGATGCTTTTCCACAGTTTGTTAGATAGGTTTGGAAGCTAGTCTTTGAGTGATGTGATAGAGAATGCCGACACACTAATGTGTCGGCACCTGCCTTAAATATTACTGGCTCTGGGCGGAAAGGGTTACGCCTCTGTACGAAATATAGCCTTGTACACTGATGTGCCAGGTACCTGCAGCTGGATTGCTAAAACTACAGAATTCATTATTGCCGTTTACGTAAGGACGACAATCCCAGTTGTCGGTGGTTGGGGTGGCACCATAACGGACGTACAAATCGGCATCGCCATTGCCGCCGAGCATTTCGACGGTCAAAGATGATGAGCCTGATGGTACATCCAGGGTGAAGTGCTGCCAGCTATTTCGGCGGCCTGATAAGTTGGTTTCTTCCCAGCCTTCTGAGTTTGAACCACCATCATCGTCACAGTTGCTGGTAGATACCCCTACGGTGTCGAACGCTGCGATTACTGTTGCAGTATCGTATCCGAGATCTTCAGTAGCTGACAGGGCTCCGCAAGCACCTTCAATGTAATCAGTGCTTTGATTCCAATAAGTTTGGTTAGCAAGCACAAAGATATCGAAAGCAGTTTGGGTGTTCCAGCCGCTTGAGTTGGCAATCAAGTAGAAAGCCCGGTTGAATACGCCGGAGCTGTAGTGCACGTCCATGCCGCTATAGTAGTCGGAGGCATGGCCAATGGATCTGCCATCTTTGGTGGGGTCATCCATATAGCGAAGAGCGCCATCAGCCTTGTATATATCGGCCCCCACCATCCAGTCGTTAGTGCCCTTCATGTAGAACTCGGCAGCTTCACCGGCCATATCAGAGAAGGCTTCGTTGATGCCGCCGGATTGGTTGGCGTAGGTCAGGTTGGAGTTTTGCTCAGTAAAGCCATGGCTCACCTCATGAGAGGATACATCCAAGCTGACAAGAGGGTGGAAGGTTGTGAAGCCATCACCAAATGTCATTTGGCTGCCATCCCAGAAGGCGTTCTCGTAGTTGTTGCTGTAGTGAACTCGCATTCTCAATTTTTGTGTGAGGGGCGATGTTCCATACCAGTCACTATACATATTGAAAACGACGTTGCCGAAGAAGTGGGCATCATTCAATGGAGAATAAGCACCATTGATTTCTTTGTAATCATTTTCCGGACAGGTGAAGGAGAAAACGCTACCTCCGCTTGTACCGTGATTCAAATCCACGGTTTCTACGTTAGCAGTGTTCATGGAGCAGTTATTGTCAACTTCGAGGGCAGGGAAGTCTGTTCCATATTCATAACGCCCGGTTTTTTCATTGCCACCGGGGCCTGTAGCATCCTGGAAGGCAAGGCCGTCCCATTGCTTGATAACTTCGCCAGTAAGTGCGTCTACAAAATAGAACGGTCTGCTCGGCTCATCTCCGTATTCGACCCAGTTAACCAAATAAGCTAATCGCGCCTGGTCGTTTTCATCGACATAGACATAGAGCTCTTTTTCTGGTTTCGTGCGATGAAGCGCATGGACGACATTGAGAGAGCTTTTTACTGTCACCATCCTGAGTGCGCAGATTCAGCTGATGGTTCATGGCTCGATCAATAGCATTATCGGCATCAATCGTTGCGCGGGCGGTAGGTACCTCCAACTCTAGGCCTGAGAGTACGTGGCCTCTCACTTTTTCAGTTAAGCCTTGCCTGGAACTGGTTATGGTTCTCCCCCAAACGGGTATGCCTTTGTGAGTTTGCCGATATCGGGCAACCGTTCTCCCGTTGGCGAGCGTGCGCTCGCGAACCTTTTCCAGCTTCATATCTGAGCCAGCGATTGAGGCTAGGGACTGATTGGAAAGTAACTCTGGTGTGACATTAATACGCTCCGCCGCTTGGGCGCTAATAGCGAGTGCGAGTGTGCTAGCGGCTCCTAACAAATATTTCATTAAGTAATTCTCTTTATGATTATAATTTAATGGCCATAGTTAACCGGGAGCATAAAATAAACGCTCAGTGGTTAATGCTGTCTGGTTAAGCGGCCAATTGAATCACACCCCAAGAATATCTCGCGCTATGAGCTATGAGCTGAGAGCTGTATGGAGTTTATGTGCAAAATTTTCTTGGGGGTTGTTTGCCGTTGTCAGGCGAAATAACGATATCCCTTGTTGTTATTCCTGACAATAATTTTTTTGTAGTGGATGTAAACTTGAAAGATCAAATTGTTTTTTTGATGTGTATGTCACGAATTCAGATATTTGCAACTTTGGTTATTTGAGGGGTTTTAATTGGTTAGTTTATAGCTTTTTTCTGAATGGCAAACTTTTTTTGAGTTGTATTTAAACGGTAAAGCTTTCTGTGGTTTTGTTATTTTTGTTTATTTCCGGTGCGAAATTCTTCAATTTAATTCAATTTGCATGAGTGGGGTGCTATATGTTTGTTAAGTTTGAAGGGGTGTATTAATCTGGGTTCTTTAAGGGGGTGTCAAACTAAAGGATTAAAGTATTAATCCTTTCTGAGCTTGATGGGGGTGGATATTAACTCTACCAAAACTTTACTGTAGAAAAATGCACGCGGTAGTTTGGAGCGGTTTCAATTTCGAATTTTGAAATGTTTTGCTCCATCGTCTTAATCCCGCAGTCAAAGCAACTTTGACTCCCTGGACACTTGTGCAGCGCTCTGTAGGTAACATCGGGAAGGGCTGGCATTCTTATCTGTACATATCGCTCAATTTGTGGAATATAAGTTTGAGATTTGTCGTAGACTCTCACTGCCCTCAGTGAAGCTGCGGTGTCGGTGGATTAACGATGTAGAGGCTCTCTAATGGCTGTGCGTCCAGATAAGTTAGTAATCGCTATTTCCTCTCGCGCTCTGTTTAACCTTAGCGATAGCCACAAGGTATTTGAGGAGCAGGGATTGCACGCCTTTTCTCATTATCAAGTTGAGCGTGAGAACGATGTTCTGGAAAAAGGGGACGCATTCCCTCTGGTTGAGAAGTTTCTAAAGATCAATGAGCTTCTTGGCGGTGAGCCACGGGTGGAGGTGATCCTGCTATCAAGGAATAGTGCCGATACCGGATTAAGGGTATTTAACTCGATAGAGCACTATGGACTCAATATTACTCGTGCGGCCTTTTGCAATGGTGGAAGCCCTTACCGTTATATTGGCCCATTTGGATGCAACCTGTTTTTGTCTGCTGATGGTGTAGATGTCCGCCAAGCGTTGGAGCAGGGGGTTGCTGCGGCAACCTTGGTTGCCGGAGGAAACCGCGAATATCGTGATGATGTGTTGCGATTTGCCTTTGACGGCGATGCGGTAATCTTCTCTGATGAGGCTGAGCGAGTCTACAAAACGGAAGGCCTGGCTGCTTTTACTGAGGCGGAGCGTGCCTCAGCACAGAAGCCACTGGGGGGAGGGCCCTTTAAGGGATTCCTTGAGGCTTTGCAGAGGTTGCAGGCTGAATTTGAGATGGATACCTGCCCGATACGAACGGCTTTGGTAACGGCACGTTCCGCACCGGCCCATGAGCGGGTCATCAGGACATTGCGCGCCTGGGATATTAGGGTGGATGAGTCAGTTTTTCTCGGCGGGCTTCCTAAAGGTGAGTTCCTGCGGGCTTTTGGCGCCGATGTCTTCTTTGATGATCAGCCTAGTCACTGTGTTTCTGCAGGTGAGCATGTGGCTACGGGCCATGTTCCTCATGGAATCGCAAATGCAGAGGTATAAAAAGTTCAAAAGTGATAAAGGTGTACGTTATCACTCAGTGCTCTCTATGCCGATAATGTTCGAATTTTTCCCGGCCCTCATCCGAGAGGCTTAGCTCTAATTATTAGAAAATAAAGCCGACAGAAAGTCCGGGATCCCCCAAAGTTGATTGACACTTTCGTCTCTACCACGGATATTCAACCGTCCATTGGCCCTGGCTTTGATTCACTGCTATTCTTTTCTCGTATAACTCAAGATAGTTTTTATAACTATCGATCAAAAAATGGTATTACTCGCTCTCGGCCATGAGCGAACTTAATGAAAGGGAGGATCTATGAAGCTGCAGCAGTTGAGATATATCTGGGAAGTGGCACATCACGACCTCAATGTTTCTGCTACAGCGCAGAGCCTCTATACCTCCCAGCCGGGAATCAGTAAGCAAATCCGACTTTTGGAGGATGAGCTTGGTGTAGAAATCTTCGCACGCAGCGGCAAGCATCTCACAAGGGTGACCCCGGCAGGGGAGGCAATCTTAAAGACTGCCGGCGAAATTATGCGCAAAGTGGAGAATATCAAACAGGTTGCGCAAGAGTTCAGCAATGATAAAAAAGGTAGTCTCGCTGTAGCTACCACTCACACCCAGGCGCGCTATGCCTTGCCCCCGATTATTAAGTTGTTTATAGGCCGTTATCCGGAGGTTTCCCTGCATATGCACCAGGGAACCCCTATGCAAATTTCTGAGATGGCGGCAGATGGCACTGCAGACTTTGCTATTGCTACCGAAGCTCTGGAGCTTTTCAGCGATTTGGTGATGATGCCTGTCTACCGCTGGAACCGCTGCATCCTGGTACCGAAAGATCACCCGCTTTGCCAAGTGAGCAAGCTATCCCTTGAGGACGTGGCGAAGTACCCGATAGTTACTTATGTATTTGGGTTTACCGGCCGCTCCAAGTTAGATGAAGCTTTCTTGGAGAAAGGGTTGTCACCTAAGGTAGTCTTTACCGCCGCCGATGCTGATGTAATCAAAACTTACGTGCGCCTGGGATTGGGAATTGGCATTGTGGCTGATATGGCCGTTGATGGCGAAGATGAGGACCTTGTGGCTCTCGATGCCAGTGATCTATTTGAATCGAGTGTTACGAAAATTGG
Organism: Microbulbifer sp. MKSA007; assembly: GCA_032615215.1. NCBI lineage: Bacteria > Pseudomonadati > Pseudomonadota > Gammaproteobacteria > Cellvibrionales > Microbulbiferaceae > Microbulbifer > Microbulbifer sp. MKSA007. The sequence continues at coordinate 3,116,227 of CP128433.1, read as the reverse complement.
CTTCCGTAAGGGGATTTTCCTGCGGGGCTTTATGTATGAGTTTATCCAGCAATTTGCCCCCCACCTCAGCCGTGAGCTGATTGACCAGGCGGCACAGGCGACATCCCGTTCTGAGGTCGATGCGCTGTTCGCCGATATGGAGTTGCCGGTTTACTAGAGCTGCTGCTGAATGGAAGTGCCGAATAAAGCTAAGGGATGGAGGCTATGAAGCCTCCATCTCGATCAGGGGGCGCAGCACTTCTTTGGCGAACTTGAAGTAAACAGTGAAAATCTCTGCTTTCTTACCTTCGCGCTCTACGACAAAGAAGGGCGCTCGCTCTACCTTGTACTGCTGAGCCAGCTGTAAGCCCGGGCTTTGCGGGTCACGCACGTCGGCGATAAGTGTCTGGTCGATAAATTGCATTTGGCCATTTTCTTCCAGCTTTTCTTCAACGTCGCGACACTTGGCGCAGGGCGAGCCGTCGGCGAGAATTTTCTTGACCAGTGTGATCTTCACGATAATTTCCTTGATCCAGTGCAATGCCATTAAAGGCAAGATGGACTGAATCTATCAGAACCCCTAATAACTTTGAAATATCAATCGCCGATACCTTTATAACTGAAATTTGTAGTGATGCTACAAAAGGCGCCAAAATAGGCTAATTTTTAGTCGTTTTTCGGCGATTTGATGCCTACTGCAAAAATTGTTCAGTAGTTTCCAGTAGTAAGCGCACCTTGGCCAAGCACTCCTGATGCTCTGAAGTGGGATCGGAATCTGCAACGATCCCACCACCTGCCGCGCAGGTTAGATGTCCATCGTTGGCACTGAAGGTCCGGATGGCGATATTGGTGTCAGCGCGGCCACAGCTGCTGATGTAGCCAATACTGCCGCAATAAATCCCCCGGGGGCTGGATTCCAGCTCACGGATCACTTCCATTGAGCGTCGCTTTGGAGCACCTGTGATAGACCCGCCGGGGAAACAAGCTTCGAGTAATTCGCTATAAACTGACTCTTCGGGTAGCTCACCAGTTACTACGCTGACCAAGTGGTGGACATTGGCAAAACTCGCCAATTGGAATAGCTCGGGAACACGTACGGTGCCACTGCGACACAGCTTGCTCAAATCATTGCGCAGTAAATCGACGATCATCAGGTTTTCCGCCCGGTCCTTGGGGCTTCTCTGTAGCGAGAAGGCGGCGCGCTGATCGGCCATCTTATCAGCGTGTCTTGCTGCAGTGCCTTTAATCGGTTCCGTGCGCAAACTGGCGCCGTCAGCTCGGATAAATCGCTCCGGCGACATACTGAGCAGGCTGCCATGGGGCAGGGCCATATAAGCAGAAAAGGGACCGGCAGCTTGAGAGCGCAATGCCAGGTAAGCTGTTAGCAGATCGCCGCTGTAGGGGGCCCTGAAACGCTGGGTAAAGTTTGCCTGATAGATATCGCCAGCGGCGATATATTCCAGTATCTGCTCAATTTGTGCCCGATATTCATCTGCACTCAGTTCGTGCTCAAATGGTGAATGCAGCCGGAAGTCCCCGGGCGTAAGCGTGGTCTCCCAGTTGATAGCTTTAAATCGCTGTATCAATTCGCGAACTTGCTGGGGGGGGCAGGCGGGGTGGAAAACCAGGTGATTGCTGCCCAGTTGGTGGTCGGCAATAAAGGCCCATGTGTAGAGACCAAAAAAGCCTGCGGGCAAGTCCGTAGGGCGCATATCTGCCGGCAGATAATTGCCCTCTACACCGAGTTCATAGCCAGCGTAACCAATAACCCCGCCGCAAAAAGGCAGTTGTGAGTCCCTGTCCTGAGGGCAGAGTTCGCACACGAGGTCATCCAGCCGGGCAAATGGCTCGGGCGTGTCGGCACTTAACTCGAGGGTATTTATTGGGTCGGCACTAATGATGTCATAGCGCCCACCCTCCGCGAGAGGTCGACCGCTGTCGAGCCAAACGGGGATAGGTAAATCCGCTATCGCTGCAAATGCGGCGGGCGTGTTTAATGAGTAGGGCAGAGAGACAATTTGCATATCAAGCTACAGCAGTCCGGAAGACGGCGCACACTACACATTTTGCGGCGGCAATTAAAGGGTGTGTGGCTCTTTAGTCAATCCTGCGCTCAATACCGGCCTGAGACATCAGGCGGGTGGCGAGTTCCTCCACCGAAAGTTGGGTTGCATTGAGGAAAGGCACCTGGGCCCGCCTCAGCATTTGCTCAACTTGGCGCACCTCGAATTCACATTGTTCCTTAGAAGCGTAGCGGCTGTTGGCGCGCCTTTCCTGTCTAATTTGCATCAGACGCTCGGGCTCGATTGTCAGGCCAAACAGCTTGTTGCGAAACGGGCGCAGGATCTTGGGCAGGGTGGTGGAGTCCATATCCTCTTCGGTGATGGGGTAGTTTGCCGCGCGCAGGCCAAACTGAAGTGCCAGGTACAAGCAGGTAGGCGTTTTGCCGGAGCGGGAAACGCCCAACAGGATTACATCGGCTTGCTGGAATTCGCTGACTCTGCGGCCATCGTCATTGTCCATGGCGAAGTGCACTGCTTCAATCCGGTCGGTGTAGCGACGGTTGTCGTCAATGCCGTGAGAGACGTTGACCATCTGCGCTGGATCCCGGTTAAACAGATTGGCCAGTGGCGTGAGGTAGTTCTCGAAGATATCGAGCATCAGCGCAGAGCTTTGGTGCAGCTGTTCCCGGATCTTGTCAGAAACAATGCTGGTAATAATGATCGGCTGTAAACCGGATTCATCGGCTGCTTTTTCTATGCGTTGCAGGGCCTGTTTAACTTTTTCGGTGGAGTCGATATAGGGAAGCGTGACCTGCTCAACTTGTTGATCGCGGAACTGTGCGAGTAGGCTGTGGCCAATCGCTTCGACGGTGAGACCGGTTCCGTCGGAGATAAAAAAAGCCGTGCGCTTGTCTTTTGCCATGTTTGTTCTCAGTTTGTCGGCGTGAGGGGGCTATTGTAGGGGAGGAATGGGGCAAAGGTCTTTTATTCTGGCGTTTTGCAATTTTTGTAGAAAATTTACAACATTTTGGCCAATTTTTACGGGCTATTTTTTACAAAACTCATCCTTATAATCTGCCGCCACTCAACCTGAATTTTAGAGGGCCTTCACTTGACGAACTTCACGATCGACTTCGCAAAACTGGGCATGGCCGATGTCGACAAAGTCGGCGGCAAGAACGCATCACTGGGCGAGATGATCTCCTCTCTCGCCGGTGCCGGCGTGAGCGTACCCGGTGGCTTCGCTACCACCGCAGAAGCCTTTAGGGCTTTCCTGGCTCACGAACAGCTGGAGCAGCGTATAGCCGAGCGTTTGCAAGGATTGGATGTTGGTAATGTCACCGAGCTGGCCCAGGCGGGAGATGAAATCCGCAACTGGATTTTACAGACTCCGTTCCCCGAGCAGCTGGAAAAAGAGATTCGCGAGGGCTATGAGGCCCTGGGTGGTGCGGAAACTGCTGTTGCAGTTCGCTCCTCTGCAACCGCCGAAGACTTGCCGGATGCGTCCTTCGCCGGTCAGCAGGAGACCTTCCTGAATATCCGCGGTATCGACGCTGTATTGAAGGCAGTAAAAGAAGTTTTTGCTTCCCTCTACAACGACCGTGCTATCGCCTACCGCGTGCATACCGGTTATGCGGATGTGGGCGTTGCCCTGTCTGCCGGTATCCAGCACATGGTGCGCAGTGAGACTGGTGCAGCGGGTGTGATGTTTACCCTGGACACAGAGAGTGGCTTCCGCGATGTGATCTTTATCACCGCTGCCTTTGGTTTGGGCGAAACCGTTGTTCAAGGTGCGGTTAACCCGGACGAATTTTACCTCTACAAGCCAGCCCTGGATACGGGCCGTCCTGCGATTCTGCGCCGCAATCGCGGTAGTAAAGCGATCAAGATGGTTTACGACGAGAGCGGTGAATGTGGTCGTTCCGTAAAAACTATCCCGGTGGCAGACGAAGACCGCCAGCGCTTTGCCCTCAACGATGCGGAGCTGACAGACCTGGCAATCCAGGCCCGCAAGATTGAAGAGCACTACGGTCGCCCGATGGATATCGAGTGGGCCAAAGACGGCGACAGCGGTAAGTTGTTTATCGTACAGGCGCGTCCGGAAACTGTACGCTCCCGCGATCAGGGAACCAGCATTGAGCGCTACAGCTTGCAGGAGCGCAGTGACGTATTGTGTGAAGGCCGCGCAATCGGCCAGCGCATTGGCGCGGGCCCCGTTCGCAAGCTTGAATCCGTAGAAGATATGGCGCTGATGCAGGATGGTGAAGTCCTGGTTACCGACATGACCGACCCGGATTGGGAGCCGGTCCTGAAGAAAGCGAGTGCTATTGTTACCAATCGCGGCGGCCGTACTTGTCACGCGGCAATTATCGCTCGTGAGCTGGGCATCCCCGCAGTTGTAGGTTGTGGTAATGCAACCGAGCTGCTGGAAACCGGCACCCCGGTGACAGTTTCCTGTGCGGAAGGCGATACCGGTTTTGTAATGGCTGGTGAACTGGAATTCCAGCGCGAGGAAACTGAAGTTGCGGAAATGCCGGAGCTGCCGTTCAAAATTATGTTGAACGTGGGTAACCCGGATCGAGCATTCGCTTTCAGCCATCTGCCGAACCAGGGCGTTGGCCTTGCGCGCCTTGAGTTTATCCTCAACCGCATGATCGGTATTCACCCGAAAGCACTGCTCGAACTGGATAACCTGCCGGAAGATCTGCAGCAGAATATTCGCGAGCGTATCGGTGGATACGATTCTCCAGAAGACTTTATTGTCGAAAAACTGGTGGAAGGTATCGCTACCTTGGCTGCAGCCTTCGCACCAAATCGCGTCATCGTACGCTTGTCCGACTTTAAATCTAATGAGTATGCGCACCTTGTGGGTGGCCAGTTGTACGAGCCAAGCGAAGAAAACCCAATGCTTGGCTTCCGTGGTGCAGCTCGCTATCGCTCTGAAGATTTCCGCCAGTGCTTTGCCCTGGAGTGCCGTGCACTGAAGAAAGTCCGCGATGAAATGGGACTGACCAATGTGGAAATCATGGTGCCCTTCGTCCGCACCCCGGAAGAAGCTGAGGAAGTAGTCGGTCTGCTGGCTGAAAACGGCCTGCGCCGTGGAGAAGGTGGCCTTAAGGTCATTATGATGTGTGAATTGCCGTCCAACGCTTTGCTGGCGGAAGACTTCCTGCAGCACTTTGATGGCTTCTCCATCGGTTCCAATGACCTGACTCAGCTAACGCTTGGTCTGGACCGCGACTCCGGCCTGGTTGCCGATTTGTTTGATGAGCGCAACCCAGCGGTCAAGGCACTGCTTTCCAGGGCGATCCAAGCCTGTAAGAAAGCGGGTAAATATGTAGGTATTTGTGGTCAGGGTCCTTCTGACCATAAAGACTTCGCCCGCTGGTTGATGGATGAGGGGATTGACAGTGTGTCCCTGAACCCGGATACCGCAGTAGATACCTGGCTATTCCTGGCCAACGAGGAAGGTTAATTTTCCTCCTTAAGCGGCCCAATTGTGGGCCGCTTTCCCAATTCTTCCCCCGCTATATTTAACTGTAATTTTTCTGCTGAAGCGGTGTTTGCCTTGGTGGAAAATGAGTCCGTTGTTGCAGTTAAATCCGGAAATGCCTGATTTTGTTCTGCTAATTGTGTTTGAAAAATTTAAACGACACATTACCCAAAAAATACAAACCTCTATCAGCTGATCCACACAGAAGAATTCATTCTAAATCTTTCCGCTCGCCTCAATAGAATCGGAAGAGTCCTAAGGTTGCGTGTAAATCGAAAAACAGATTGCGCAATGTGCTCCGTAAAAATGTTCGCCGTGGGCCCTGGCCCCACTGGCGCGCACCTGAAAATTACCGACAGACTGTTTATCTGTTGGATTCAGGGCAGGGTACCCAGACTCGGTGAGGTGAGCTATGCAAACGAGTAGACAGTTTCAAATCCCCATACTTCATGTCTTTTTGATGATGTGCCTTATGGCTTTAATGGCAGCGCCACCGGCAGATGCAAAGCCACGCGCATCTAATTGGTTTGATGATCGCGCCGCAGCCAGGGGTGGTAGTCCATCAATTAGAATTGATTTAAGTGAGCAGCGCGCATATCTGTATAAAGGTGGGAAATTAGTTGGTGTCTCCCGTATTTCTTCGGGGAAGCGCGGTTATAGCACACGCCCCGGACATTTTCGTGTGTTGTCCAAACACCCTTATCACCGCTCGTCTATTTATGGCAGTTTTGTTGATAGACGCACCGGCAGAGTCGTGAGATCGAATGTAAATACTCGAAAGCATCGTCGCCCTGCGGGTACTGTGTATCGCGGTGCAAAAATGAATAATTACATTCGTTTTAATGGCGGTATCGGTCTGCATGCCTCTGGCCACGTGCCCGGCTATCCCGCTTCTCATGGTTGTGTACGTATGCCCCCACATATGGCGAGAAAGTTCTATCAGCATGTGCGTGTAGGCACGCCGGTTCGTGTAACACACTAGTTTCAATTTCGTGGCAGCGAAGGCTTGGCCGGGTATTATCCATCGTGGTGATACCCGGTATTTATTTGCCTCTTAGCTCTTCTACTTTTTTCCCGCTATTATCCTTCTCTTCCATAGATTGCTGCGAGAATATTGATGCTCAAGTCAACCCCCGATTTATGTGATGCCTACCCTGATGAGGTGCGAGTAGTTGATCCTATGTTTGTCAATTACGGTGGCCGAGATCGTTTTGGTGGGCAGATTGTCACTATCAAATGTTTTGAAGATAACTCCCTGGTGCGAGAACTGGTGGCTGAACCGGGGCAGGGCAAGGTTTTGGTTGTAGATGCCGGTGGATCTATGCGGCGGGCTTGTCTTGGCGATATGCTGGCAGAAAAGGCGGTTGCCAACGGTTGGGAAGGTATCCTGATGTATGGCTGCATTCGCGATGTAGATGAAATCGCGGAACTGGATCTGGGGGTGCAGGCACTTGGTAGCCATCCAATGAAAACAGAAAAAAGGGAATTGGTGAAAGAGGCCTGGCGGTGAGCTTTGCCGGTGTGGATTTCCGCCCGGGGGAATACCTCTACGCGGATAACAACGGTGTAATTGTGGCGGGTAAGGCACTGACCTAAAAACACCAGTAAGTCCATTAGGTCTGGAAACTGGCAGCCCAAAAGCGCTGCCAGTTGTTGAGAATCAACTCAGCGGGGATCAATTAGATCATCAGCGGGGTTCTCCGGCATTCTCAGGGACATCAAAAATGCCAAGATCTTATTCTGATCATTTTCACTTAAATACTTGAAATTCTGTGCTGCGTTACTGGCCTCGCTTCCGGGGCTGTCGTGGAGAAAAATGGCTTCTGCCAACGTAGTGGCTCTGCCGTCGTGTAAATAGGGCGCGGTATCGGCCACTCCCCAAAGGCGTGCGGTAATAAACTCACGGTTTTGCTGGTCCGTTTGGAAGAAGGCGTTCTCAGCCAGCCCCTCGCCCATATCGTGGCGCTTGAGATCAGAGAACATTGCGACCTCTATTCCGCCATTGCGGGTTTGGCGAAAATTTGTCGGTTGCTTGGTGAGGTCCACTTCGTAAAAAATGTCTTCAAAGGGAGTTTCTGGAGAGCCGGTAAGTTTATAAGGGAGGGTCCTTCTCTGGGTTACCATCGTTGGGCGGTGGCAGTCGGCGCAGCCAATATCGGAGAAAAGCCTCCGGCCGTCACGGTGTTCTCTGTCATCGACATCGAATGGTGGTTCCAGGGTGGTAATAAAGATACTCAGTGCGGATAAATCCCCAACGGTGATTTCGTTGACGACTCCGTCATTATCAGCATCTGCTGTTGCTCCGCCAAAGGCTTCCGAGGCCTGCATCCCCATATGAAATGCCAAGGCGGAGACATCGAACTCCCTGACTGAGGCGTTGTCACCTTTTCGACCAAATGGCCTGACAACCAAATCGTGCTCGACGCCTTCGACATTGGTTGTATCCAAATTGCCGTACTCGTCGGCAATGATGCTCCCAAAACTGACTGATTTTGTTTCCAGTTCAACGATGGTGCCGGGGTTGTTGAGGGCGTGTTGTTTAAGATTTTGTAATTCATGGGTCATCTCACGACCAACCAATTCAATCCCCCCAGCGCCAAATAAAAATACCGGATTAATCAGCCGCCCATCAAACTCTGCGATACCGTCAAAGTTTTCATCGATAACATCGATATTGGCGGGACGGAATAATACGCTGGTTCCGAATCCTCCACCTCCGCCAATGCCCAATCTGGGTGGCGTTGTTCTATTGCTGATAACGGTGTGGCACTCCAGGCAATTTTGCGCATCGAGGCCATTGACCCGTAAAAATGTGCCATTACCTTGCAGGGTGGGCCTGTTACCTCCGGTGGGGGAGTGGTTGTCCGGTTCAGAAAAATCGTGGGGACCATCACCAAAGCCGTCGTAACGATTGAAAGGCGTGCTGAAAATAATCAGCCCCGCTTCACGTATTTCGTCGAGGTGCAGTTGTCCTTGGGAAATTTCATCCTGGCTAATCCTATCTGCTGGGTCTAAGCGCGGTTCTTCGCCGATAAGATCGGCGTAAATTAATGAAGGGAGCATCAGGCTGATGCTGGTGAGAGATATTGCCGTTAATCGCTTCATGTCAAAATCCTTGTTTATTTTTGTTTCCCTTTCAAAAAGTTATAAGGCTAAGTCCCTGGAAAAATGGTTATTTAATTGAAAGGGGGTGATGGGGTCTCACAATACGAATTGCTGTGGACGGAGTGAGAAAAAGCTAATCTCAATAACTTTTCAATGGCCCTAAAAAAAACAACGCCGGTTTTGTTGAAAAATAAAATGTCTATCAGGGTAGGGGCATGGATTTCTTCTGTGAATTCTTACCTGCAATCAAACGTCTCCTATTATTGTGCATTGATGACTCTCTCGACCCTGCGGGAATTGGCAGTGTTTGTTGCAACGGCTGCCGCTATGGAAGGTGAAAATGAGCGAATTGCGCAAAAAATTCTTTACCGCGCCTCTTTTAAAAATTATTAAACGGGTACTTCCGCCAATTTCTGAAACAGAAAGGGAGGCGATGGAAGCGGGTGAGGTTTGGTGGGACGCTGAGTTATTGTCAGGTAAACCACATTGGGATCAGTTGTTGGGGATGGGTCCACCTGCGCTCAATGAAGAGGAGCAGGCTTTCCTGGAGGGGCCAGTCGAAGAGCTGTGCCGAATGATCAACGATTGGCAAATTAGCTATGTGGATCGCAATATTCCGGAGCATGTTTGGGATTTCCTACGGAAAAATCGCTTTTTTGGCATTATTATCCCCAAGAAATATGGCGGCCTTGGCTTTTCCCCGACAGCTCATGCGGAGATAGTGACCAAAATTACCACCCGCAGTACCTGTGTGGGTGTCACAGTAATGGTGCCTAACTCATTGGGCCCGGGAGAGCTGCTACTGGCTCACGGTACGCAAGGGCAAAAAGATTACTATTTGCCACGTCTGGCAGATGGCACTGATATTCCCTGCTTTGCGCTGACCAGTCCGGAGGCCGGATCTGATGCGGCATCCATGATTGACCGTGGCGTAGTCTGTTACGGCGAATATCAAGGCGAAAAGGTCCTTGGTATGCGTGTTAATTGGCACAAGCGCTATATCACCTTGGGCCCGATAGCTACGGTGTTAGGTTTGGCCTTCAAACTCTATGACCCGGACCATATTCTCGGCGATGAAGAAGAGCTGGGTATTACGGTTGCCCTGGTGCCCACAGATACACCGGGAGTTTCCATTGGTCAGAGGCATCTCCCAGCACTGCAAGCATTTCAGAACGGGCCCAACTGGGGAAAAGATGTTTTTATGCCCATGGATTGGATTATTGGCGGCGAGGAGAATGTCGGCAAAGGTTGGGAGATGCTGATGAGTGCCCTTGCCGCAGGCCGAGGAATTTCTTTGCCATCCCTGTCTACCGGTGGGGCAAAAATGGCCGCGCGCATGACTGGCGCTTACGCCCGGGTTCGAGAGCAATTTAATGTGCCCGTTGGTCGCTTTGAAGGCGTGCAACGCCGCTTGGCTGAAATTGCTTCTATCGCCTTCGTATTGGATAGCGCCCATAAAACGACTACCCGTGCTCTGGATGAGGGGCGAAAGCCAGCGGTGATCACCGCAATTATGAAAGCCAATGCTACTTGCGGTCTACGCCAGGCCATTATTGATGCAATGGATATCCATGCGGGCAAGGCCATTATGGATGGTCCATTAAATTACCTGGGTAATGTTTATCGAGCGATACCGGTAGCAATTACGGTAGAGGGGGCCAATCTTCTCACTCGCAGTTTGATGATCTTTGGTCAGGGTGCAATTCGCTGTCACCCCTATATCTTGCAGGAAATGTTGGCGGCAGAAAATCCGGATCATGAAGCGGGTTTGGATGAACTGGATAAGTTGCTGCCCAAACATATGTGGTTTCAATTCAAAACCCTTTGTCGGGGTATTTTTCACGGCTGGACGGTGGGCTTGTTTGCCAGCAGCCCTCGCAACGTAGGGCACGCTGCCAAGTACTACCGACAACTGAATCGGTATTCGGCGGTGCTATCTCTGGTCACCGAATTTTCCTTGATGACTCTGGGAGGAGAACTCAAGCGAAAAGAATTAATTTCTTCCCGATTGGGCGATGTCTTGAGTCAGCTGTATCTACTCAGCTGCACCCTGAAGCGCTTTTATGATGATGGCAACCCTAAGGATGACCTCCCTCTGCTGGAATTTGCCATGCGAGATGGATTGCATAAGATCGAAGTCAACTTGTTGGAGGTGTTTCAAAATTTCCCCCGGCCATTTATTGGCCAAGTAATGCACTTCCTCACCATGCCTTGGGGTCACAGTGTCCACACCGCATCGGATCGGCAAGCCAAGGCCTGTGCGGAATTACTGTTGACGCCGTCGGCGACTCGCGACCGGCTGACCAGTGGGGTCTTTCTCGGAACTCCCGGGGATGGAGTGGATATTGTTGAGCAGGCGTTTGATCGGGTATGCGCTTCCGAGCGGGCTCGTGAAAAATTAAAAAAAGGCGGTATTCGCAACCTGAGCAGGGATAGCGTGGAAGAAGGGTTAAAGAAAAATCTAATCAGCGATGAAGAGGCTGAGATACTCTACGATACAGCGGATGCTGTGGAGAAGGCAATTCAGGTGGATCACTTTGAGCACTTGGGTGGGTGTGCGGGCACAGTCCAATAAGGTTTGAGGAAAGCTACCTCCGATGGAATCTGCGCACAAGAATTCTCCAGAGAGCTTTACCAGTGCCGAGGAGTGTGTCGATAAGCTCTTAGAAGTTGTCGGCAAGAAAATAGTATTGGCCTTACCGCTGGGGCTTGGTAAGGCAAACCATTTCGCTAATACGCTATACGCTCGAGCGGCAGAAGATCATACGATTTCACTGACGATATTTACGGCCCTGACGCTGGAGCGCCCCCGTGGGGATAGTGATATTTCCCGGCGCTTTATCCAGCCACTTCTGGATACCCATTACAGTCAATACCAAGACCTTGCTTATGTTCCCGCGAGGAGGAAAGGGCACCTGCCAGGTAATATCCAGGTAATTGAATTCTTTATGGAGCCCGGTTCGCTGCTCGGCAACAACTATGCGCAGCAACACTACGTGAGTGCAAATTATACCCAGGTACCCGGTGAGCTGATCAGTCGGGGGGTTAACGTTATTGCGCAAATGGTGGCGCCTTCAGAGTGTGGAGATAGGTACAGTTTAAGTTGCAACCCAGACCTGACACTGCCTGTTCTAAAGCTGGCAGCTCAGCGCAAAGACTATCCCCTGTTTTTATTGGGTGAAGTAAATACACAGCTGCCCTATATCCATGGAAGCAGTGAGCTACCGGCCAGTGCTTTTGACTTTTTGTTGAAAGGCGAGACTTTCGATACGCCGCTGTTTGCGGCTCCGGCCCTGCCAGTAACCTTTACCGAATACAGCATCGCCTACCATATCGCCAGTCTGGTTGAAGATGGAGGAACCCTTCAAGTAGGTATCGGCGCCCTGGGAGATGCGGTTTGCCATGTACTGCGCTTGAGGCATAAGGAAAACGCCCTCTTTTGCCGGATTCTGGATGACTTGGTGGAAGAGGATGCTAAGCGCTACCGAGAGGAACTGCCTCTATGTACTGGCACCTTTAAGCGGGGCCTTTACGGGGCCAGTGAAATGGTGCCCCACGGTTTTCTCCATCTGCGCAGAGCCGGAGTTCTGACCCGTAAAGTCTACGCTGATGCGACAATTCAACATCTGCTCGATAGCGATCAGATTACTGATACTGTGCAGGAAGAAACGCTGCTGGCATTAAAGAATGCTGGCCGTATCAGTTGCCCTTTAACCGTGGCAGATACAGATTTTTTACAGCAGCTTGGCATTGTGGACCCCAGCTACAGTTGGCGGGGCCATAAGTTGCTGACTCCTGATGGTGAAGAAGAGGAGTGTGATCTTCACAGCGAACATGGGCGCCGCCGTCTAATTGGTAGTTGCCTGAATAAAAAGATCGCTGGGGGGGTCTGGTTACATGGCGGCTTCTATCTGGGGCCGGAACTTATGTATCGAGAGTTGCGGGATCTGGACCCTAGGGAGGGTGCAGGTCTCGATATGATTGACATCAGTTTTACCAATGACCTCCAATCCCAAAGAGACCTAAAGCTGGCGCAGCGACAGCATGCGCGCTTTGTAAATTCGGCCATGATGGTGACACTTGGGGGGGCGGTTGTCTCGGATGCCTTGGTGGATAACCACGTGGTGAGTGGGGTGGGGGGCAATATAACTTTGTCGCCCAGGCTTGGGACTTGCCAGGGGCTCGATCCATTATTGCGCTCCCCAGTGTGCGAATGCGCGATGGAATCTGCGAGAGTAATATTGTATGGGAATATCCTCACACGACAATTCCCCGGCATTTGCGCGATGTGGTTGTGACGGAATATGGCGCAGTCGATTTGCGTGGTAAAACAGACCGGGATGTAATGGTGGCCATGCTCAGTATCTGTGATACCCGCTTTCAAGCCGTATTGCTAGAGCAGGCTAAGCACGCGGGGAAGATAGAAAAAAGCTTTTCTATTCCCGAGAGTTTTAATAAAAACACACCTGAACACCTCGCCAGTGTATTCAATGACGAAAAATGCCTGGCGGAACTGCCTCACTATCCACTGGGTACTGATTTCTCTGATGAGGAAGCCCTGCTAGCGGTGGCCCTACAGCACTTGCGCTCCGCTGATAAAAGCTGGTGGAAAGTGCTGGCCAATATTTTTAAAGGCCGCCGGGTCTGGCACGATAAATCCTCAAGTGCCGACTATATCCAACGCTGCTTACAGCGAATGGGGTACGATCATACAGAGACCTATGAGCACAGGCTGGAAGCCTATATCGTTGCTGCCGCGTTACAAGAGTATATCGACCAGCGTAGGCCTTTGCGCCGGGAGTAAATAAAATTAGTGAAGTTTGCCCTGGGCCTGGATGGCGGTGAGGGCAATGGTATACACAATATCATCCACGAGTGCGCCCCGTGATAGGTCGTTAACCGGCTTGCGCAACCCCTGCAACATTGGCCCAATACTCACTAAATCAGCGCTGCGTTGAACGGCTTTGTAGGTAGTGTTGCCGGTATTCAGGTCGGGAAAGATAAAAACTGTGGCCCTGCCGGCTACGGGGCTGTGCGGGGCTTTTTGGGCAGCGACATTGCGGATTAAGGCGGCGTCGTATTGAAGGGGGCCATCAATAATCAGCTGCGGTCTCTTCTGTTTGGCCAGCTGGGTGGCCTCGCGGACTTTATCGACATCGCTGCCGCTGCCGGATGTGCCGGTGGAGTAACTGATCATTGCGACTCGGGGTTCTATACCAAATGCCGCTGCGGAATCTGCTGATTGAATGGCTATAGCGGCGAGTTGCTGTGCATCGGGATCGGGATTGATCGCGCAATCTCCGTAGACCAGTACCTGTTCAGGGAGCAGCATAAAAAATATCGAGGAAACCAGCTCTTCATCCGGGGCGGTTTTGATCAGTTGCAGGGCGGGCCGAATGGTATTGGCTGTTGTGTGAATAGCTCCGGACACCAGTCCATCCACTTCACCCAATGCCAACATCATGGTTCCGAGAACCACATTATCCTGTAGCTGCTCGAGTGCCACCACTTGAGTAAGTCCCTTGTTTTTACGCAGGGCAACCATGGGTTCCACATAGTGTGCCCTCACCGCCTTGGGATCGACAATTTCCAACTTTTTATTGAGCTTTAACCCCTGCTGCTCGGCAATTTTGAAAATATCTTTTTCTTCGCCCAGTAAAACTGGGTGTGCGATCTCTCTCTCCAGGCAGAGCTGGGCGGCGCGAATTGTGCGGGGTTCGGTGCCCTCGGGTAGGACAATCCGCATAGTGCGGCGCCGGGCCATTTCCGTGAGGTGGTAGCGAAATGCCGGAGGTGAAAGGCGTTTGGGGATTTCACTTTGTTGGCTCAGTGATTCCACCCATGCTTCATCCAGGCGACTGGCGAAAAATTCCTGCACCCGGTCCACGCGATTTCTGTCATCTGATGGGGTGCGCAAATTAAAAGTCTGCAGTGACATCACCGTGTGCCAGGTATTGGAAGGTACCAGTAAAATGGGAAGGCCTGTTTCCATGGCCGGGGTACACAGTTTCAAAATGGCTTTGTCCAAATGGTAGCCGCCGGTTAATAGCAGGCATCCAATTTTGACTCCATTCATAACGGCCAAACATGCGCCCACAACCACGTCGGGCCTATCGGCAGAAGTCACCAGCATGGCCCCGGGCTTAAATCTTCTCAACATATTGGGCAGTGAGCGGGAGCAGAAAGTGACGGTATGCAACCTGCGTGTTTCCAGCTCTCCTTTATTGAGTACCTTTGCATTAAAGTGCCGCGCCAGGTCGAGAGCACGAGGGGAGAGCAGTTCTGCATTCCAGGGAATAAAACCGACAATACGCAGTGGAATCTGCTTTGAAAGTATCTCAGGGGTCAGGCTAGGGGGCTTTCTTTGCTAGATTCCAGTTGTGAATGCAGTCCAATTAAATGAGCTCCGGGAGTATCCATAATTTCCGCTGGCAGACCCACTTTATTGATGATGCAGCCCACCACGCGCTTCGCATCCTCGCCGCCATAAAGACGTACGGCAAACTCCAGTCTCTCGCGAAGTTGCTTAATTGAGTCACTTGCACCGGGGGATGGACAGGCGACGAGTACCACTTCCGCATCGAGGGTTTTGGCAATTTGATAATTCAGCTGGTTAGTCACGGGATTGTCGCGGCTGGGTAGCACGCCTTCGATCACATTGACTTCAGCCTTCGCCGAGATTCGTCTGAAGCGGGCGAGAATCTCTTCCAGTAAATCCGCCATTTTTCCGGTGGATACCATCGAGTCCGCATATTCGGCACTCAGTGAGCTGGGGATGGCCAGGTTGGATGTTTGCCGCAAGATCTCAGTGGTGCGCTCTATAGTGCCGTCTGGGGGTGGGGGCTCGGCAACAGGTTTAAAAAATTGAAGCTCAATACTTTTTCGGTCTAACGCCCGAATTAAACCCAGGCTTACAGAGGTGATACCGGCTCCCGCTTCCAGAGGAACCAGCATCAGGGTTCTGGCATTGCTGTGTCGCAGCATGTTTAAGACTGCACCAAGCGCGATGTATCCCGGGCAATAATCCAGTCTTCCTTAGTGGGGATTACCAGGATGTTGGGAGTTTCCTGCGCAGAGATTAACCCCTCTACTTGCGACTTGGTTTTCTGATTGGCTTCGGGGTTGAGTTGGTAGCCTAAGGGCTTGAGCCATTCGATGGTCCGGCTTCGCACCCCGGAGGAGTTCTCCCCGATACCGCCGGTGAATACCAAAGCATCGACGCTACCCAAGGGGATGGTGTAAGCAGCAATATATTTGGCCAGGCGGTAACAGAATATTTCCAGGGCGAGTTTGGCTCCCTTATGATCTTTCTCGGCAGCTTGCTCCAGTGCACGGCAATCACTGCTCAGGGTGGATATGCCCAGCATACCGCTTTCTCTATTTAGCAACTGCTCTAGTGAGTCTTGGGTATATCCAAGCGCTTGCTGTAAGTAGAGGAGTATTCCCGGGTCCAGATCGCCGCAGCGACTCCCCATTACCAGTCCTTCAAGAGGTGTAAGCCCCATGCTTGTATCTACACTGCGCCCCTGTTTGATGGCGCAAACAGAGGCGCCGCCACCGAGGTGAGCAGCAATAATATTGAGTTCAGCCGTCTGTTTTCCCAGTAGTTCAGCGCACCGCTCGCCAATGTACTGATAGCTACTGCCATGCATGCCATAGCGGCGGATCTTGTACTCTTCGTACAGTGGGTAGGGGAGCCCGTATAGATACGCATACTTCGGCATTTGCTGATGAAAGGCGGTATCAAAGACGGCGACTTGGGGTAGTTGGGGGAAGGCATCTAGGGAGGCGTAGATCCCCTTGAGAGCAGCGGGGTTATGCAAGGGGGCCAAGTCACAGCACTCTTCGATACAGGCCATCACCTTCTGGCTGATCAGAACGGAGCTGGAGAAATGCTCGCCGCCATGGACGACTCGGTGGCCTATCGCTTTTAACCCGTCCTGTAACTCTGACCAGGCTCGGTCAAACTGAGTCACCAGCTCATTAATGACCGCTGCGTGGTTGCTATCCAGCGCGAGCCGATGGGAGTCTTCTGTTCCTTGATAGTGCCACTTCAGTTTGGCTTTGGGGGTGCCAAGGGCTTCCGCGATACCGGCAAGATGTTCTGCACCCGAATCCGGGTCCAGCACGGAAAACTTCACTGACGAGCTGCCGCAATTGAATATCAGAATTAAATTTTGATCGCTCATGATGCGCGAATTTCAACGAGGGTGCTTTAAGGCTAGCCGAGGAGTTGTCTTTGCGAGGGAAAGAACCGGGGTAGTTCAGTTTCGGAATAAAAAAGGGCCGCAGTAGCGGCCCAAGTAATAAAAATTGCAGAGATCAAAGCGTAGGCAAACTTGCGGTGCTTTGAGATGAACCCAATGGGTTCAAAAAAGAGGCGGCAAGTGCCGCCTCAAATTTACTGAAACCGTACCGGTCGATTAACCGAACTGGTTCATGGTGTTGTCTTTACCACCAGCCTTCAGGGCAGCATCACCAGCAAAGTATTCTTTGTGGTCGTCGCCGATGTCGGAACCAGCCATGTTCTGGTGCTTAACACAGGCGATGCTCTGACGGATCTCTTTGCGCTGTACGCCTTTCACATAGCCCAGCATACCTTGCTCACCGAAGTACTCTTTGGCCAGGTTGTCGGTAGACAGGGCCGCAGTGTGGTAAGTCGGCAGAGTGATCAGGTGGTGGAAGATACCAGCTTCGCGAGCCGCGTCGGCCTGGAAGGTACGGATCTTCTCGTCGGCCGCTGCAGACAGCTCAGAGTCGTCGTATTCGGCGCTCATCAGGTTGGCGCGGTCGTATGCGGATACGTCTTTACCTTCTTCAGACCAGGCATCGAATACCTGCTGGCGGAAGTTCAGGGTCCAGTTGAAGGACGGGCTGTTGTTGTAAACCAGCTTCGCATCGGGAACGACTTTGCGAATTTCGTCCATCATGCCGCCGATCTGGCGAACGTGAGGCTTCTCGGTTTCGATCCAGATCAGGTCTGCACCGTTCTGCAAAGAGGTGATGCTGTCCAGGATGCAGCGCGCTTCGCCAGTGCCCTTGCGGAACTGGAACAGGTTGGAAGCCAGACGCTTAGGACGCAGCAGCTTGCCTTCGCGGTTGATGATTACGTCGCCGTTGGCCAGCTCGGAAGCATCGATTTCTTCGCAATCCAGGAAGGAGTTGTACTGGTCACCCAGGTCACCCGGCTTATTGGTTACAGCGATTTGCTTGGTCAGGCCAGCGCCCAGGGAGTCGGTACGGGCAACGATAACACCGTTGTCTACGCCCAGTTCCAGGAACGCGTAGCGAACTGCGCGGATCTTGGCCAGGAAGTCTTCGTGAGGAACGGTTACTTTACCGTCCTGGTGACCACACTGCTTCTCGTCAGAAACCTGGTTTTCGATTTGGATACAGCAAGCACCCGCTTCGATCATTTTCTTGGCCAGCAGGTAAGTTGCTTCGGCGTTACCAAAACCTGCATCGATGTCGGCGATGATCGGTACAATGTGAGTCTTGTGGTTGTCGATCTTGTCCTGGGCAGCTTTCTCAGCTTCTTTATCGCCAGCTTCGCGAGCGGCATCCACTTCGCGGAACAGGTCGTTCAGTTCGCGTGCATCAGCCTGGCGCAGGAAGGTGTAGAGCTCTTCGATCAGAGCAGCTACGGAAGTTTTTTCGTGCATGGACTGGTCGGGCAGAGGACCGAATTCGCTGCGCAGAGCGGCAACCATCCAGCCGGACAGGTACAGGTAGCGGCGGTCAGTGTTGCCTTCGAAGTGCTTCTTAATAGAAATCATCTTCTGCTGACCGATGAAACCGTGCCAGCAACCCAGGGACTGGGTGTACTTGGACGTGTCCTTGTCGTAGTTTTCCATGTCGGCGCGCATGATATCAGCGGTGTACTTGGCGATATCCAGGCCGTGCTTGAATTTGTTCTGGGCACGCATACGGGCAACAGATTCGGGATCGATGGCGTCCCAGGAGCTGCCATGGCTTTCACGGAGCTTTGCTACCGCGTCGATGTCTTGAGTGTAAGTGGACATGACTGTAAATCCTTAAACGGTGACTGCGATTAGGTGTTGAGTATCTTAGGAGGAGTGGCATAATTTGCCTAATTTATTGATTTTATTTTCACTATCGATTTGGCGAATAGATGTATGCAACTGGAAAGAGCTGACCTGAACCTGCTGGTGTATCTCGATGTGCTACTGCGCGAACGCAATGTGACCCGTGCAGCTAATTACCTGGGGCTGTCCCAACCGGCCATGAGTAATGGCCTGAAGCGCCTGCGGGAACTGTTTGACGATCCGTTGCTGGTGCGCACCCGTGAGGGCATGATGCCCACGGAAAGGGCTCTGGAATTGCAGCCGATGGTGCGCGAAGCACTCTCCTCCATTGATCGGGTTATCCAGCCAAATCGGGATTTTGACCCCGCCAATACCCGCCGCACCTTCCGCATCATGGCTAGTGACTATGCCGAGTCCACCCTGATACCGCCGCTGTTAAAGCAGCTGCGGGATGACGCCCCGGGTATCAGCCTGGATATCATGACGCCCAGTGATGTGAGCTTTGTGGATGTAGAGCAAGGCAAAGTGGATATGGTGATCAACCGCTTTGACAGCATGCCGCAGAGCTTTCACCAGGCCACCGTATGGCGCGACAGCTTCTCCTGTGTGATGCGCGCTGATAACCCGATACTCCGGGATTACAATCTTCAGAGTTATCTGGAAGCCCAGCATATCTGGGTGAGCAAGACCGGTATGGGGGTGGGTGTCGGGGTTAACCCGGAAGATGTACAGCGCTTGGGCTGGGTAGATGAGGCCATAGGTCGTTTGGGAGAGAAGCGGGATATCTCCGTTTTCACCCGTCACTACCAGGTAGCTATGCTGCTGGCTGAACAGAGCGATCTGATCGTAACGGTGCCCACTCGCTTGGCCCAATTGGCCAGTGATAATCCCCGCGTGGTGAGGCGTGATCCGCCCCTTGAAATTCCCAACTTGGAGTTAAAAATGGCTTGGAGCCCACTGTTGCAACAGAGCGCCCCGCACCGCTGGCTGCGCCGTTTAATTCTCGATATTGGCCGCGCTTTGTAACGATGTTGCAGGTGGGCGCTGTGTCTGCGCGGTTCTGTCCGGGCAAACACACATCAACTGCTTTGTCATAAAAATTCGATCTATGAATAGTGGGAATTGTGTCTATAAATTAGCGGTATGTGGAAATGGCTGTTTAGAATGCCGCTATTCCAACAATCTGATGAGAGGCCCTGGGTATGACGGAACGAGTCCAAATCGGCGATCTGCAAATCGCACCAGAACTTTACAACCTGGTTTGCGAGGAGGTGATTCCAGGAACTGGAGTTAGCGCCGAAGCTTTCTGGGCCAAATTGGAATCTATTGTCCACGATCTGGCCCCGGTAAATCGCGCCTTGCTGGAAAAACGCGATGAACTGCAGGAGACCCTGGATCGCTGGCACACGGACAACCCCGAGGGTTTCCGCGATCTGGAAGGCTACCAGACCTTCCTGCGAGAGATCGGCTACCTCGCCGACGAGCCAGCTGAATTCAGTGCAACTACCGAAAATGTCGATGAAGAGATCGCCATCCTGGCGGGACCTCAGCTAGTTGTGCCGGTAATGAACGCACGCTACGCCCTCAATGCTGCAAACGCGCGCTGGGGCAGCCTTTACGACGCACTCTACGGTACAGATGTGATCAGTGAAGAGGGTGGCGTGGAAAAAGGCACGGAATACAACCCGGTTCGCGGCGCTAAAGTGATCGAATATGCACGCAACTTCCTCGATCAGTCGGCTCCGCTTACCTGCGGTAGTCACGCTGAGGCGGTGCAATACCGCATCAATGGCTCGCTGCTGGAAGTGGTACAGGCCAATGGCGACATCGCCACCTTAAAAGATGCCAAGCAGTTTGTTGGTTATTTGGGTGACAGCGAAGAGCCTTCCAGCATCCTGCTGAAGCAGCACGGTTTGCACTTTGAGATCCAGGTGGATCGCGAGAGCCCCATCGGCAAAACCGATGATGCCGGTGTTAAAGATGTGCTAATGGAATCCGCGCTGACCACCATTATGGATTGCGAGGATTCGGTAGCGGCTGTCGATGCTGAAGATAAGGTAGTGGTTTACCGCAACTGGCTCGGTCTGATGAAAGGCGACCTGAAGGAAACCATTAGCAAAGGCGGTAAGTCCTTTGAGCGCAGGCTCAATGCAGATCGTGAGTACACCTCCCCGAACGGCAACCAGGTTACCTTACCGGGGCGCAGCCTGATGTTCGTGCGCAACGTCGGCCACCTGATGACCAACGATGCAGTGCTGTTCGGCGATGGCCAGGAAATTCCCGAAGGGATTCTCGACGGCATGATCACCAGTTTGATCGCTTTGCATGACCTCCGTGGTGAGGGCCCGATCAAGAATTCCCGTGAAGGCAGCATCTATATCGTAAAACCAAAGATGCACGGCCCGGAGGAGGTGGCTTTCGCCAATACTCTGTTTAACCGAATCGAAGATGCGCTCGATCTGCCCCGTTACACAGTAAAAATGGGCATTATGGACGAAGAGCGCCGCACCACTGTGAACCTCAAAGCCTGTATTGCCGAAGCGAAAGAGCGTGTAGTCTTTATTAATACTGGCTTCCTGGATCGCACCGGTGACGAGATCCATACTTCCATGCTTGCAGGCCCCATGATTCGCAAGGGTGATATGAAGCAATCCACATGGATTAGCGCCTACGAAGAGTGGAATGTGGATGTTGGCCTGAACAGTGGCCTGAAGGGCAGAGCACAAATTGGTAAAGGTATGTGGCCAATTCCAGACCAGATGTCAGCCATGATGCACGCTAAGTTGGTCCACCCAATGGCTGGTGCCAACACGGCGTGGGTACCGTCGCCCACGGCTGCTACCTTGCATGCCTTGCACTACCACAAAGTGGATGTGAATCGCCGCCAGGAAGAGATTCAACATCGCCATCACGCCAAGCTGGAAGATATTTTAACAGTTCCGGTAGCGGCTGAAACTAACTGGAGTGCTAAAGATATCCAGCTTGAGTTGGACAACAATGCCCAAGGTATTCTCGGCTATGTAGTACGCTGGGTAGAGCAGGGCGTGGGTTGCTCCAAGGTGCCGGATATTAATGATGTCGGCCTGATGGAAGACCGTGCAACCCTGAGAATTTCCTCTCAGCATATCGCCAACTGGCTCAAGCACGGTATCGTTAGCGAAAAGCAAGTGCGTGAAACCATGGAGCGTATGGCTGCTGTGGTAGACCGCCAGAATGCCGGCGACTCCAATTATAACGATATGGCACCGAACTTTGATAAGAGCGTTGCCTTCCAGGCTGCTTGTGAGCTGGTATTCGAAGGTTGTGCCCAGCCTAATGGTTATACCGAGCCGGTTCTGCACCGCCGTAGGCGCGAGTTTAAAGCTCTAAATGCATAATTGCTGAGCTGGTTGAGTTCGAGAAGGCCCCATTTGGGGCCTTTTTTTATTTTTGGGTATCTGCATCAGCTATTAATCGGTTTTAGCTCTATTACCCTGCGCTAATCCAGATTGTCGCAGGTAATTTTGTTAGTTCTCTTCTGACTCTTAAGTTGTATTATGGGGTTTCGGTTTGCGCAACTTTCCATCTTTAATATTCATTATTGAGCTGGGTGGCTGAGGCAAAATTAGGTAGTGCATCTTAGGGAATTGCGATGAGCAAAAGGAAAATTCTTGTTCGGTGTGTCTGGGGGTTGGTTTGTGTCGGCTTATTATTTTCTTTATACCCCTTTGTTGAAAGTTTGAAACCATCTGCTGCAACGGATGGGCCTTTGACTGTTAGTGTTTATTCAATCCCTAAAGGCAAGATGAAAATCTATGAATATGAGGGTAGGCCTTTAGCAGTTTATCGGCCTACAGAAGAATATTTGAAGGAGCTTGTTGCTAATAATAAATTGACAAATGGTCCCTACTATAGTGAAGGGACTATTCCAGACTTTTTTGTTTATTATCCGCTGAGTACCCATAAAGGGTGTTTTCTACACGATTCTTCAGGATTTGCGGGAGATATACCGCTGCAAGGTTTATTCGACCCTTGTCATATGGGGTTTTGGGATTATTCGGGCAGATTTATTAAAAGAATCAATATGCCTGATGGGGTTCAGCTAAAGAATCTGGAAGTGGAAGATAATTATCGATGGGAAAGTGACGGTGTTATACGGTTTCCTAAAAAACAAATTGTGATTAATTAAGTTCTTAATCTGGGAATGCTCTTTGGTTGCATGTCAATTGATAGGCTGGGGTAGTGCTTAAGTTTTTATAGAAGGGCGATTGTCGATGTATTGTCACTGATTTTATGATTTTAGTCATAAGATATATCTCTATCGTTTAAGTTAGAATGAGAATATATTCTTATGGCAGGCTACTTTTTGGAATCCGACACTGAAGTTTAATTTTAACTTCACGTCGAGGCTCCAGCTATGTCTAATTCTCCGAATAAGCGATATCTGGCGGGGCTGATAATGTTGATTTCGGCTTTTTCCTCCTATGCCATAGCAGATGTTCAATGTGGAGATACGATTACTGATGCTCAAGAATTAAGTGAGGCCCTTTCCTGTAGTGAAGATCCTGCTCTTACTATTGAAGGTCCCGATGGTAAGTTAACCATGGTAGGTGATGGTTCGGTGGAGTGTACCGGTAGTGGCGCTGGTATACTTATGGCTGGATCTTATGCTCGGCTAACTGGTGGGGAACTGAGAGGCTGTGGAATTGGGGTGTCATTACGTGGGGATGGTTTTCATGCGGTTGTAGGGGTAACTGTAGAGGATTCAGATGATATTGCTATTAATGTAGAAAGTGATAGCAATCTTATTCGCCAGAATACGCTGTCAAATAGTAATAACGCTGAGGCGGCTGGAATTGATGTTTTCGGTGTGAGAAATGTAGTGGTGGGTAACAGCATCTCAGGTTTTCTTGTGTATGGAATAATTGCAAGTGGTTTCTTTTCCAACATCTCAAACAATAATCTGCAGGATAATGATTTGGGGATCGTGCTAGCGGAGCAACCAATTAATGGAATGTCGGTGGGTGCATCGTTTTGCGTTATTGCCAGCAATTCAGTGCTGGGTAGTGCAAGTTATGGAATTTTTATTGGTGGCCCATACGATTTTCCTAATCAGGACAATGTAATCAGTGGGAATACGGTAACAGGAAGCGGCTTAGATGATCTTTTAGATGATAATGAAGCCTTAGATTGTAGCTCTGGCACTAATATTTGGTCCGGTAATACCGCTGATACCGCGTTCCCTTCTTGCCTTAAGGATTTATAATTAGTGTATTTAAAGGTGCTGGGCGAAGATGGGGGATGGCTTGGGCTTCAGGATTGTGAGAAGAGAGGTTAGGAAGGCATGCCTAATCCTTTTGGTATTTTAGGCGTTTATTTTTATAAGCTGGCAGAATTTGTATTTCATACCAGTGGGCGGATTGTTAGGCCTTGGGCCGTTTTTGCTAAGCCCCCAGGTCTTAGATTTCTCTACCTTTTTATATGCCATACTCCCTTTTGGTTATCCAGCTTGTATTTAGGGTAGATACATATTGCTGTGCCAAAGATCAAAATGGTGAAGCAATAGTATGTAGAAATGGTCGGAGAAAGCTTTGCAGTTGTCTCGTAATGTTAAAGAGTCTATTAAGCTAGCAACAGCTTTAGTGATCGTTTATGCCATTGCCTTGGGCCTGAATTGGGAGAAGCCTTTTTGGGCTGGATTTGCTGTTATTGTCTGCAGTCAGGCGAATTTGGGGCAGTCTCTTAATCGAGCCATTTTGTGGATTTTAGGGACGCTATTTGCCTTGCTGGCTGGCTGGATAATCGTCGCATTATTTCCGCAAGATCGCTGGTTGTTTATGATCGCCCTATCTATCTGGGTATCTATCTGCGTCTATTTTTTACAGAGATCAAACTATCAGTATTTTTGGCTTACAAGTGGGTATGTCATCTTTTTGTTGTGGGATGTGACTGGTGGCGACTTCTCTATCTCCTACAAGGCTGGGGTTTTACGTATTCAGGAGTCCTTGCTCGGAATAATTGTCTACGGATTGGTAGCCGTTTTGATCTGGCCTAACTGTAGTCGTGGTGAGTTAAGAAGAGCATCTCTGGATTTATTGAGAGAACATCGTCGATTTGTGGATAATTGTTTTTCTCGGGTTAGAAGTGGCGAGAAAATAAAGATTAGGCGTAAAAAGCGTGTTGCTCTTTTAGAGCTTGATACGCGCTTACAAACAGCCATTGGCGATGCGAGCTCAGATAGTTATGAGGTGTGGGAATGTCGAAAGCAGTGGGGTCACTTTGGTCAATCTGCGACAGCCGTCACGCAGTCCCTCTTGAAGTTGGAAGAAAGCTTAGCACTCTCAGGTGATCTGGGTATATCAAAATTCCTTATTGGTGTCGACGAATACATGCCCGACATTGAGGGGCGTCTCGCGCAAGTGGAAACCGCCCTTTCAGAGGAAATGCCTGTAGATAGTGCCAATGGGAGAGTGGTTCGAGGAAATATTGAAGAAGTAAAGAGGTTGTCAACCTTTGAAACCGCTGCTTTAGCCGTTACTAGAAAATCCTTAAATGACTTGGAGGTTGAAACCCGATCTCTAATTGATTCAGTAAATGATATACAAACACGGGGTGACTCCTATTCGAGACAGGTAAGTAGTGATGGCATAGGCTGGCTTGGAGCTTTGATGCCCGACCCGGACAGGTTGACTAATATTGTCCGTGTTCAGATGGGAATGTGGATCGCTTATCTGGCATATCTTTTTATCCCTGACATGATTGGTGGATTGCTGGTTATATTACTGATAACAGTAATAGGTATTCTCGCCTCAATGACCCCTAAAATTCAATTGTTTGAAACCTGTGTTTTCACGATTTTAGTGTGCATATTATCGGCACCTATATATTTCTTTCTAATGCCGAAATTGCACGGATTTTATTCATTGGCTGTCGTGATTTTTGTATGGACGTTTGTAGTAAGCTTTTCCTCGAATAAGGTCTTTGGACCCCAGTCGATGATTCGAACCCTGGTTCTTATCTTTCCCCAGATTATTTTTAATTTTAACAACTCTCAAGAGTATAGTTTTGTAGTTTACACAAATTATCTATTTGTGTTGGCGATAATTTTTTGTATTTTGGCCGTTTCAAGAAATATCCCCTTCACTGCTCACCCAGAAATAAACCTGAAGAGAAGTATTGATAGGATTCTCAATAGTGCCGCATGGCTGGTGGTGGAGGGTGATATTCCGAAAAAAAGAGAGAATCATTGTTTTTCAGGTTATATATATTGTACCACCTGAATATTATTATGATCTCAAGGAAGAGAGTGTTCTATTGGGTGGAGGGCATTTCTGATAAAAAAATGCGGGGTATGACCAGAAGCCAGATGCAAAGCCTTATAGGTTTGGCTATGTTGATATCCAATCAGGTTAAGCTGTTATATAAGATAGATAAGAAGAAAATAAATTTTGTGGCTCCTAAAAGATTACTTCGCGAGGCATTTATATGGAGGCGGCTTGCAAGCAAAATACTTATCTATTTTTCTGGTGGCAACCAAAAGGTTGATATTGAATCCCTGCGAAGAGGTTATAGGAGGATATTTGAAAGGGCAAATATTGATGTCGGTGAGTTGATGGAGCTAAGGGAATGTAGTGAAAAATCCAGAGAGGGTGTAACAAACTTTCTTTATTTCTTGGGTGTTACCCACTGCATCAATAACTATCTGGCAGAGTTTCGTCGCGTTTCAGAATCTGTGGATTGGAAGGCTTTCTGTGAGGAAAGGTGTCTTTAATGTCTGTAGGGTTTTAAATGGAAAGAGTACCGCACGATATATCAATAGGCAGTTTCTATCTATCACCAATATTGGTGATAGCTTTGTTTGGTGTTGTTGCGGCCTTGTTAACCGCTAGGCTTTTGGATCGGTATCGTTTATCCCGATATTTTGCCAATCCACCGGTTGTTATTATCTCCCTCAGTGTAATTTATTCAATTTTTATAGGAAGGATATTCTTGGGAATATAGTAGTGGCTAGGTATAGAAAATATATTTTTACTGGAACAATAGTGCTTGTAGCACTGCTGTTACTTATTATCCAGTTCTGGAGATATCTCAATAATCCCTGGACCAGGGATGGAAAAGTGCAGGCGGACATTATTCAAGTGACTCCCAGGGTAACTGGACAGGTAGTTGAGTTGCCTATTAAGAATAATCAGTTTATTAAAGCAGGGGAACTACTGTTTCAGATTGATCCGAGAATATATGAAGCAGCCTTGGAAGAGGCCAAGGCAGAGTACGAGGAAGCTCTCGATACATACCGAGCGCAAAACAAGAATATTCTCGCTTATGAGGCCAGGATTAGGGAGTCAATAGCAAATATTGATCTGGCAAAAAGTAATATCGGCGCGCTTGATGCGGAAATTGCAAGAACCAAAGCTGAATATGATCGGCAGAGAGAGCTGCTACCCCAGAGAGCGACATCAGTAAGGGCATTGCAAGCGGCTCAGGCTGAGTATGAATCCACAATTGAGTATCGAGCGGGTGCAGAAGCCAGCTTGGTGGAATCTATGGCTGCTTTGGAGCAATCCCAAGCGGAGCTGGAGCAGGTTAGAGCACAATTGGGAGCGCTTGGAGCCGATAACCCGGGCGTTCGTGCGGCTTTTGCGCTGCTGGAGCAGGCGCGGCTAAATCTCGAATACACAACAGTTGTTGCTCCGGTTACTGGTTATGTCACCAATATAGATTTTCGTTACGGTGATCAGGCCGTCGCCAACCAACCTGCACTTTCTGTAGTTGATATAAGCACTTTTCGTATTGATGGTTTTTTTCGCGAAACTTTTGTTCGTCGGATCGCTCCGGGGGATAAGGCATTTATGAAGTTGATGGCTTATCCTCATCTAGAATTGGAAGGATATGTTGAAAGTATTGGCTGGGGTATTGCTCGCAAAGATGGAACTGCAGGTAATGACTTATTGCCAATGGTAGATCCCACATTTGACTGGATTCGCCTTGCACAGCGTATTCCCGTCAGGATTCATCTGACAGAAGTCCCCGAATCTGTGAAGCTTCGTGTTGGATTTACCAGCTCAGTGCTAGTAATGAGCAATTCTGCGGGCACCGAGCAAGATGAACCGGTGCAATCCCAATAGTTTCAGGAAAGGGTTAATACGGAGCCTACAGGGGTGTCTGTTGGCATTGCTGCTCATCTTCGGCAGTAGTTGTATGCTGGGGCCAGATTACCATCCCCCACCGGTAGAGGTCGAAAGTGAGTGGATCTATCAAACCAGCTCAAAACTGGATACCTTGGAAGCCGTTAACCCATTGTGGTGGCAGTGGGCATTTTCAGATGTGACGCTGGACGAATTAGTCTCACTTGCGATTGAGAATAACCTGGAGCTGCGTTCTGCGGCTCTCAGGGCTCTCCAGGCCCAGCAACAGCTAGCTATTGCAATAGGTAACCAGTATCCCCAAACACAGCAGCTTGAGGGACTTATTGATCGTTCAAAGTATGTTCGATCGGGGATCACTGGCAATCTGCAGACTGAATATTACCCGAACTTTAATTTAACCTGGGAATTAGATACCTGGGGGCAGTTAAGAAGGCTGGTTAATTCGGCCGCAGCAGATTTTGAAGCCAGCATAGCTGACTATGATGGTGTGCTGGTTTCTATTATTGCCCAGGTGGCGCAAACCTATATCAATATTCGCACAACGAAACGCAGGCTAGAAGTTGCCAGGGAAAACATTCGCGTACAACGTGAGGGTTTAAGGATCGCGAGAGTCAAATTTCGTGCAGGAGAGGTCAGTGCACTGGATGCGGAGCAAGCGCAGGCTTTGCTCAGTAACACAGAAGCCAGTGTGCCGGGACTGGAGATAAGCTTACAGCAGTTTGAAAATGCCCTGGCAGTCCTTCTGGGAATACCTCCTAATAGTTTGAGGTACATCGTCTCTTTTCCCTCATCCATACCTATGATTCCTAAAGTCGTTACTGTTGGTATGCCTCAGGATTTACTAAGGCAGCGACCCGATATCCGTGCAGCAGAGCGACGGCTGGCAGCTCAAGGTGAGTTAATAGGTGTTGCGAGGGCGGAACTCTATCCAAATTTTAGTATTGGTGGGGAGATAGGGGCTATCGATATCAATGGCGGTCAACTTAATGGCAGCAGTAGTGCCTGGGACCTTTTTATTGAATTTGACTGGAATCTCTTTAACTACGGAAGACTTCGGAGCAATGTCAGGCTACAGGATGCGATTTTCCAGCAGTTGGTGTCTGACTATCAGCAAATAGTTCTGTTAGCGCAAGCTGATGTGGAGAACGCTATTGTCGCTTATATAAAATCTCAAAGGCAATTAGTTCACTATGAGGTGGCTGCCCAGGCCTCCCAGCGATCTGTCGATATTTCCCTGTCTCAATATACTAATGGTCAAGTGGAATTTGATACTGTGATAACTACGCTGATATCAGATGTTCAGCAGCAGGATATTTTGGCGATAGCGCGAGGTGCCGTGGCAGCGAACCTGGTGCAGGTGTATCTATCGCTCGGAGGTGGATGGCAGATACAGCAGGGAATTCCACCATTTCAACTTCTTCCAGAAGATATTCAGCAGGAAATGCTAGAAAGAACACCGTATTGGAACAAGGTTCAATAAAATTGGTTGAAGATTCTTAGTTTGATGGTGGTACTAGATGTATGAATTTAAGTAACCGTATTGTAAGTGCTTTATCTGCACGCAGATTATTCAAGCGATAATTGTCCCCTCAAATTTGATTTAGGCTTTGGTTATGATGACTAGCGCTCCGTTCGACAAAGATACAAATTTGATGGCAAAAACTCTGGTAGAGGCTATCCCGGAGCAGGGTAGATACTTAGAGTCCCTGACTGGTAAAAGTCTTATATCGAGCAGTCAGCTTAATAGAGATGGAATATTGCAGTTACTCAGACTTGCCGCTCGTTGTGAGCTGGATAACAGAAAATTCTCATGTCATTTAAATAATAAAATCTTAATCAGCGCATTCTTTGAGTCGAGCACCAGGACGAGGCTATCTTTTGAAAGCGCCTGGCTGCGACTTGGAGGGAGTACTGTTTCAATTACAGATAAAGGGACAACACGTATTGGTGTCGGAGAGAGCTTAAGAGATGTTGCAGAGATGGTAAGTAATTATGGTGATTGTGTAGTTTTGAGGGATTCTTCTGAAGATTCAGTGAAAATTATGTCTAATAATTTAAGTATACCAATCATCAATGCTGGTAACGGGATAGATGAGCACCCCACGCAATCCCTTATCGATCTATATGCACTTCTTAAGTGGAACCCTTCCATTCTGTCAGGAAAAAGTCGAAAACTCTCCATTGGCTTAATTGGAGCGCCAGCTCGAATGCGAGCGGCGAGAAGCCTCTTGATACTCATGAGCTGTTTTCCTGAGTTTTTCTCAGGGGTTTTTGTGCTTTGTGATGAGGAAGAACAAGAACCGTTTAGGCAAGCGCAATTATCAATGCTTCAGGAAAAAGGTTTAAAAATAAGGTTAACGGATAAGATTGGAGATATTCTTCCCCGGCTCGATGTGGTCTATATGAATGCTATATCCCTAAAAACAGCGGGTCATAGAGATTTTGGGTCTGGATATTTTATAGATAATAATTCTCCTTTGAAAAAACAAGCTATTGTGCTGCATCCTTTACCCCGAATGGGGGAGCTTGATAGTAATCTGGATGATACGCCCCATAATTGGTATTTTATACAGGCAAAAGGTGGTGTGTACGTCAGAATGGCCTTGGCAATGGCTATTTGTGGCCGCCCTAGTGAGGTCGTAGACATTATCTAGCCTCTCCAGTCTCGAAATGGCCCCAATAAAAGGTATCGTCTATGTGCGGAATAGCTGGGATTCTTCATAGTGCGCGTACAATGCCTGTCGATGGTCAACTCCTTCTAAATATGGCTGCTATCCAGTTCCACCGTGGCCCGGATGGTGTAGGTTTTACAAATCCTCCAGGTCTGGGATTTGGGATGAGTCATGTGCGCTTATCGATCAATGACCTGAGTGATGAGCGCGCTTCTCAGCCTTATGTGTCAGAAGATGGTCGTTACTATTTGGCTCATAATGGTGAAATCTATGATTATCAGCGAATAAGAGCCAGATTGAGGGCCTCTGGAGTTTATTTTTTAAGTAAAAGTGATTCCGAAATTATTTTGCATCTTATTGCGGAGTTAGGTCTTGTTCGGGCTATTAAACATCTTCGAGGAGAATTTGCATTTGCCGTTTACGATCAAATGGAGGATTGCCTCTACTTGGTTAGAGATCGGTTTGGAGTGAAGCCACTTTATTGGGCTAGAATCAAAAAAGGTTTAGTATTTGGTTCTGAAATTAAAAGTTTGTTTGCCCACCCTGATGTCCAAAGAAGACTGACAGCGCATGGAGTGTATCACCAGCTCATTCAGGTATCGATTCCTGGAACAACCGCTTTTGAAGGGGTTTTCCAGGTTGAACCTGGGTGCATTACAAAAGTTAAGCGAGACAACACTGAACTGGCTGTTACTCAACATAAATATTGGGACATCGATTTTTTGGTTTCAGATGAGTATGCTCGTGACAAGTCTGATGAGTATTATATTGAGGGTTTGCGGGAACAAATTATAGACTCCGTGTCTTTGAGGCTTCAAGCTGATGTCCCAGTAACCTATTATCTTTCAGGTGGTGTTGATTCGGGTAGCTTGCTTGGGGTAGGGCAGTCGCTTTCTCAGCAGGATCTCACCGCCTTTACGATAGCGTTTGAAAATCCGGATTACGATGAGTCTCATATCGCAAAGGAAGCCGCGAGTGAGATTGGTGTCAGCCAATTCATAGTAAAGGTAACTGATGAAGAAATATATGAAAATTATTCAGAAACCATCTGGCATACCGAAAGGACATTTTACAATACATTATCAGTAGCTAAATTTTTGCTCAGTAAAGCTGTTAAGTCTAATGGCTACAAGGTTGCAATTACTGGGGAGGGGGCAGATGAGCTATTTTCTGGGTATCCTGCATTTAAAAAAGATTTTTACTTGTATGGCACATCTGAAGCTGAGTTGAATAAACGAAGAACCTGGCAGCAACATCTAGAAAGGAGCAATAGCTTATTTAAGGGAGCTATGCTGCCAATTGATAGTTATCGATCAGAGGGAATGGAACGGACTTTAGGATTCACCCCTACATGCTTGCAATCCTGGTTAAGCTGTCATCATCAAGCAGAAAAATTGCTTAACAAAGAGTGGCGCAAAGAAATATCTGGTTATGATGCCGGGAAGGCAATTGTTGATACGCTAGATTTATCACAACTTGAAGGTAGACATCCGCTGGATGTTGCTCAGTATCTTTGGATAAAAACTATGTTTGAGACCCAGATATTGGGCTGGGTAAGTGATCGAGTGGATATGGCACACTCCATTGAAACCCGTCCGGCCTTTCTCGATCATCACCTGGCTGCGTTTGCTATACAAATCCCACCATCGGTCAGGATTAGCGGAACTACAGAAAAGTATGCCCTTCGCGAAGCGATGAAGGGAGTCCTTCCGGATGTTCTATATAAAAAGCAAAAATTTGCATTCATGGCTCCTCCGGTAGAGACAGTTACCGGAGCTTGGACTTGGGTGCAACGAGTTATTGAGAAATTTCTCAGCCCAAAGGAGGTTAATTTAGCTGGATTACTGCGATACTCGGAAATAGATACTTTAATTGAAGAGTATAAGTTACCGACCCTGCATCGGTCAAAAAAGGTTCAATTGGATGCGATGCTCAATCATATCTTGGGAGTGCAAATATTGCATAAGCGTTTTATTGAGGCTGATCTGCCATTGTTGGCGCAAGAAAAATCTTCTCTTCTTGGTTGGAGTTTAGATCGTATGGTTAAGTATCGTAAAAGTTAGAGGCTGCTAGGGTGTGAGGTATATCTCACCAATTATTCAGGATATCCATAGATAGGAGTTTTCGGGTTAAACAAATAGACGCTTAAATCTATGGTAAAGCCATTTTTCTGTTATTCGATATCCTTATCACCGTGAGAGAAATCTGCTGGGTAGGATTACATTCAAGTGCTTCTAGGTGCTCGGCAGGCTCTTCGTGCGAGGATGAGCTTGATCATCTCAAGGTTGGTGTTAAGGCAAATTGCGCTGTAGAGCATCAGCTTTGGGAGTTATACTCTCGTGGGACCATGGATCAATGGACTCCTGAAAAACCTGTTAATGCTATAGATAATTTTAATGAATTTTATTATATGGAATCAATCTCAGTAAAAGATAGAATTAATGACAAAATTTCTTCTAAGTTTGGTGGTATCCCGACGGGTGTAGCACAAAATGCGCATCCTTGATGCGGGAGCCAATACTGTAGTAGTAAGTTCTGTAAAGTCATAGGGTACGATTAAGGATGGAGCTACTTTGATGACTGCAGCAATACAAGTAGTGATGGCAATAGAGAGTTCTGGTGGTTCCTATGTTGTGGCGTATAAAGGCAATTAACTTATGAAATATTCTTTATTTTTAATGGCAATATTAGTTTTAACTGGGCCAGTTTTTGCGGAAGATAAAGAGGTTCGAGATTTGATTGCCTCACATGAAACCAATCTCGCTTTTATGTACGATCTTCTTGAAAAGGGTATAGAACCAAATAGAGAGGCACAGTTATACACTAATTTACTAGTTGGTTGGATTTCTTTTGCATCTGTTGCTGTTAAATACAACATTCAATCAGATATGCTAACACCTCGCAGAGTGTGCGAAATGGCTCAGCTGATGGATGTGACGTATCCAAAGTTATTGAATTCCCCCAAAGGCGTATATCCGATACAAATGGTTTCTTACGCACATAAATCCGCTATTTCTTCGATGAAGTTGATCGCTTTAGAATACCGAATCGATTGCGAGGAGTACTTCAAAGCAAAAAAAATTTTAAAGGACGATTGGGAGATCTTAAAGAGCATGGAGATTCTTGATTTTGCCTTAATTATAATAACGTGCACAAAAGGAAACAGCAGCATTAGATATCTACTTTTCATAACAAATTCCTTTTCTAAGCGGGCTTGAAGTTGATCTTGTGCATGAATTGGTCTTGTGGACACCCATAGATAAAGGTAGGGGGCCAGCTGAGGCGCAGGTACCCCCCTTGGCGACTGGTTTTCATAAATTGGCACTAACGCGTAATGAAAGACCAAGTATTATGCCACGGATTTGAAAATTAAGGTTTTAGGCAAAATCTGAAAGGAATGAAGGCGGTTGGAGAGAGTTAGAATTAGCAGGGTGTTGCAGAAAGGTAGCGTTGGAAATTGCTGATACTTTGTACCCTGTGTTTCCCGATCTTGATGCAAGCTTGTCGTACGGTCTCTGCTGATCCAACCAGGCGATTATAGTGGTATACAAAATTACGACTGAGATACAATCAGTGTTTTAGTGGTATACCCAAGCGTTCGAGCATGGGGGAGCGTTCTCAGAAATGGAGCCGCGCTTTCTGGGATCTAAATATCGACCGCTTCAGCCCGCTAGTTCCAGGTAGTGCTCCAATTGAAAGGGTAACCCCTTACGCATGTTCGCCTCCTTCAAATGGCAGTAGGTCTTTGGGCTGCTCACCTGTGGTCGCAACATGAATACGCTGTTGAATGGAAGTGTGACTGGAATCTTTCGGGGTTTGGCCATTTTGGCTCGGATAGGATTGAGATCGACATAGGTCATGTAGGTGGCAAGGGCTCTCTCATCCGTCGAAGCTTGGGATTTAAAGCACGCCTCGGAAAAGCGGCCTGTACACTTGTATTCTGCATTGGCCTGGCGAGCAATAGGTTCGTTAGAGAGATAAGCTCGTTGAGCTTTTCCATTTCACTGTGATTAAGGGGGTGACCTTGAATACAGCGTTGAGCCAGTATTGATGTACTAAAAAACTCGCTGCCAGAGATGAATGACTTTAGTATCGGACCAAGCTTTGGCTGTATTTGAGTCAATATAGAGTACGATATGGTATATGATTACTCATTACTACATAGGCTGCAATATCAAGGGCGAAAATGGCAGTTTTTACATTCCGACCTCAATCCAGTGACGTCGATACTCATAGTTTTTCCCAAGCTGAACATCTTTTCGGCAAAGAAATGCCCTATGTAAACAGCGAGAGACGCAGGGATAGTAGGGTATTGCATCAAGAGATATCTGTGAGCATCGAGATAGGGTCATGGAATTAGGTGAGGTGGCTGTTTTTGTATCCAGTACTTTGTGGAAGTCCCTACATTATGTCAATGAATTTGACATTTAAATATACTTCTTTGATGGGTGTCCGGAAATACGGTTTAAACTATATCTGATCTGGCTTAGCCTTCAAGGCTCACGAGTTATTCCTAAGGATTGCCTTACTTTATATATTGTTTCTCGTTTAAGCTACGCGAGGCCCCTGGGATTTCATCCAAGCTGTTCCTCCACAATATCATTACAACTCCCTCAGATCATATCTTGGCCGGGAGAGGTGCCGGCGCGATCAGAAGAACCCTCCCGGACTAACGGCACATATTATCCGAAACGAAGGGCGATTGGTCGGGAATAAAATCGAGTAAAAGATACTCAACAACACCGTCGGATGTTATGTAATCGAGTTCTGCTACACGATGACAGTCAGCTTTAGTTCCTTGTTTATATTTTATGCTCATTATTTATATCCTGAATAAACTATATACTCGACTTAATCTAACCTAACAGTTAACTTAAGTTCCCTTGACTATCGTATCAAATAACGGAGTCATAAGTAATGCACCTGCAGGACTCAAATGGTGACTATCGCTAAAGTATGAAACCTCACCATTAGAAAATAGGCAGGTATTTTCTGGGCATAGAATCTGGTGAGGTAACATCAGTTGGTCACCCAATCTACTATGTAGGTAGTTAACAACGTCAAGATAATCTTCATTAAATTTTTCAATTCCTACAAAGAAATGCTTTGGATTATAGATCCCCATAGCCAACTTTCGGCTTTGAATAGATGGAAAATTATAGCCAGGTATTTGAATCGGCCCTAATACATAGACTATCTTACCAGCCTTCTCCAATCGATTGACAAAGCTAATTGTAGCCTCAGCCAAAGCTTCCCTGGCTCTTCTACTGACAAGGCTACCTTCAGAGCTAATATATCTATTAGAATGCCAAGTTTGTGCGATAATTACCTTCTGTATTTCCTTAGTAGAAACAATAGCTTCATAGTTCTTTTTTGCTTTTCTCAAACAATCTTGACTGAGATTGACTCTAAGTGTTGGCAAGCAGCTATTTAAAGGGACAATTAGACCTTTCTCATCAATACTGTTTAATGCATTAACAAAAGCTGGCCCATACATTTGTGCATGAGAATTACCCAAAAGTACTGTTGAATAGGGTTGCTTATTATCACCTGCGACTAAGCAAGCTCTAGAGGCACCAAAAGGTAAGTATTCTCTAACCCCACAACGAAAGTTAGAGCTTATTGATTCCGAAAAATTATTTGCTAATGGAGGGTGACGCTTAGGAAATCCATTAAAGCTAAAAATTAGTGCGGTCGATGCGACGATCAAGATATATAACAGGGCAATCAATAGTATGGAAAGTTTATCAGGATATTTGTGGCGAAAAGGAATTTCAATAAATTTCCAAGTCAAAGCTGAAGCAAGGCATGTAAATAAGAATCCTAATATCAATACATAATTACTAGGTGGATCAACATAAACATATTTAATGATAGAGATAACTGGCCAGTGCCACAAATACATGGAATATGAAATAAGGCCTATAAAACGAATTGCTGATAAAGTTAAGATACAATATAACAAACTTTGCGAACCAATGGGTTGATACAACATTAGTCCTGCCCCTGTCGTTATCAAAATAGCTGGAATAATCGAGTTTTCGGGATATGAATACGCGACTATGATCATCCCAAACCCCAGGTAAGATAGCAGAATATTTATGTTTTTATTTTGCTGTGGGTTTCTATAAGCTAATAGAGCAACCAGGACGCCAATTGCAAGCTGCCAGATTCGTGTGGGTGTAAGAAAAAAAGCAGGATTTTCACCCCCGATAGAAAGAATGAATATATTTAGGCTGATGGATGCCAATATAACTAAGCAAGCTAAGATTATATAAAAATTCTTATTTTTGGATAATTTGGTTAGCAGTAATAGCGTGCAAGGGAAAACAAGATAAAATTGCTCTTCGATACTCAAGGACCAAGAATGTAATAAAGGCTTCAGTTCATCACTAGCACCAAAATAACCACCTGAGCGCCAAAAGTATATATTGGAAACAAAAAATAAGCTTGTTAGCAGGCTTGTAGATAATCTGATTAAATCTGAAGAGATGAAAAAAATCAGACCAGAAATTAACACAAAAAGGAATACGACCAATACAGCCGGTAAAATTCTCCTAATTCGTCGGATGTAAAAGTGAGCTAAATTGAAACTCCCTTTATCGGTATCTTTCATTATCAGCCCGGTGATCAAATATCCAGAGATCACAAAAAAAAGATCTACCCCCAAGTAACCCAGAGGCAGTGTGGCCGGATGATAGTGAAAGATAATTACGGGAGCAACAGCCAAGAATCTTAATCCGTCAATTTCTTTTCTGTATTCATGCATTAGAAGAATATTCTCATCTATAAGGAGTTAGAATATAAAGCAATTCCCGGTTAATGTTTTCAAGGGTAGAGAGAAATAAAGTCATATTGGTAAGTAGTTAGTTTTTTCTCGCCAAATAGGTAGTAGTTAACCCTCAGGCCCAAATGCAACGTTTACGCTATAAGGCAAGCCCTAAGTCAGACAATCCACAGCCAACTTCAAATAATATAATAGTATCACCAATCTTTCAAAACCGGCTCATTTAGTAACGACCGGTAACCATCTCCCATATTTCAGCTCAAAACCTGGTTTCAAGCCGATCCTTGGCATACGCTTGAAGTAGTTTTGTATTAAAATCGTTAATTGTTTCCATGCCAGTATGAGTTCTAGAATTAACGTAGAGGGTTAAGAGCGTTCAATCACAGAGTTGCTTAATACTTTCCTTTCTAATATCACGTATCTTGGAGGTCGTCCAACATAAAAAT
Source organism: Microbulbifer sp. MKSA007 (assembly GCA_032615215.1). Taxonomy (NCBI): domain Bacteria; kingdom Pseudomonadati; phylum Pseudomonadota; class Gammaproteobacteria; order Cellvibrionales; family Microbulbiferaceae; genus Microbulbifer; species Microbulbifer sp. MKSA007. Next base: position 3,078,571 of record CP128433.1, on the reverse strand, counting down.
CTTTATTGCCAAAAATTAGTAAAAAGTTGGAGGAAGGAAAAGTTATTGTTGATTCAGATGATATTCATCCTAATAAAATTTTACGAAAAACTGAAGATTAAGTTGAATACTGTAATGTCAGATGATATGCATGGCAGGGTTGTTTTTGTAACATTCATCATTTGTCAGTTTGCTTGCGAGTCAGTCCAAAAAATGTTCTGCTGGAACTTATGGGCGTGAATAAAGGAAATAAGATTTAAATCGATCAGCTGAGATTTATATCTGATGTATTCTATATGTTTATCAATGATCTGCGCGTAACATTAAATAGGCCGACTTGAGTCAAGCTAATTACTCGCGACGGTCGAGATCTGTACCGGTTAACAAAAATGCCCTTGCAGAGCGTGCTTTATGGGGTGTTAGTAACAGAATAGCTTCTATTATAATAATTGGAGTCATAATTAGCTCACCTGCCTCATCCCAAAGGGGGGCACGTACTATTCGTGAATAATCATTGTTAGCCCTTGAATGGTATGGCTTTCGCTCCGGCCCCGACTGCCTATAAATGCGCCCTAAAAATTCAAATATAACCATACTGAAATAACGATGGCACTAGTTTATCATGGTTAAACACAGTAGAAGGGTGATTTGTCCATCTGGTGGCTCATGCGAAAAACAAGCTAATTTAAATGGGTATGTTATATTTTTTGATGTATTTCTTTGGCATTTCATTTTTTGCAGCTGGAGAGTTGTTGGTTTTATAGTTCTCCGCATGGATCAATAGTATATGATATCTTTTCTTAGCTTGGTGAGGGATCTAAGATAGTATGAAAATTTTGGCTCGTATTTAAATGCATATAGAAATCAATATTAATCTGATGTGGATTTATAGGCTGCAACATTAAATGAGAATTTATGCCAGTTTCACAGTAAGCATATATGTATTGAATGTTAAGTTAGAATAAGAGAAATTTCAATGGATGTTTACTTTCTCTAAGGAAGACCCTCTTCTAATTTTAAGACCTATTTCGTTTATGTCATTTCTAGTAGTTTCGGTGAAGCTAATTGAGCCGCTGATCATTGCAACCTAGTGCCGCATCGCGGTGAGAGTCTGGAGATACTTTATGGTAAAGTGGATAGATACTTAGAATATCTATTCAGCAGCTTCGTAAGATTCCTTTTCAATCAGTTCACCATCCAATGTTTCACTGCCACCACGATAGCGCATAGTCATTTGGCCGGTAGCGATTAAAGTTCCTTCACTGTCATATACCTCTGTATATGAATAGAATATCTTTCGTCCAGTACTCGTTAGCTTACCTATCGCAGTGAGTTGATTAGTTTTTGCCTGACCGGTGAAATTTGCTGTTAAAGAAAGTGTAAAGGCTCTACGACGGCGGTTGGGGTGGGGGCAGTAGAGGCCGCAGTAAGAGCCAGCGATATCGATTAATGTTGTAATAAAACCACCGTGGGGCACACCGTGGGTATTCAGGTGTTCCGGTTGTACTTCCACGCTGATTGCAACATGGCCTTCCTGCCAATTATCTATGGTTACACCTAGATGGTCATTGAACGGGGGTTGTTTCTTATTCTGCCAATTCATCCAATTTCACCTTAGAAAGTACGTTTATGATGGGTCGCTACAATTTTTTTCTGAGTTGATAGGTAGACTGTGAACAATCCTGCACTGATAACTATCAGCGTCCCCACCAGTGCAATAGTGTTAGGTAAGTGCTGCCAAATGAGCCAACCTAGAAGTCCGGCAATAACCACACCAAAGTAACTGATTGGCGACACCACGCTGGGTTTTGCATAGCTATATGCTTTGGTGTACAGCCAGATAGCCAAGAGTACAGAGACACCGTTGAAAATAAGATAGGGGATTGTCCATAAAGGTATTGGTTCCCAATAATAGATACCCAGGGGCAGGCTGCACGCGAACGAGATTAATACGTAGTAAAACAATATTAGGCTGGGCCGGTCTGTACGGGACAAAATTCGTGTTCCGACCATAGAGGCAGCCAGGGTAAGCCCTGAAATCAGGCCGAAGGCATGGCCGCTACTAATACCGTCCACGTTGGGTTGAAGAATCAAGGTGATCCCCAGTAAGCCCAGTAAGATTGGTAGCCAGTGGGCTATGGGGATTTTTGCTCGAGACCAAAGCCAGGCAATAAGGGGAACAAAAATGGGAGCTGCATTACGCAATAGTCCCGCTTCCAATAGTGAAATTTTGCTTAGGGCAGAAAAATATGTGAAAAAGCATAACCACCCAGCAAAACCGCGTATTAGGTGGGTTCTCCAGTGTTGGGTGGTAAGGTGTCGAGGTGTTTGTCGCACTAGCCATGGGGTTAGCAGTATCAGGCAGATACTGTATTGGCTGAGCGTAATTAATGGCACGGGGACAGCGGTAGACACCCATTTGCTGGCTGCGGCCGCTGTACTTGCTACCAGCGCGGTAGCCAATGCAAAACCAATGCCCTTCCAGTTTTGGATATCCGTGCGGAGTGGCTGACTTGGTGGGGATTGTACTTCGACTAAGGCATCAGGCCTACTCATGGTGACACAACTTCTTTATTTGGCTGCAGCGGGTAAAGTGGGAAGCCAGTAGTCATACTGACTTCCCCTATAGTTTACAAGCTTAGATTTTGCCATCAGCCCATTGCGCAAATGTTTTTCCCTCTTGGGCTAGCCGTTCCAGTAAAGGGGCTGGAGTCCAGTAGGTATCTCCATGCTGCTGGCGGAAAGTACATATTTTTTCGTAGATTTCCTTCAAGCCGATACTGTCGGCATAGTGCATAGGTCCTCCACGATGGGGCGGAAAGCCATAACCGTAAACATATACAACGTCTATATCACTCGGACGTTGGGCTATGCCTTCCTCCAGGATTTTGGCTCCTTCATTAATCAGCGCGAAAGTTAGGCGGTTTAGAATCTCCTCGTCGGAAATTTCCCGCCTTACAACCCCTTGGCTTTTAGCTTGGGCTTCAATGACTTTCAGTACTTCCGGGTCGCTGCTGCGAGCGCGAGTTTCGGGATCGTAGCGATAGTAGCCGGCTCCACTTTTCTGGCCCAGGCGGCCCATTTCAACCAGGGCATCTGCAATACAGTAGGTTTTTGGCTCTCCTCTTTCTGATTCGCTCAGGCCCTGGCGCGCCTTGTAGCCGATATCCAGCCCCGCTAGATCTCCAACGGCGATAGGGCCCATAGCCATCCCCCAAGACTGCATAATCGAATCAATCTGCTCCGGGGTTGAGCCCTCGATTAAACACAGCTGCGACTCTCTGCCATAGGGGCGCAACATACGATTGCCAATAAAGCCGTAACAGTTTCCCGCTAGTACGGGTACTTTCTTGATCGTTTTAGCGAGTTGCATGGCAGTGGCAATTACATCGTCAGCACTTTGCGAGCCGCGAACCACTTCGAGTAGTTTCATTACATTGGCAGGGCTGAAAAAATGCATCCCTATAACATCTTGCGGCCTGTTGGTTGCAGATGCGATTTGATCAATATCTTGGTAGGAAGTGTTGGTTGCAAGGATAGTACCGGGTTTGCAGGAGTGATCCAATTTGGCAAAAATTTCCTGTTTGAGCTCCATATTTTCAAATACGGCCTCAATGACCAGGTCTACATCAGCTAGGTCTGCGTAGTCAGTTGTGCCGGAAATCAACGAGAGACAATGAGTTTTTTGACCTTCTGTGAGTTTCCCTTTCTGCATGCTGATGGTGTAATTCTTGTCGATCACTGCTAGCCCTCGATTTATCGCAGTTTGATCGATTTCTACCAGTTTGACTGGAATACCGACATTGGCAAAATTCATGGCGATGCCTCCGCCCATAGTGCCTCCACCGATAATGCCCACGCTCTTTATCTCCCTGGTGGGTAGGTCTTTTGGTAAGCCCGTGACTTTGGTTGCAGTGCGCTCGGCAAAAAATAAATGCTTGAGGGCGGCCGATTGGCTGGAGAGCAGGCATTCGATAAACAAGTCGAGCTCTTTAGCAAGCCCTTTATCAAAAGGCTGGTGAACTGCGGCCTCTATACAGGTAACAATATGTTGCGGTGCAAGCTGACCTCGTGATCTCTTTTCAAGGCGCTTGCGGAAATCATCAAATAACCCCTCAGGAATGCTGTCAGGATCTATTACGATGTCTCTGACTCGGCGGAGAGGAGCTTCATTTGCTATCAATTCACGGGTAAAGGCGAGGGCTCCCTCTAACAAGTCATCATCGATAACCCGGTCTATTAACTTCATACTTTTGGCTTTAGAGGCCGGTATTGGACTCCCTTTTGTGATTAATTCCAGTGCAGCGGCAACACCAGCCAAGCGTGGGGTGCGCTGGGTGCCACCGGCTCCTGGCAGTAATCCCAGTTTGACTTCTGGCAGCCCCACTTTGGCCGATGCTATTGCACAGCGGTAATGGCAGGCTAGAGCCACTTCGAATCCACCGCCGAGTGCCGTGCCGTGAATGGCGGCGATTACTGGTTTACAGGAGTTTTCTATTTCCGCAATCACTTCTGATAGGGCGGGTGCCTGTGGTGGCTTGCCAAATTCCGTAATGTCCGCACCAGCGATAAAAGTTCGGCCTTCACACACTAGCAGCAGGGCTTTTGATGTATCGCCTTGAGCGTTCTTAATCGCTCCCCAAATGCCTTCACGCAAGCCGTGAGAGAGGGCGTTCACAGGAGGGTTGTTCAATCGAATTACACCGATATCGCCAATGAGTTCATAACTTACACTAGACATAGCTATCTCCAGATCTTAAGTGACAACTGTTCGGTCTCGGTTTTATTTACATCTAATCAGGTTTATATGCGTTCTATGATTACAGCGATGCCCTGGCCGATCCCGATACACATGGTGGCTAATGCATAGCGCCCACCCGTACGTTCCAGCTGGCGCAATGCTGTCAGCAAAATACGGGCACCACTGGCCCCCAGGGGGTGACCAACGGCGATGGCACCACCATTGGGATTTACCCGTGGGTCCGCATAATCAATTTCGAGCATTTTGAGGCAGCCCATAGCCTGTACCGCAAAAGCTTCGTTGAACTCCATTACATCCATATCCCCAAGCTCCAAGTCCGCACGGGCGAGGGCTTTACGGGTAGCCGGTACCGGGCCCAACCCCATTACCTGCGGCTCTACTCCTGCAATGGCACTGGCGAGAATACGTGCCCTAGGCTTTAGATCTGCTGCTTGGCCAGCTTCGGCGCTACCAATAATGAGTGCCGCCGCGCCATCGTTGATGCCGGAAGCGTTGCCGGCAGTAACCACTCCATCTTCGAAAAGCGCGGGTAGGGCTTGAAGTCGCTCCAATGATGCATTGGGGCGGGGATGTTCATCCGTATCGATAAGAAGGGCTGGCTTCTTGCGACCTTGGGGTACTTCGATGGGAATAATTTCATCGACAAAAAAGCCATCGGTACGTGCCGACTCGTATTTAGTTTGTGATGCCAATGCAAATGTATCGCACTCTTCCCGGCAAATATTCAGGTCTGATGCAATATTGTCTGCGGTCTGAGGCATGCTGTGGCTTCCATACTCAGCAACAATGTCTGGGTTGGTGAAGCGGGGGCCTAGGGTCGTATCTGCCAATACCTGATTGCGATCAAAAGCACTGTTGGCTTTGGAGAGAACCAGGGGGGCGCGACTCATTGATTCGACACCTCCCGCGATAAATAGCTCTCCTTCTGCGGCGCGAATGCAGCGAGCGGCATCTGCTATAGCGGACAAGCCGGAACCACAAAGGCGATTTACCGTTATGCCGCCTGTGGATATGGGCAATCCTGCTAGCAGGCCTGAAAATCGGGCAATGTTGCGACTGTCTTCTCCCGCCTGATTAGTATTGCCCGCAATAACGTCCTCAAAATGTTGAGGGTTAAAATTGTTTCTTTCAGTCAGGGTCCTGATGACATGGGCAAGCAGGTTGTCGGGCCGGATACTGGAAAGGCTGCCCCCGTGGCGGCCAAAAACACTGCGGCCGCCGTCATAAATATAGGCATGTGACATAGTGAAATTTCCGATATTGGAGTTCTAAGTGCATTGAGTCATGCGGTAATTTCTTTTATTCAAACTCCAAAGCCACGGGTAAATTTTCCAGGGCTTCCTCTACAGCGGCTTTGCTGGAGGCTTGTTCAAGTTGAACTTTTGCTACCTGGCCAAGGGATGCATCGAAGTGGGCGGAAAACTTAGCGGTAATACTTTTTTCCTCTAATGCCTGGCCTACGACATATTCGGTAGCGCGATTGCGCAGAGCTGGTTTGAATACTTTGGCTACAGCAGTGAGTGGAATCTCATCAATAATTTCCACGCGCTTAGGAATGGCTGCACGCTCAGAAATTTGGCTGCGGCAATAGTCAATGAGTTGTTCTTCTGTGGGCGGGTTAGTGGATGGAAACAGGGTAACGTAAGCTACTGGAACTTCTCCGGCATAAGCATCTGGTTGACCAACTGCAACGGCAATAGCAACGGCAGGGTGACGGGATAATGGTTCTTCGATCAGAGCCGGATCTATATTGTGGCCGCCGCGAATAATTAAATCCTTGGCCCGCCCAGTTAAGAACAGGTTACCATCTCCATCGAGATATCCCATATCGCCGGTATTAAACCAGGACTTATCGACCCAGGCTTTAGCATTATCCTCTTCTGATAAGTAGCCAGAAAAAATATGTGGCCCGCGCGCGAGTACTATGCCCACCTCTCCTGTATTGCAGGTTCTAACCAGTCGGGTACCGTCTACTTCGGCAATTTTCATTTCCATATAAGGCAATCGCCGGCCGACGCTGCCTTCAGGGGCTTGCATATCGGTAGGTGGGCGAGCTAAAAGGCAGCTGGACTCCGTCATGCCATAGCCATTGCTGACAAGGACGTTGAACTTCTCCTCAAAGGCATTCTTCAACCCCGTTGGCAGGGTGGAGGCTCCACAGCCAATATCTGTTAGACAGCTGATGTCATTGTCACCCACGGGAATTTGCAGTAATACACCGAGGATGGTGGGGACGGCGGCAAAGCCCTTCACCTGAAAACGCGCAACATGATGCCACCAATTTGGTAGGACATTGGGTGAGCGAAAACCAGAGGGTGTCATGATAACAATTGTGCGTCCGGCCAATAGGGTGCCAATACCCGCAACAACGGTACCGAAAATATGAAACAGTGGAAGTCCGCTCAGGGTAGCGAAGCGCCCTTTACTGGATGACGTATCAGCACTTAATTGAGCGACGAAGGCAATATTGCTGTGAGTTAAGCGGGCTATTTTAGGTCTTCCAGTAGTGCCCCCGGTGTGGAAATAACTAGCGGTTTTATTCCCCTGGATATTACGTTCACTCTTTAGATGATCGTCCGGCTGTTGGGATATAGCCGAGACAAAATTATCTGCGTGAATACCCGCTGGAACTGGAGTATTGCTAATTGGCTTTTTACTGATTAGTAACAGAGTTTTTAATGTGGGAACTTGCTCGAGAATTTGCGTTACTTTATCCCATATTTCCTCGCTAAGATCTTGGCCAAGAGTGACCAGGACTTTAGCCCTGGTGGTATTCATAATTTCGATTATATGTTCGGGTTCCAGCAACGGATTAATAGGGCTGGTAATACCTGCTGCCTGGCCTCCCCAAAGTGCAAAATGAGTTTCTGGCAAATTGGGTAGTAATAAAGTCACTGTATCGGTTGGCTCAACACCGATGGAGTGAAGAAGATTGGCAGTCTGGTGCACTCGCTGGGATAACTCGGAGAAAGTTACTTTAACCGTGTCTTCGTCAGGTGCGGCCGTTGGCAGGAATTCGATGGCCGAGTCATGTTGGTAGAGGCGGGCAGATTGCCGGATTAAATCAAAAGTGCTTTCCCAGGGGTATCGCTGCGAAAGGGGGACTTTTTCATACTCCTGAATTTCAGCAAGTGACTGCAACATTGTATCGGAGGATTGAATGGGCGTGATCGACATGGGGGCTTCTCTCACTTTGGTTATTATGGTGACGACCATAGCAAAAGTGAATACAGCATTCCACTCTGCGGAATAAGGTGTTAGTGTTTTACATATTAAGAAGTGCCCAATGCATTTTTTAATGGAAAATGGCGCATAAAAACTTATTAAAAATAAAGAGGCGCCATGTTGTTGAGTTTTTTCCTGTTTTATTTTTCGAACGGTTGATTTGTGTGCCTATCTGGAGTTGATTGGCGCTAGAAATGCTCGGTTTTTTATTTCGATAAAGGCATTTTACGCCAATAATTTAAATGTTGGGATCAATTCAAAGGCAAGTAAGTAATTTGTCGAGGTGAAGCTGTTAAACACTAGTTCCGCCTGTACCGGGGATCTTTCAAAAGATTGCGTATTTTTGCTGCGCAAGATTGTGATAGAAGCAGTTTGTAGGAGCTGCTATTCAGTGCGCCGACTAATAAAGGAGCAGGCGAATGAATATAGATTTTTCTCCCGAAGAGTTAGCTTTTCAGCAGGAAGTCCAGCAGTTTCTCCAAGAGAAACTTCCTGAAGATATTAGAGAGAAAACCCTGAAGGAAATCCCCCTGGAGAAAGAGGATTTTGTTCGCTGGCAAAAAATACTCTATGAGCAAGGGTGGGCAGCTACGAATTGGCCGGTGGAATATGGAGGTACCGGTTGGACACCTACTCAGAAACACATTTGGGCAGACGAATGTGCAAACTATGGTGTGCCAGAGTTGATTCCATTCGGCTTAAAAATGGTTGCTCCAGTGATCTTTACCTACGGTAGTGAAGAACAAAAGCAACGATTTCTGCCTGACATCCTGGCAAGTAATGTCTGGTGGTGTCAGGGGTATTCGGAACCAAATGCTGGCTCAGACTTAGCTTCCTTAAAAACAACAGCTGTCCGTGATGGCGATGAGTATATTGTCAACGGCACCAAGACCTGGAATACCTTGGGTCACTTTGCAGACTGGATATTTTGTTTGGTTCGTACTGGTGGGCCTCAAGTAAAGAACCAGGCTGCTATCAGCTTCTTGCTAATTGATATGAAACACCCCGGTATTACGGTTTCGCCAATCATGACCTTGGGCGGTCACCATGAAGTAAATGAAGTCCATTTCAATAATGTGAGGGTGCCGGTAGAAAACCGTATTGGCGAGGAGGGGCAAGGGTGGACTTACGCTAAGGTTTTGTTAACCCATGAACGCACCGGTATTGCGCGGGTGGCAAAATCCAAGAAACGCTTACAAACGTTAAAGGATTTAGCCAAAGAGACCTGCGATGGAGAAAATAGTTTGCTTGAGAACCCGGCTTTTGCCCAAAAACTGGCCGAAGTTGAAATTGATCTCTTGGCCCTGGAGTTTACTGAACTACGTACGCTTGCGGCGGTAAGTACAGGTGGTGCCCCAGGAGCGGAATCTTCCATCCTTAAAATCAAAGGAACCGAAGTCGCTCAACTTATCGATGAACTGTATATGGAGACTGCGGGTTACTACGGAATGCCGTTTGTGAGAGAGCAGTTTAGGAGCGGGTTTGACGGAGAATGGGTGGGCCCCGGTGTTATTGCCAGCAGTGTGCCTCGTTACTTAAATAACCGTAAATCCTCAATTTATGGCGGAAGTAATGAGATTCAGAAAAATATTATCAGTAAATGGGTACTTGGCCTGTAAGTGCAGCATCTAAAGAGGACTTGAGCGATGGATTTTTCCTACAGCGAAGAGCAGCGGATGCTGCAAAGCAGTGTGAGCAAGTTTATCCAGCAGGATTATGACTTTGACCGTCGTTGTAAAATAGTGAGTAACGATATTGGCTTCAGTAAGGAAAATTGGAAGCTATTTGCGGAACTCGGCTGGTTAATGGTGCCGTTTGGAAAGGATGATGGAGGCCTAGGAGGCTCCGCCGTAGACTTTATAGTGGTTATGGAGGAGTTCGGTCGAGGTTTAGTGGTTGAGCCTTTCCTAGCCAGTGTTGTTCTCAGTGGTGGTCTTATCGCTGACTGCGCTAGTGAGGTGCAAAAGCGAGAACTCCTGGGAATGTTAATGGAAGGCCAATTGCAATTGGCATTTGCTTTTACTGAGTCACAGAGTCGCTATAACCTTACTGATATAGCCATGACTGCGGTAAAGGATGGAGACAATTACCTCCTGAATGGACATAAAGCTGTCGTTCTAAATGGTGACGTAGCAGATAAATTCTTAGTTGCTGTGCGGACGAGCGGAGCACAGCGAGATCGTGAGGGGATCACCTTACTACTTGTCGATCCTAATACAGAAGGGCTTCAGCGGCATGGATATGCCACTGTGGATGCACACCGTGCCGCCGAAATTAAATTCAATAACGTGAAAGTACCCATAGCTAATCTGATAGGGGAAGAGGGGGCGGCTTTAGGAGCTATAGAAAAGGCTGTTGATAGAGCGACGTTGGCATTGTGTGCAGAAGCTGTTGGAGCTATGGAAAGGATCTATAAGAAGACAGTTGAGTACACTAAGACGCGGGAGCAGTTTGGTGTTCCTATTGGCAAGTTCCAGGCACTACAGCACCGCATGGTGGATATGTTTACTGAGTATGAGCAAGCGCGCTCAATATTGTTGATGGCTGCGCTACAGCTTGATAGCAATAACGGAGTTGCGCCTAAGGCGATATCCGCTGCAAAAAGCCGTATTGGTAAAGCTGCGCGGTTTATCGGTCAAGAGGCGATACAGTTACATGGCGGTATAGGTGTTACTGAGGAGTTGGATGTAAGTCACTACTTTAAGCGTCTAACAACAACTCAGTACCTATTTGGCAGTACTGATTACCACACTTTACGATTTGCCAAGCTGTAAATCATAAAGCACTGACTATACGGCCAAATTCACTCTCTACTTGCCACTTTGCGAGGGCACACACATGGAAAAAGTTGTCGAGCACACCAGATCTGTGAGCATAGGTAAAGTAGAGAGTGTTTTTAAACTTCAAAAGGATGCATTTAATAGGAGCCCCTACCCGAGTCTTCAGGAGCGTCTGGAAAGTTTAAAAAAATTAGAGCAATTGATCCTGGAAAACCAGAAATCCATAGCAAAGGCAATAAGCGAGGATTTTGGTAATCGTGCCATCCAGGAAACTAAAATTGCAGAGATCTATGGGTGTATCGAGGAGATTCGTTACACTCGTAAGCGCTTAAAAAAGTGGATGAAAATTCAGAAACGTCATGTGCCTTTGCTACTTCGAGGAGTAAAAAATCGCGTATTACCTCAACCAAAAGGGGTGGTTGCTATTGTTACCCCCTGGAATTACCCACTACTTCTATCTGTTGGGCCCTTGGTGAGTGCGATATCCGCAGGGAATCGCTGTATGATCAAGATGGCTGCTAACTCGCGTGCCCTTTCTGCATTATTACATCAGTTATTTAATAGATTCTTTTCAGAGGATCTGGTAGCTATTCTTCCTGGAGTGAGCGCTACGGAGTTTACAGCCCAGGCATATGATCACATGATCTTTACTGGATCTGGCAAAGTAGGAAAAGTGGTAATGCGGAGAGCTGCGGATCACCTAACTCCTGTGACACTAGAACTGGGAGGTAAGTCTCCAGCCATAATATGTGGCGACTTTGATGAAAATATTGCTGCGGAACGTATTTTGAGCTCAAAATTCTTCAATGCGGGCCAAACTTGTGTAGCTCCAGATTATTTATTGATTCCTGAAGAAAAACTTTCAGGATTCTTGGAATCGGCTAAGAGACTTGTACCCAAATGGTATCCATCTTTAAATTCAGAAGATTATACTTCGATTGTTGATGAAAAGGCGTTTAATAGGCTGAATACTTGTCTAACGGATGCTCTGGAGAAAGGGGCTACAGTTCTGCCGTTATTAGATGTTGAAAACAATAAAGGTTTGCAAAAAATTGCTCCCACCTTAGTGTTAAACCCGACAGAAGACATGAGTCTGCTACGCGAGGAGATATTTGGCCCTATTTTACCTATTCTTACGTATAGGAATCTGTCTGATACGATAGATTACATAAATAGTAAAGATAGGCCTTTAGCATTATATATTTTCAGTTCTAGCGGAGATGTTCAGGAAAAGATTATCAAAAGCACAATGTCTGGAGGTGTTTGTATCAATGACTGCGCGATGCATGTCTCCCAGGCAGACTTGCCCTTTGGTGGTATTGGGGCGAGTGGCATGGGGCAATATCACGCTTATGAGGGTTTTTTGGAATTCTCAAAATTACGACCGATCTTTACACAAGCCAAAAAGTCAGCGGCGGTGCCTTTACGACCACCTTATGGCCAAAGATTTGATAAAATTTTCAACTTTCTACTGCGTTTCAAACTGTAGCTGTACTGATTGAGAAGATCTGGAGTTTGAGTCGACTAATATCGGATTAACATAGCTTCGATATTGCCTACCAGGTTTTTCAACAGAGGAGCTACTTCATTTTCTAAGTATTCCGGGTTAAGTCTAAAAGCAGGTCCGCCAGCATTAAAAGTGTAAATATGACCTTGGCTTAAAGAGAGAGGTACCGCGATACCGTTGACATCGCGATTCCACTCGCCAAAAGAGCAGCAGAAGCCGCGCTGCTGGTAGCTGGTGACCGCTTCTTCAATACCGGCTTTGATCGTTGGCCATTGATCACCAGCTTTTTTCTCCAGGTAGCCATAAAAATATTCCCGTTCTTCTTGAGGGAGTGCTGCCAAAAAAGCTCGCCCGGAGCCGCTGGAAGCTATGGGTACGCGATTACCGATTTCATGGCGAAAAGTTGTGACATTTGCAGGAGCACAGAACTCGACAAAAATCATATCCAGCCGGTCCCGATCAGAGAGACCAACAGCGGTACCGGTAGAATTAGCTAGATCCTGCATTAAAGGCTTGGCTACCTGCCTGACTGTGAGATTTGAGACAAAAGCATAACCAAGAGCCAGGACGCCACTACCCAGCTGATATTTCTCCATTCGATCAGAGTAGGTAAGATAGCCTAATTTGGTCAGGGTATAAGTCAGCCTGGAAACACTGGAGCGGGGCAGGCCAGTGCGCTGGGCGATCTCCATATTACCCAGGAAGCCATCACCAGGTTGAAAGGCTCGGAGTACATCCAACCCACGAGCTAAAGCCTCAATAAATTTTCTATCTGGTTCAGTATCTTTTTTTCTGTGAAGGTCACTTAACGAAACCATAAGTTTTTGTCCTGCTTTCTTACTGTAAATTATACAGTTTTACGGGTAAGCCTAAAGAGGATTTTTTGATGTTTTTGAGTGACTTCTTTCCTATTCTGAAGAGCAATTTCGGTAGTGTGTACATAGGCTCATCTAAACTGCGAATTTGACTGTGGCAAATAGGTGTGCACTATATTGGTTGTTAAGTTGTAAGTAGGTGTGCATTATTTTGAGGGGTAAACCAAGAAGCCTGTAAAATGAGACCTAACTACCTCTCTTGCTAAGTTATACTTACGTGTATATAAATACAACTTTCTCGTTGATCCACTATGGAATACATTAAAGCTTGCAAGAAGGTGCTGTTTCAGAAAGGCTTTAATTTGGCTTAACCTCTTAAAATATACGGCAGCGGGGAACTGTGCTTCGATGCACTTTTCCGATTTCACTAATTCAATGACTTTTGTTGGCCTCACTATCGACATGACAAACATTACGAACTTACCTATTGGAAACTAAAACGATGTTGCCAGTGTTGATGCCAGACATCGATTACTTGCCGTCCGATTCTTGACTCCACGCAGATCCTCCTTGCCCCCAGGTTCATCGGAGTTTTTCAGCTTGCACAGTATATGGCTGTCACTTACAAAGCTAACTGGTGTATGAAAAAGATGATGGAGTGAGAACAACGCTATAAACTGCCTGTTTTATTCCTAGGTTCATGCAATAGCCGACATAGATGGAGATAGCGAAGGAGATCTGCTGGCTGGTTAGAATCCGCACTAACAATCCAGAAACCTTATAGGAGCCCTTACCAACTAACTAACTTTGAAAGAACGATACCGGATCGAAGTTCTTAATGGATAGAACTATTCGGCTCGAGATATTGTGTTACAGAGGTGACAAGGAGCATATAAGTACATCAAGTTCGATTTATCTATGAAGGTGAAAATCAATTATCATCTAAGCAATACTGTTCCCAAGCATATTTGTGAAGCCTAATCCTCTTTAGGAGCGTGGGTTGAACAAAAATACGAATGGCTTGGAGAGATCTTTTCTCCAAAAGGTGTGAATATTGGCAAGATATTCAAAATATGTATTGATGATGCAGTATTCCGTATAAATTTTCGTCCATGGAAGGTGCTAAATTACTTGTGTCCGTTGTAATTTTTGGCGGGTAGGCGTGTGTCTCCTATATTGACAATCTGGGAAGTAGATTATCAGATTTTAGTTAATACATTTAGGTATTTATCTTTTTAAGCCTTAGCTTAAGATTTCTTGCAATATAATTTGGATTGGCAGGTATAGATACATAGAATAAGATAAATCTACCCCCTTACAAGAGTAATTTCTCACTAATCTTTATTGGCTATACCCACATGCGTACACAGATTTCTCTCACCATATGCGATAGTAGTAACTTTGAGCTTTGATTTTGCGCAGAATTCACTACGTAGCCTTGCAAAGAGTACATCGCCACCTATGACTCCATATTGTAAAAAAAGATGATTTATCGACTTTATTGCTATTTTGCCTGGAAAGCTCTATACCCCTTTAAAAGAGCATGGTTTTTCATACTTCATTTCGATGGCTTTTTGCTCGCGATATTGGCCGAGTAATGAGATACCTATTCCGGACATAATAATGATACCCCCAATAATTTGAGCGAAGTTGGGAACCTCTTGCAGGATAAGAAAGGCGAAGAAAGTACCGGCTACGGGAGTAATGGCTGTGGCGATAGAGATATCAGCAGAGCTCGCCCCTCCTTGGAGTCCTTTAAACCAGGTGATCTGCCCAAGGACAATAATGATTGCCCCGTATACAAGCATCCACACCCAGAGGAAGGGAGAGAATAGGTCGTCAAAGTGGTGGGGGCCAAATACAGAGAGGACAATGACCGAAAAGAGTATCGCTCCCGCAAGCATACGGAAAGTTGAAAAGACGCCAATAGGGACCCGATCAAGCAGTTTCCGGCTTGCCTGAACCGCAATGACCCCTAAGAGTGTGGCTAAAGCGGTTAAAATTTCTCCAGCTTTGGGGAGGTCTTGAAGAAATTGGTTCATGGCTGGATTTCCAAGATTGAGCATTTTCATACTCATTGGATCTTCCATCGGGGGTTGGTGTAGGACAAAAATTGCAATAACGCCAACCGTTACCACAAGGGCTCCCACTATTGAGAATGCGGTAGGCCTCTCCCGGAACATCAGATAAGCGAACAAAAGTCCCAAGGGAGCATCTAGAGTTGCAATTAAAACGACATTGGTCACTTCTGTGAGCATCAGAGCAATAAAGAAGAAAGCGGGGGCAAGAACTCCAGACATCAAAATAAGCACGAACATGTAAAACCAGTCTTTGAAAGGATACTGCTTTAAGATGCTGAGGCGCCAATCTTTTCTATAGATAATTAAAAGGGTGATACCCGCCAAGAGATTTCCAGCGAACAAGAGGTTGCAAAAAGAGATAGGGTTGTTTCCATTAATGGGGTGGCTGGCACCCAGTTCCCCAATTTTCGCAACGACTGCGTTGGAGGCAGCAAAAATAAGAATCGAAATCCATAACCAAAATCGAGTACTTCTTACGGAAGGTTGATTTTCCATTTGATTTTCCCTGGGCACTACAACATGTTCCACTAAATTTAAGTCGTTCCGCACTAAGTATCCCCCTACAATTAAGTAGTGGTAAGTGGGTCAGTCTGATCTGGATTAGTGTAGACCAATTCTAATAACTGATAGTGCTTGAAAGGAGAGTGTCCACCTATATCAAAATACTGTTGCGAATGCTGCTCTGAGTATTGGGGCAATTCTTACTCATGTTTATTTAGGGATCAGGTTATACCGGAGTTTAGTGAGGAAAATATGACTGTGAAACTCTAGTGCTGGAGACAGGCTCTTAATATGTGCTGCTGGAAGTGGAGCTTACTACAGCAGCGTACTATATTTTAAGTGAAATATAGATGGTTATGAATTTTCCCCTTCTAGAGATGGATAGTGTATTGTACTCCATGAATGGCTGCAAATTAGAGACAAAGCTAATTGTATACTCAGATCGAGACTCTCAATATGTGGCCCAAGGATATTGGATTCTAAAATATAAGAATTAATGCTTGCAATACAAGATTGGTTAGGTGTTCGCTAGTTTCCCTGATTTTTCTTCTGCTTGTTAGTCTTTAAGGTGCGTTTTACGAGTGTTTAAAATTGCATGTTTTCGGGAATTTGCAAATTCTGATTAAGAGTAAAGGTAAGGGTTTCGCTAATACTGACAGCAATTCAATACCCATCTTCCAGACCTACAAATCTGTCTGTTTTATTTAGCTGTTCTGTTGAGGCCCAACTTATCGGCAATTAGATGATCTAAGCTAAATCGGCCGGGACCAGTAGTTATTAACCATATAAATAAAATAATATACAAAACTTGGGGTAAATAAAGAAACCAGCTCATCCAGTCTAGTGGTCCAATGCCTTTAGGGATGGCGTGTTCGATTTCAACTGTGGCAATAGCAACAATCATTACAATGGATAGGATAATGGCAGCAAGTGTTGATAGTAGGCCCATAATTAAAAGTAATCCTCCGAAGAACTCTATAGAGGCTAAAACCAGCGCCATAAATTTATGGAAGGGCATTCCTATTTCGCTCATCAAGTTAATAAGGTCTGCATGTTTCTCAGGATCGAATAGTTTGTTATACCCAGATACTGAAAAAAATAGCCCCAGAGATACGCGTGCAACTAAGATGGGCACCCATTCCCAGCTGCGATTACCTATAAGTATTTTTTTAATTAAAGAAGAAGGTTGAGTAAACATATATGCCCTCTTGCATGGTTGCGCCCAAATTATGAGTGCCCAGTAAAGAAGTTTTATGCACCTTAATTTTGGCTTTACACTGTATGGCTAATATTGAACCTAAAATATTTATAGAGCAGTAATCCAAAGACTCCTTAATTTTTCAGACGTAGGCGCAAATAGTGTTTCGGATTATACATTAATTAAATGTGAAATATGCAGTGGCAATCTCTAGTGAGCAGTCTCGATTACGTACCGTATTTGAATGTAGCGGATATAGGGCTATCTAAAATTAAAGTAGAAACGTGACACTCCACTATCCCTCAAACATCATAGCCCATTAGCGTGTAAGGGCAAGCCAAAAATACACTGACCTTTATATTGGCGCGATACAGTAAGTCTGTGAATAGTTTGATAGTTCTCCACAAAATCTGCACCCAAGAGTATCCTTACGCTATTTCTTACCCTGCCCTGATAGGAGTCGCTTGAAAGATAACGATAATAATGGCGACGGAAAAACCGAGTAGTGCTGGCAACAAGAAAGTGGGCTGTTCGTCATGAAAAAAATTAAACGTACGCCGATAGCTCTGACATAAATTCTCCAACTTTTAGAAATTTAAGTGGCTCAGAAATAGAGAGTCTTTAGAGTCAGATTATCTATATGTCATCTTAATTGACCCTGCCTGCTTATTGATCAGGTTTGGTGCGCACAAGGACCCCTTCATGGTGGGGGGTAAGGTATTTAGGAGTCAACTTTTACTAGATTACTTTCTGCTGCCACCGCATCTGATGGAGCGATTGTACCAGATATTTGCCTCTTACTAGTTTGGTGCTTTAGGGTTTCATTTATGATAAAGCTATGGGGCTTGGAAAAATCTCTCTGAATTATGTTCTAATCAAGATAGAATATGCTGTTCTAATGGTAGTTGGCATATGGAAGTTGGTTTTGTTTTTTTGTATCTCACCAAATACATAACCAGGCCATGCCGCGATCGATCTACTGATATTTGCGATTATGCATTGTGTAGAGGTCTGGAGGTTATGAGTAAAAAATTGATTTTTATAATAGCTGTTTTTATGGCTGTGTGTGGGATAGGGTGTGCGAGCCAGGAAGATTTGCTTGATGCTGAGCTTTGGTCCGGCGATCCATATATAAACATTCCTGGTAGCGATGGGGCTACCGAAGATCTTGGGAAAACACCTCGAGCTAAAATGCTGGAGCAGCGAGAGATTGATACACAGAGAAAGAGTAAATTGTCAAAAGATCAAGTCCTAGAGCATTTAATTTTGGGTGAAGATGGGAAGATCAATTTTTAACTTAATACCAGTAACATTCAAAGTTCGGAGCCTCCGGTAAGTCCATAACAAGATCATTGAAGTTGTTTTGGCCACAAAATACGGGGCTCCACAGGACCGGTTACAATTTGCTCTGGTAGCGGTTGGTGGTGGCATAGCCTTTAGGGGGTTGAGTGATGTTTGGCAAGTTCCAGTTGAACTTGCCCTTGCTAAGTGGGCGGAAGTGATCAGTTTTAAAGCTAAACTCTTTATAGAGGAGTGGTTTCTATACTACTTGCGTATGGGCGACAGTCACACAAAGAGAGACTTTAATATCCTATATTAACCAAATGATTATCCAGGGTAGCTGGTGATCGCACTATATCGTGCGGTAGTGCCAGCCAACCAGGATATAAATCTCGTCCTAGCCATTTACATGGCTTTTACTGAACCTGTATTATTTTTTACCTGTGGCTGGTTATGTTGAAGTCAGCACGATAATCATCGCCTACATCTCTTGCCATTCCCTGCTTCTCATTCCTTTTAAGTTTGTGGTAAATGCTGCTCTAGCCAAATTCTCTCAAAATGTTATCTCAAGCAATTTTTGCTTAGTACTGAAAACAGAGTATTAGTTGAGGCTAGTCCAGTAGATAGAATATGGGGCATTGGTCTGGCCCAAGATCATTCTGCGTCAGAAAATCCTAACGATTGGAAAGGCCTTAATCTTTTAGGGTTCGCACTTATGGAAGTGAGAGCCAGGCTAACAGGCATCTAAAATAGCTTGAGGGTGTAGAATAGGGGAAGGTGGGTGCCGAGCTGTCAGTACGAGGTAACTCCTCGGATCACACAAATGCATAGTGCCAAAATTAATTTAGTACTCTAGTTTCTAATTCTTCGCTCAGAGCGGGATTTCCAAGTCGTGAACCTCTAAAGCCAAATCAGCACAAGAAGTTCACGATAACCAGCCCAGGTAGCCTTAGATCCGTGGCAGCCACATTCCCATCGTAGCAGCAAAAATACCAATGGCCATAAACACGGTCAGCGGCACTAGTGTACTGACAAACGCAATCTGGGTACCCTGTGCGGCTCCACGCTTTTGACAGTGAAAATACCATTCCAGCATGGCCAGTGGGAGCAGGTATTGGCCGAAGCCCAGTGCATATAGGAAAGGCCCGGTAAAGGATTTCCAGTCAATCCCCCAGCCGCCGGTTAGCATTGCCCAGCCCATCAAGGCTACACGAAAAAACCACACTGCACTTGCTGCCATAAAAAGACGCAAGGCCCAGCGGCGGTGCTCAGCAATGCGTCTGGCCAACGCAGTCTTCACTGCCAGAAAGGCAAATAACAGAATCAGTATGCCGTCCATTGTAATGCTGATCTGCGACACCAGGTTGCCAAAAGTGTGCCGCGTCCAGGTCATGTAGAGCCCCGCAATACTGGCGATGACAGCGGTCAGCAGATAGCTGCGTCCCAGCCAGCGGTGGAAGTTAGGGGCATGGCGCCGCACCGAAGGGATCAGCTGAAGTGGACCACCGCCGATGACAATCGCGGCCAATAGCACGTGGCTCACCGAAGCCAGGTTGCCTAATATATCTCCCTCGCGGAAGCCTGCCGGTAGGTGGAGCCCTTTCAAGCCGTGCACTCCTGATTCGGCAATGGGTGGGTAGAAGACGGCCAGGATATAGGCGAAGAAGATCGCATGGCCGATAGCCGCGATGCAGAACCAGGTTTTTACCGACAGGTTAACAGCCCGCCGGGTATCGAATGGTCGCGGTAGTGTTTGGCTGAGTACAGCGTCGTTCATGGGGTTCTCCAGGCGATTATGGTCCGTATTGGGTCTTAATGTGCTTGCCGGACATGTTCTGCTTTTTCAGACCTACGCACATCGGCCGCAGACAGGAATCGAACTCCCCCAAAAGGTGGAGAGTTTGCCGTATCCATCTCCCCCGAAAGTCCCATGACAGCTGGTTGCCCCTGGTTTAGCATGCGGAAATGAAATCTTCGTCCCTAAGTACGCCTGCGCCGAATCCGCCCAATGCCAGCACGGAACTGCCCAAGCTCCCTATGTGGCGGCCCTTACGTGGGCCGTTTGAGCGATGGCCGCACCTGACCGACTTGTTTATTGCGTTGCTTATGTTCTTGCTGACGCTTTTGATGTGGTCGCGCAACGGCTCCCCCGAAGTGCTATCCATGCAGAGCCTGTGGGATGTTATTGCTTTCCAGTGTGCATTCGTTGGCTCCTTCGCTCTGTTGTGGCGTCGCACCCACCCTTGGCAGGTACAGGCCGTTATTCTCGGCGCAACAATATTGCTGGAGCTGGGTTTGCCGGCAGATGGCATCGTGGCTATGGCGATTTCGCTGTATAGCCTCGGTCGTTACGAGGCCAATACCCGGGCCAGCTTTTTTGGCGTTATCGCGACGCTGGTTTTTGTGGCGCTTGACCAGGGTATTCCGGTTCAGCCAACTGCAGCAGGCACAGTAACGGTGATGCTGGTATGGGCGCTGTGGTATATCGGCCGCCGGCTGCGCTTTCGCGGTGAATATCTGCGCTTGTTGGAAGAGAGGGCCAAGTATTTGGAGCGCGAGCGCAATGCCGAATCCGAGCGCGCAGTTGTAGCCGAGCGCACTCGAATCGCCCGTGAGATGCATGATGTGGTGGCGCACCAAGTGAGTCTTATGACTGTGCAGGCCGGTGCCGCCAGGGCTATCAGCCGCAATAACCCGCAAGCTGCTAATGAGGCTATGGCTTCTGTAGAGGCGGCTGGCCGTCAGGCCATGGCAGAAATGCGTCATTTACTCGGTGTACTGCGACCGACTAATAACGACACTGCGCTCACTCCGCAACCAGAACTCGGCGATTTGCCAGATCTGATTGAAAAGGTCCGACAGGTGTTAATCCAGGTTGACTATGAGGCCAACGGTGCACTGGAGAAAGTGCCAACCAGCGTCGCGCTCGCCGCCTATCGCATCGTTCAGGAATCCCTCACCAATGTCATCAAGCACGTCGGTGCTGCAGCGCGAGTGCAAGTGAGTGTGCGCGCAGATCACGGCACGCTCACAATTCGAGTGCGCGATGATGGAAATACTCACGGCGAGCGGCCCATGAGGGAAATAGCTATTGATGGGCAGCCAGGCGGTGGGCACGGCATCGCGGGAATGCGCGAGCGCGCGGAACTGCTCGGTGGCTATCTGTATGCGGGTGTAGTCGATGGTGGCGGTTTTGA
The DNA here is from genome assembly GCA_032615215.1 of Microbulbifer sp. MKSA007. Taxonomy (NCBI): domain Bacteria; kingdom Pseudomonadati; phylum Pseudomonadota; class Gammaproteobacteria; order Cellvibrionales; family Microbulbiferaceae; genus Microbulbifer; species Microbulbifer sp. MKSA007. The sequence continues at coordinate 3,057,245 of CP128433.1, read as the reverse complement.
GTTATATGCACAACTACCTACAGGAATGGTGAAAACATAATGTTGCGAGTGATGGTAGTGGACGACCAGGCTTTGGTGCGACGCGGTTTTGCCCTGATTCTGGATAACCAGCCCGATATCGAGGTGGTCGCCGAGGCCGGTACCGGCGTCGAGGCGATTGAAGCCGCGCGAGTGTACCAGCCGGATATCATCCTAATGGATATCCGTATGCCGGAGATGGACGGGCTGGAATCCACAGCGCGCATCCTGGAAGCTAGTGATGCAACTTGCCGTGTCATTATTTTGACCACGTTCGATCCTGATGAATACGTGTTTCGTGCGCTGCGGGCTGGCGCCAGTGGCTTTGTGCTCAAGGACATTCCCCCAGAGGCGCTGGTACAGGCAGTGCGCACCGTAGCAGAGGGCGGTGCCATGCTCGCACCGGGCATCACCCAACGCTTGATAAGCCAGTTCGCACAGAAACTGGGAACTGGGCGCAACCTGGCAAAGCGGCTGGAGCGCCTGACCACCCGGGAGCGTGAAGTACTGGAAGCCATCGCCGCAGGCAAGAGTAATGCAGAGATTGCCGAGACCCTATTTATTGGCCCTGCTACCGTGAAAACCCACGTTTCCAGTTTGCTGTCAAAATTGGAGGTGCGCGATCGTGCGCAGGCAGTCGTATTCGCCTACGAATGTGGCCTAGCCACCGTGGGGGAGCGTGATGTTGGCTTCTAGATCAAAGCCCGCTTTGCAACGCAATGCACTTTATCGCCTTGCCGCCTGTGGCACTGTGGTTCTGGGGCTGTTCCTCTTCCTTGGAGCCCAGGGCCACTTTGTTGCCATCTGGCCTTTGGTAACCAGCGATGGGACTGGTTTAGCCCGTCGCTTGTTGTTGATGTTACCCGGTGTGATGCTCGCCGGCACGGCGGTGTTGAACCTCCTGCTCTGTAAGCCACTCTGGCAAGAACGTCGCCGTGCCCTCAACGTTACTCTCGCGGTAAATTTGCTTACTACGAGCTATTTGTTCTACCTAATGATACGTGGAGTTCCTAATCACCCTATTGGTATATTTCTCGCATTGGAGATGTCTTTTGTATTATTGCTCCTAGTAACAAGAGCTGGACTGGTATGGCCTGCGTCATCAGAACCGCCGGTTGAGGTGGATATTTAGTAGTACATGATTTTGGGAGTCATGTACTAGATTGAGGACCTAAGCGACACACGCGTACCCACCAGAAATATCAGCGTGCTCCAAGAATTCAGCGTAGCTGGTCACCAATAAGAAATACCGCATCATCAATCTGCTCTTTCGATAACTTGTCAATTTCCATCCCTTTATCGAAGAAATGTCTTATTAGCCTATTTATACTTTCGTTTATTGCGTGCTCTGATGAGTGACACTGCCTACCAAAAAAATCTTGCAGTCTATTTTTTGCGTGATTGACTAACGGCCCAGAGTTTATCGCCATTGTCGGAGGTTATGATCTCACATGCTGCCTGATAAGACTTCAGCGAGCTGCTCCCTTTTGTGGTTGCCAAGTCTGTCAGTTGTTGTGGGAATCTAGGAGCAACTCAAGAGCGTGTGGACGTACTTGGTATGCGCGTCGAACGAATGAGGGTGCCGAGTTTGGCGTTTTTTGATTTTGTGGGCGGAGGGTGGAGTCTAATGCATAAATTTATAAATTGTTTTTTTCAGAAAGCTTCTCGTTGAGAGTTTTAGGTAATGATCAATTACTTGGCTGTTAAACGGTAGTACCAGTTATCATATTGGCTTGTAACAATCTGTAAAGTTGTGTAAATTCCCGCCACCCTTCTCTCAGTTAAATATTGAGAGAAGCAAAAATAAAATTACATCCTTCATCTTGGGGCCTCTTCGGATGCGCATCACTCTTGCCTACCTCTGTCTCGCTGTTGCTGGGCTATTCTCCTCATTTGCTAGTGCTTCGTCTGGTATTTGGGAGGGTGGATACGAAATTTATAGTGGCGATATTAATAATGATGGCCTTAATGATCTCTATTTTGAGTACCATCGTCCTTTTATTATTTTGCATCGTAAAGTAGCCACTCCTGTAGCAATGCCAGAACTACCTAATTTTGTATTGTATGGCACGAGAGACAATGGTGGTCTTGGGTACGGAACGCCGCAAAGCAGCACTCTGACAGAAACAATTCTAGCGACTCTACAAAAAATAGACCGCAACCTGTCTTTTTCCGGGGACTTTAACGGAGACGGCGAATTCGATTTACTAGTGTTAGCCGCCACACCCCTGGTACTACAAGCTAATGGTAATGGTTTTCCTACTTTGTCTCAGGTGTTTCCAATTGGGAATAATACGGAGGAGATAGCTCTGATTCTTTCAGGTGCAGACCCTGAAAGTTTAAGAATTGAAGACGCCAATGGCGATGGTCGAGATGATATTTTAGTTCAAGGCGTTATCGATGCGACTCTACTTGCAAGTACATCAGGCACCTTTGATAGCCATGGTACGCCCTTGGTCACGAACAGCGCTAATATGGCTGGAGCCTCTGGAGGAGAGTTTCGGGTAAATGAGATGGGTGCTGTAACTTACTCAATACCCATTATGGCAGCCTCAGGTACCGGTGGAGTTACTCCTCAATTAACTCTCAGTTACTCAAGTAATGGAGGTAATGGATTACTGGGCAAGGGATGGACGATCGGTGGTTTGTCTGGCATTTCCCGCTGTCGCCAAACATTAGCAATTGAAGGGCGTGTAGCTCCAATTAATTGGACTGATTCTGATCGATTCTGTCTTGATGGACAGCGCCTAATTAAAGTGAGCGGCTCAGTATATGGCGCAGTTGGAGCCGTTTACAAAACTGAGATGGACTCCTTTGCAAAAGTTACATCTGTTGGTGGTTCTCTGGGGAAGCCCTCTTACTTTACGGTTGAGCGAAAAGATGGGTCATTGAGCTATTACGGTAACAGCAGTGCTTCAAAGTTGTTGGCCGGAAGTCATGTATTGGTGTGGGCGCAAAATCAATTTGAGGATAGTGTTGGAAATCATATTGAATTCCAGTACGAGGGTAATGCTGATAGTGGTCAACGTATCAAAAGAATTCGCTATGCGTATGGCTCGGGTAGCTACGGGGGAGAAGTAGAGTTTAGTTACACTACTCGCCCGGATTACTTGCAAAGTTATACCTCTGGATACGAATTTATTACCACAAAGCGCTTGGAAAAAATCACTTCTAGGTCGAATGGTAGTGTTATTCGCGAATATAACTTGGGATATAAGCCCGTTGGAACTTTTGGGTCTGGGACAGATTATTCTGATAGAACTTCTCTTCTTTCCAGTTTTCAGGAGTGTGTTGGCTCAAGCTGCTTACCTGCTATGAGTTTCGAGTGGCTGCAGTCCCCTTTACTTCATGATGGTACAGCGCACGAGGCTATCGATTTCTCTCCTGCCAGTAGCCGTTTCCTTGTAAATTATAAATATGCTGATATTAATGGCGATGGCAAGCAAGACCTTGTATGGATTGAAGGAGATGCTGATGGTGATGATACCGATACCAGGGTGAAATACGCAATTTCAGATGGTACCAGGTTCGTCAAACAAAACTTCTCAGGTTCAACATTTGATTTGGCGTACTTCTCAGGCATTAATATTGATAAAGACTTTGCCATTCGGGTGTTGGACTATAATGGCGACGGCCGTCAGGACTTGGCTATCTTCAATGCCAGGCAAGCTTATCAATTTTCCGGTGGTTACTGGCATGTATTCCTCAGCAGGTATAGCAATGGTGCCTGGAGGCTGGATTCAGATGGTATTTATACCGGCCTTAATGATAAGGATGCAATATTTGCTGATTTTAATGGTGATGGGTTAGCAGATTACATTTCTACCGCAACGGCAGGTAGCGTGAAAGTACGTCTTCTGGTACCTGCGGGCTTGTCTGAATCTTCGGACCGCTACTATAAGTTTAGCAGTACTGTAAAAACCTACGATTTAAATGTCACTGGAGCCACAGTTGGTACACCGGATAAACGAGTGCCAGATACGCTGGGTGATTTTAACGGTGATGGCTCTATAGATCTGCTGGTGGCCACCTATACCAGTAGATTCGGCTGTGTAACGGTAAATCCCCCTGGTGGCGGTGGCCCACCTACTCATGAACCATTTTTACCTCGACAATTGGTTGGGGGGCCTGACAGTTGCGGAACTAATCAGCAATGGAGGTTCTTGGGTAATTACTTTGATGGTTACCGTGTGGCAGTATTTGATCAGGAAGAACAAGAATTCAACTCATCACACCTTCTCTCTGCTAGTAGTGAGCCAGATAGCGACCCTATTGCCATAGACATCAATGGTGATGGGTTAACAGATATTGCTTATATAACTGGTAGTGCTAACAACCTTGCAATTAAGCTCAGCACCGGATCAGGCTTTGTTAGCCTAGGCTCATTCCCTGATGGTGAAAAGGCAACTTTTGCTGATCTCAATAATGATGGTTTCCCGGATTTAGTACGTGCGGACTTCGATACTGGCTATGCCAAAGTCCGGTATTTTGATCAAAATACCGGTAATTTTGTTAGTACTGAAAGAAGCTGGAAATATATCGGAACCGACAAGAGAGATTTTATCTGGTTTGCCGATACCAATGGTGATGGTCAAGTTGATTATCATAGGTATGACCAGTCTTCGGGTAAAGTTCGAACCCAGATTGCCAATGAAAAGTATGCTGAACATAAAAATAAGCCAAGTAAGGTAATCAGTGTAATTGATAATGGTCTGGGTAATTTGACCGAAGTTACCTATGAAAATATGGTAGATGGTGATGTATATACCCGTTTATCCATGTCTTCCACCCACGAGGAAAGGTGCGTTAGGATTTTCGATTCGGAAGATGGGTTCGGCGGTGGAAGTATCGGAGGGGAAGTGATTTGTTACACTGTCTCTACTCCAAACCCTTCTTCTCTTTACTCCGAATTAAATGGTGACTGGGAGCTACCTTCAGGTAGTCACACATTGGGCAAACGTAAGCCAGTGTTTGATATCCTGGCGCCAATCTTTCTTGTGTCCAAGGTTGAAAGTTCTGCGCCTGCAGCCGGAATTAACTCTGGATCAGTAGCACAGCTGGCTAAAAGCTCAATTTCTTACCACTATCACCAGATGAAATTACAGGCTGCTGGCCGAGGTGCACTGGGCTTCCAGAAGGTAAGTAGTACAGACAACCAGACCGGAGTAATTACTGAAACTACATACCGACAGGACTTCCCCTTCACCGGAGTGCCCCTGCATACAGTAACTCGCACTGCCCAGGGAAAAATCTTAAGTCAGGCCACCAATAACTGGCGACTTCAAGGGTGGAGCGGGAGTGGCACACCATCGGCGCCTTATCAACCTTATATTTATAGTGCAGTTGAGAATACTTACGACCTAAAGGACGGAGGGGAAAGTGTTGGAGATTTGCTACAGACAGTAGCAACAACTAATAGTTACGATAATTACGGGAATGCCCTCACAATTAATGTAACTACGACAGATGCAGCAACTAGTGAGCAGTTCGTTAAAAAGGTAGTAAATGTTTATGGTAACAGTACCTGGGAAAAAGAGATGGGACGCCTTAGCAATACCAGGGTTACCAATACTCGTCCAGGAATGACTAGCCATATACAGGAGTCATCTTTTACCTACTACACATCCGGAATACATAAAGGGCTTTTGCGAACAGAGGTTGTTGAACCGAACAAATCTGCATACAAGCAGACAACCACCTATGATTATGACAGTTTCGGCAATGTTTCGAAAAAAACTTTGAGTGCTTCCGGTGAGGCAAGTCGATCTGTCAGAACTGTATACGATCCCTCTGGTCGCTACGTTACAGAAACTTATAACGCACTAAATCACTTGGTTGAAAAAGTGGTGTCCCGCAACCATTTTGGAGCTCCTTTAATTGTTGAGGGTGTAAATGGCCTGATGAGCTACTTCGCCTATGATGCTTTGGGGCGTGAAGGTTACTCCTGGAACAATGCGGGAGTGGATAAGGAAACCAAGTATGAGCGTTGTACGAGTGGATGTCCTAGCGGGGCAAAATACAGAATTACTACCAGTAGTAGCTCTGGAAAATGGGGGAGGGAGTACTTTGATGTATTAGGCCGGTCGATTCGCACGGAAACACAGGGCCTGTATCATAAAATCTATATGGATAAGGAATACGATAATTTAGGCCGGGCCAAATTTTTCAGTGAACCTTATTTCTCCGGCGACACCCCTATGTGGACAGAGACTGAGTATGACCTACTCGGCCGTCCAACTCGTGTTATAGCGCCAGATGATTCGGATTCCACTATTGTGTATTTGGGCCTGAAAACCATTACCACCAATGATAAGGTTCAGAAAAAGACTGAAATCAAGAACATTGTTGGTGAACTGGTTGAAGTTCTAGACGCTAATAATGGCCGCCTTACCTATGAATACGATAGTCAGGGCAATTTACACAAGGCCAAATCCTGGGGTAAAACCAACTCCTCCGGCAGCCATATAGATGAAGGTGATGGAATCAGCTATCCGATTGTCGTCACTATCAATCACGATCACTTGGGTCGTAAATTGAATATGGATGATCCGGACAAGGGTTTCTGGGAATACGAATATACCGGCTATGGTGAACTGGAGAAGCAGACTAACGCCAATGGCCATACAGTAGCATTAACTTACGATAAGTTGGGACGCCAACTCACGCGGATTGAAAAAGAGGGCGGTACCAGCATCACTAGCGATGTGAGCTGGTTCTACGATAGTGCTCATAATGGCGTTGGTCAGATAGAGATGATCATTGATAGCGTTACTGGTTATCAGGCGGTATATCAATATGATTATCTTGGTAGAAATAGCACTCAAGCAGTAGACTTCGATGGTGGTGGTCCCCAGCCTACCTATATCACAACGAAGACCTTTGATGATTATGGGCGCGTAGAGCGCAGTTACGATGCCCTGGACAGCCTCTTGAATACTGGGCAGTCCGGTATCCGCAACTACTATAGATATGGTTTGCTATACAAGACTGTTGACTTGGCAACTGGCAATTTGATTCAGGAGATCAAGGCACATACTGCCCGAGGGCAGCTAAAGGAGCAGCTTCTTGGCAATGGTGCGACTACGGTATACACCTATCAGGACTCTACAGGCCGGTTGCTTAATCAGACTTCTACGGTGCTGGGCACTTTTGGTGTTCAGAATATCACTTATCAGTGGGATACCCTTGGTAATCTTGTCAGCCGCCATAATCGAAGTGGTAGCAAGAACCTGCGTGAGAGCTTCTGCTATGACAACCTAAATCGATTGATAAAAAATCATATCGGTAGTAGCAACTACAACTGTAGTGCCCTGAGTAGTGGTAATCAGGATATTAAGTACAATGCCATTGGCAATATTACTTACAAGGATGGAGTTGGTTCATATATCTATGGTCAAAATGGTGCAGGTGCTCATGCGGTAACTACAGCCGGAGGCATTCGCTATAACTACGATGCCAATGGCAATATGACATCTGATGGTTTTGATGGTGGTCGTACTATCCGCTATACCACATTCGACAAAGCCTCCTGGATCAAGAAAGGTAACCATACTACCGAGTTCCTATACGGACCCAGTCATGGCCGTTACTACCGTAAAGATACTAACAGCAGCAATGGCGAGGTAACTGAGACTTGGTATATCGGTGGTGTCGAGCGCATCCAAAAATCGAGTACCCCCAATGAGATCCAGTGGAAACGCTATCTGGGAGGTAGTGTTTTATACACAGTTAAAACCGACGTAGATTATGTGGTGCAATCCACTGAAGAGACGTTCCTGTACAAAGATCACCTGGGATCAATGGATCTGATTACTGATGAGTCGGGGGCAGTGGAACAGGAAATGGCCTTCGACGCCTGGGGGCAGCGCAGGAATACTGGAAACTGGAATGCATTGTCAAATACCGCCTTGACAAGTTTTGATCATGGGCGTACCACGCGCGGTTATACCGGGCATGAAATGCTGGATGAGGTAGGGCTGATTCATATGAATGGCCGCATCTACGATGCGCGCCTAGGGCGCTTTGTCCAGGCAGATCCATTTATTCAGGCCGCTGCGGATACGCAGATGTACAACCGCTATAGTTATGTACGGAATAACCCTCTAAACGCGACTGATCCGAGCGGGTATTTTTTGAGCTTTATTTCTAAAGCCGTCACTGCAGTAGCCATTTCTTATGCCGATGCGCAAATAAGTAAGCCAGTATTTAAGGTGCTAGCAGACAACCCCGCTCTAGCTACGGCTGCACAAATTATTGGCTCAGTAGTGAGTACAATTTACTGTGGCCCATGCTCCATTGGGTTTAATGCTCAGTTCTCCAAAAACATGGCTTATGCTCAAAGCGATGATTTTGGAGTAGCTATGCGGGCTGCGGCGATATCTGGAGCAACCTCAGCCGCTTTCTATGGGGTTGGAAGTCTGGGCCTTGAAGGCCCAACAAACATTATTGCTCACGGTATAGTAGGCGGTACTATGGCACATTTACAGGGAGGAAAATTTGGCCATGGCTTTGCTGCGGCCGGGTTTAGCGCTCTGGCAAGCAGTGAGGGGTGGACAGGTCCGGAGGGAATGGGCCCCACTGTGGATGGTGTTATTATCTCTGCTGTAGTTGGCGGAACTGCTTCCGTACTAAGTGGAGGGAAATTCGCAAATGGGGCGGCTACTGCGGCATTCTCAATGATGATTCAATCTGGGTTGGCTGGAGCGACTAGGCCAACCAATGGAGCGCCGACAAATCAAACAAGTGCACCTGCTGTTAGCGGTGGTCAACAACAGCTATCAGGTTTGGCCAATGCCCTCAGTGTCGTTGGCGATGTCGTCGGGAAGATTTGGAATTTGCCGAATACAATCATAGGTCTAGTGTATGGAGGCGTTGGGCACGTTGCTGGATGGATAATGGGAACAAACCCTTACACAACATTTGGAAACAACGCAATTCAGTTCCATAACAATCCGTTGATGCCATCCGCAATTACGTTAGGAAATGTAATTGTCTATGGTTCGTCAACATCGCCGAGTGCGTCGAATGTTCATTTCCATAATACCCCTCCAAACCATACCGTAGGGCGTGAAGAATTTAGGCATACACAACAAGGGCAAATTCTTGGTCCATTGTATTTACCAGTCCATGCGATAGGTGGGGTCAGTTCGCTATTTCGGTCACCGCACCCAGGATTAAGGTATGGTGTTGATGCTTGGCACAGTAATAACTTTATGGAAACTGGTCCTATGCAGGATAGGACGTTCTAATGAAGATTTTGATTACATTGTTAAGAAGTTTTGTTGTTGTGATTGGCTGCTTGATATTAAGTGGCTGTCCTGTTCAGTTTAAGGTCGATGTTCGGAATGATACTGATGAGATTATTTATATTCTCTCAGGGTATTCTGACGTAGTGTTATCAGAAATTGAGTCAGGGGATGCAGATAAAGTTGCTTATAACTTTGATTGTTTCCGAGTTAAGTCTGGCGGCCAAGTTTATGAGTATAAGCCGGTGATACCTCCTGAGGGGTACGTTAAAAATGGGTTATTTAGTTCTTCGCTTAAGGCGGTATTCACTAGCGCTAAGGAATTTAGAGTTTACACGGACGATAAAGAACAGGAAGAGGCTCTGTATTTAGTTAAGGGGTGTAAGTAACAGCGAAACCAACCCCAAAGCCCCGGTAGGATGGTGAACTACCGGGGCTTTATTTTGTTACTCGGTTGTTAATATTAATCGACCCTCATCCACTTCAACCTTGATAGGTGTGTCGATATTAAATCCTGCTTTTGCCAACCATTTACCCTTGAGCTGAATCCAAGGAACCGGCGGCGTCACCGAGTAAGACCCGGCATTCTTGGGCTTGTAATCATAATAATCTTATTGACTTTGATGTGTTTGGTTTGCGCTGTCATTGGATGCCCTTCTGTTCAGCCAAGATAGGTGCCGAGCTTGGGCTTGCTAGACCGGAGGTAATGGACAAATTGCTACCAGTGGCGATTGAGTGGGGTGTGATTGCCAGTGGCGCGTTCTTGTTCCATAGCATCCAGCGCTTCAAACAGGACATAGTTGAATACCATCAACTGTCGCCACAGTGCCTCGTCGGCAGGGGATGTGTCAGTTTTTCCTATGGGAAAAGTAAATGTAGAGCTTTATTTGTTTGAGTAGGGGAGTATTTTTAAAATAAGTACTTATAAGCTTCTTAAACAAGTAGAATCTTCGGATGAAAGTAGATTTGATTTTGTGTGGAAGAGGGTGAAAGTGTTCAGATTAAAACCAAAAACTCTGGTGCTCTATTATATGGTGGTCTTATAACGATCGACAAAGTTTCACAAAATAAATCAGATATAGTTATAAGGCATAAATCAAATAAGAGGTAACTCTAAGCCCAGATGGTTATGAGTAGCTCCCCCATAAGTAGGACAAAAAGAAACAGTTCTAGCCCCTATATTAGAGAGCTAACTATCAATGGTTAGCTCTCTAATGGCCGCATGACATGTTCCACCTGGCGTTGAGCGAAAATCGTATCGATCACCCGATTCACCGTGTTCTTGTCTTGATCATCAAAAGCCTCCAGCAGCTTGAAGCGCTTAAATAACACTTCATTGCGGATGGAACTTCCCTCCATTTACTGGTCTATCATCAAATAGTCCAGGGACACCTCGAAAATATCCGCTAGCTGGATCAGCTATCCAGCGGCGGCGCATGCATACCGCTCTCGTACTTGTTGTGGTGGGAGTAGCGGATCCAGTTTGGCGGCTGCTGTCTAAGCCATGCCTCCCCCGGCACGCAAAAGCCGTTCGCCTCCCCGCCCGAAAAACTCCTGCCCGCCGGCACGGGCAAGCCCTGTGCCGACTGGGTGGACGGTACTGTCAATAAACACTGTACCAATGTTAGGTTCCCAAGGCGTGTAGGCCGGGCTGGTCGCAGGGTTTTTACCCCCTGGCCCCCTAGGGGGAGTCAATTTTGTGTCGGCTGGGTTTGGCTATGCCATTGGTGCTAAAGCAAATATGGGCGCCCGAACGGGGCAATTTATAGCGAAGGTGGTGCTCGGCGGGATCATGTCCAGGATGAAGGAAGGCAAGTTTGCTTCGGGGGCGATGTTTGCGGAATTCGTTGCTGCCGTGGGGGAAATGATAAGTAGTACTCAAGTTGAGTTGGAAGCTCCTAGGGGCACCGACAACTTATATGGGTGTCCAGAAGTTTTTCGAGCGCTTTGTGAATATAGATGTTTGAATTTCTAGGGGTGATATTTGGAGTTTGGTTTGTAAGTGGGGCAATACTAACCCTCACGTGTTATTCTTACTCAGAGAATACAGACAAGAGAATTCAATCCGAAGCTGTGAAAGAAATATATTTATGTATTAAATATAGATCGACTAAGCACGACATTACTCTGGAAACACTTTCGCGTGTTCGTTCAGTTTACTGGATTTATAAAATATCAGGTTGGGTGCTGTTGTTTTTGTTTATAGGTATGATTATCGGAGTATTAATTGTTGCTATTACATAGAAGCGGCTATGGCCGATAAGTATACGATTAATCCATGTTGCCTTCCAATAGATATTCTTTCATTATGCTGTATAAGGTAGGCTATCGCTGCGTTACTACTTGTGTTTGTGATTCATGTCGCTATTGAACTCATGTATGGTAAATGCTTGCCGTGTTTCTTTTTCAAGTTGTAAGTGGTTTTATAATCCAGCGCTATACTCGCTTCCGGCATATTCGCGCCTATATAGCTGAGATTGGCGTTATTCGGCACAAATTATTCATCTCTTTCGCGAGAACCAACCAATGAGAAACTTAGCCATATTAGTATTTCAAACACTTGACGGAGTAATGCAAGCACCGAGTGTGCCTGAGGAAGATTTTTCAGGTGGCTTTAGTCATGGAGGCTGGGCCAAGGATTATTGGGATGAAGTTATGGAACAAGTCGGAAGGGAAGCAATGGCGGAACCTTATGATTTGCTATTAGGGCGCAATACATATAATTTATTTGCCTCAAGTTTTTCAAATGCCAAACCTGAAAATCCAACTGCAGACAAGCTTAATCAGGCAAAAAAGTATGTTGTAACATCAGGTAATGATGATCTCACATGGAATAATTCATTCAAGCTAAAGGGTTCGGATGCAGTCGTCGAGATAACCAAAATTAAGAGAATGAAAGGGCCTTTACTACAAGTTCATGGAAGTTGGCAGTTGGTGCAGTCACTTCAAAAGCATAACTTGGTAGATGAGCTTAGGCTTTGGACGTTTCCAGTAGTTGTTGGAGAAGGGAAGCGACTGTTCGAAAGCGGTGAAATTTCATCAAAATGCAAACTCACCAATTTTGCGAAGTGTCCCTCAGGGGCTTTTATGCATTTTTACAAATTACTAGGTGGCAGGGCTGTATAAAGAGCATTGTTAAATAAAAAATCACTCATACGACTATCCTTATAGAGATTGTTGTTGAAATAAAAGCCATATTTTCGAATTTACTGCGAACTTATCAAAATGATTAGGTTATATAACCGTAACGATCTGCCAACTATATTGGATATTTGGTTGCAAGCTTCTATTCAAGCTCATGATTTCATGCCTTCAGATTTCTGGGAGGCACAGTTAAGTGATATGAGAGATGTTTACATTCCTACATCAGAGACATATGTTTATGAGATGGAAAGTAAAGCAGTAGGCTTTTACTCACTTAGTGGCGATATGCTTGCAGCTATATTTGTTTCTCCCTCTCTACAGGGAAGAGGAATAGGCAAACAGCTCCTTAACCATGCAAAATCGAAAAGAGATAGGCTGATACTTTCTGTTTACAAGGAGAACGTTTCTAGCTATCAGTTTTACTTATCTCAAGAATTTAAAGTAGTAAAAGAACAAAGAGATGAGCATACTGGTCACCCAGAATACTTAATGAGTACTAAAATATAAAAAGGACTTCAAGTCGACTTAGCTTCTGTCGTTTAGCGCGACGTTATGCATAAGGCGAGAATAAGATATCTAAAATATGAAACCTGAAGAGAAGAATTGTATAGAGAAAAGAGTTAGGAATAGGATCATAGAGGTTCTAGAACTTTTCTCAGATGAAATTAGATTTGATATTGCAATCGCTAACCTTGAATTCTGGGATGATTGTTTTGATGCTAATTCAATAACTCAATTTGATAAAGAGGTATTTGTGAGAGAAGAAATTGAATCTTTATTAGTTGTAAATAAATTCTGGGAGAGAGTTCAGCCAGATTCGAAACAGTCCTCTCAAGAGTGGTGTGATCTGCTATTTGAGTCAAAGCATGCTTTAAATATATTCCTCAAGCGTGGTAAATCCCATGAGTAATCCTTAAAATTTATTGCTGCTTACGTCAGCCATAAAGCCTTGTTAATGAAAAATTAATAATACATTAAACATATACAAGCTTTATTCTCTTTGGAAATTTTATCTGATAACTATTCTGCGCGTTGTTGGATGCCGCTCCATAACAAGGCAGCTTTACTTAAAAAGATATTTCTAAAATATAGTTTGTTGTTGATGGAAGTTAAATTATTTTTATAGGTAGCGCTGAAAATATTAGAGAAGAAGTAATCGCAGATGCTAATAGGGCTTAGCTATAAATTGCCATGCCTCCAACCCCCACGTACAGTACGTATACAGTAAGCCGTTATCATTAACTGCGTTATAAAGAAATTACTCGTGAAACTTTATGAATTGGAACATGTTATTAGCTATCCTTAATGTGTGACTTAGTAAGTGATTCTTGGTGATGGAATAGAGAGGGAGTACCTATTTGAACTGCTAAAAGACGTCACTTAGGTGGTTTTCCCATCAGAATTTAAGCGCAGCTTCTGTTGTTTCTTGGATAGAATAGATCTTTCCATAAGACGTGGAGCATCATCATTAAATATAAATTAGGGCAATTTCCGAATTATGAATGTCTCAATTTACATTGAGTGCTGAACGTTTGTACTAGTTAAAGAGCAATCTTAGTTCCTCTAGATTTTACTTCATCAGACTGGCTAGCTTTGGAATTCTAGAGAAGCGTGATATATAGATGCTTCACTTGAATTAACCGCCTAGAGTTAATAATTGCCACCTAAGGATTAAAAATGACAAAGTACTTGATAGTTATAATTGCGATACTTGTTACAGGTTGCGCTACTGTAGCTACATCTCATCGACCAAGCGATTACTATAAGGCTGGGGGTAATGAAGCGAATAATGAGCCTCTATTTGGCTCCACTGGTGAATCGCTAGGGGATATAGACATAGACCGCATCCTCAACTATGAGTTAAAGCTTCCTGCACAAAATAGAATTGCAATACTCAAGTTGTCTAATGATAGCTACTGGCGCCATTACTCTAATGATTTTACGCAACTAAATGAAACTATTGCTAGGGACTTTGTAGGGCAGTTGAGAGAGTCTGAAAGGGTTTACGATGCTTCATTCTTACCAAGCATGCTCGTTCCAGAGCAACGTACAGTGCCTTATCTTCGAGAAGCTGCTGCGCGCTACCAAGCTGATTTACTATTAGCCTACCGTTCAAGTTGCCGTACTTTTGAGAAGTATAAGTTTATTGATCCGAATGAAACAAAGGCATACTGTTCAGTGGAAGTAGTCTTACTTGATGTTCGGTCAGGTATAGTGCCATTTACGGTTGTGTCAAGTAACGAGTTCTCTGCCCGCAAAGAACTCGGTGATACTAATTTTAATGAAACCATAAAGAAGGCAGAGATCGCTGCCGTAGCCGAGTCATTAAAGGATTCCGCAACTCTGCTAATGTCATTTTTAAGCAGTATTGGCACACTGCAGCAAGAACTCTAACAACTATATTCAGGTGGCGCCTGCTTCGCACCTGAAATAAAGATTAGGTCTTTCGTCGTATGCGAGAGCCAAAGGATAATTACTGATGGATAATACACAATCATCACTTAGCTAATATGCGAAGCAATTGGGTGCCGCATACTTAATTTATATCGTTTTAGGGATGCTCAATTCATTACTTGTCAAGAATGGAATATATGATTTTGCGGCTTTTGCTGAGACAGAGGTGAGGTTCAGGTTCGCTCAGATTATAGATATAATTATGTTTATCGCTGTTATTTGGGCATCTTGGGCGCAGTACTTGGTTACAAAAACAATCAACAAAAATGTTGCTTTTTTGGCATTGCTTTTCAGGTTTGGAGAAGGGCTTCTTGGCTTTGTAGCAACAATTATTACATTGACGGTTATAGTAGTTTTAAGAAACCAGGAATATTCGAATACATTTCAAGAAGAGCAGCTACATGCGTTAGCGAGTATATTTGTGAATATGAGTGGTTCGATGTGGGATGTTCTTTTAATCATAATGGGCATAGGCGCGACTATTTTCATGTACTTATTTTACGTTTCAAATTACGTGCCTAAGTGGTTGGTTCTTTGGGGGGCTTTCACGTATATGTCGATGGTGGTTTATGGGTTTTCAAATATTTTGTTACTCGAGCCGCCCCAAATACTGAAACACTTCATGCTTCCAGGCGCGTTTTTTGAAATGACATTTGGGCTATGGTTATTAATCAAAGGAATTAACATCAAACCTAGTTCAATCGATGCTCCAGGTTTATACAAAAGTAATGCCTGAGTAAGCATTAATGCATGACTGACAAGGTTGTGCAGTTTTTGTACAGATGTTACCAAACAAAGTTTAATTTCACCAGAGGGGGGTAGGGCCTCCTTTCTTGGGGAACTTGCCCTTAACGTTCAATTGACTAATTCTTGGTCGATTTTGACATGGCATAGGTCTCTTCCCTTTGGACGGGGAGGGATTTGGGGCGCAGATGCCTAACTTTATGTGATTGATTCTGACTTCTAGTACGACAGGTGATTCGAGCCAACTGATGATGGATTTTCGTTGGTTGGTGCTTTGTGGTCCACTTGTTTGTTTCATACTCACACTCAAGCTGTGGCTAGATATTCCTTAGTGATGGGGTTTGGTAAATGATGTTTTGAGGGTGGAGAACAGCCGTATTGATGCAGAATAGGGAAGTGTGGGCGATAGCCTCCCTAAGTTGGAGAACTAACGTTACTAGTTGGATTTGAACTATTTTCATGGTTACAGTGCCAATTTTATTCTATGGCCACTACTGCTCTTCTAGTTATTCTACTTAGTGGGTATCCAGAATTGCTTTTGGGGAAGTATTAGGCTACTACAGAGGAGAGTATAGTGAAGTTAAAAAAACCAAAATTTCAACTAAAAACGGTTTGGGAATATAGGACAAACCCAGGTGAAGAGTATTCTCGGGTACAAATTTTATATGGATATTTTTTAAAGAGTTTGGGAGAGGTGGAAGTCAATGAAAATATTTATTATGTTTTTATAGATCATAAAATTTTAAGTGCCCCGTATGCAGGGGGGCTTGCCGTTGCTGTAACCGAGTCTAGTCTTGAAAATAGCCTGACAAGGATGGATGAAAGTAGAGTGGTAACCAATGATTTTATTGATGGTTATGAGGAGTGGAGGGCGTTTTCGAGAGATGAATGGGTCCACCCATATAGTGAGCAGTTAAAAGAAATTATTAACTCAAGTCTGAAATAGGAAGGAGTATCACTGAATAGGCGGGAATTGCGGACACTCACTAAATGAAAAGTATAAACCGCCTAATTCATTCAAGATATCCACAACCTGCACGTGAAACTTCTAACTATTATGGCTGTATAATCTGTACTTTCTAGAGTTCAGCCTTTTCCCAACAGGTTTGGCGGATTATACTTTTTCTTGATGGGTGTCCACGGTTGTATATCAGAAAGTTTGTTAAAGAGTTAAAGAGTTAATGGATGTTGGCATTATCCTGTATGTGGTAGCCTTGAGTTGGGGGCTCCTGCTTACTTAGAGGATGGTAGTGGCTCTTTTCAGATATGTAGCTGCGGATTTGAGTTTGGTTTCGATGATGAACCATCGGCATCCGGTACAAAAATTGACTCTGTCATTGGTAATTGGGAAGTTAAAAGGCATCGTAAGTTACGATACTTATCTTCCAAGTCCGATCAATATAAAGAACTGCTAACAAATTTAAGATGTATCGGTATTGAGCTAAGCACATAGTAAAAGCATGTATCTCTGCCCCCATCGGGTGATTCCGGCGATGTGTATCTTAACTGGTCCTGCATTTCATCTAAAATAGAAAGTGGAGAAGACCTTTAACGTTTGTGTTCAGTAACTTGAAACGAACTATGCAGCTTATCGAACCAATAGTTGAATACATAGGTATATATCACGATATATATCACCATGACTATCTCAAGCATAAATGCTTCTAGGATAGTCAGATTAAAGCCCCAGGCGATTACTGGCAACGTCAGTACCAACATACCCCCTTCAAACAATAACGCATGCATGGCTCTAACGATAAATGTCTTCTCCGGGTTTTTACGTATATTCAATAAGTACCAGTCAAAAGCGTGATTGAAAACCATATTCCAGACCAGCGCAAACAGTGATAGTCCAGCCGCAAGTACTAGCGATTGGTGTACCTCCAGATCAAACACTGGCACCACCAGTAAGCCACCTGTCAGCAGCAGAAAAAACTCGTAGGAAACCGCATGGAATAAACGATTCTTCAATGATTTAGTCATCAGCCATACTCACTCTGGTTGAGAAAATATGCCTGAATGATATATAGTTATTTTAGGTGGGATAAGTTAGATACTATACCTTAAACAGATAGGTTGGGCGCGTGGCAGTTTCTATTGAGCAACTGGAAGCATTTGTAGCAACCGAGCAGGCTGGCTCGTTCTCAGCGGCTGCACGTAAATGTGGAAAGGCACAGTCGGTAATCAGCTCACTGGTATCGAATCTGGAGGTTGACTTGGGAGTCAATCTATTTGATCGTAGTCAACGATACCCGCGATTGACGGACGCAGGTGAGTCACTGCTGGAACGCGCACGGAATCTTATCGAGCAACGCGAGCGTTTGATGGCGATCGCACAGGGGTTGTCTCTGGATGTCGAGGCCCGGTTGACGTTAGCTATTGCCCAGCATGTGCGGATTAAAAACCTGGGTGGACTCTTTCAAGAGTTTCAGACCAAATATCCACATGTTCAAATTACGCTCAGAGCGGGAAGTGTTCAGGATGTACAGACCTGGGTCGAACGGGATGTGGCCCAACTCGGGATTATCACACAGCTGGATGAAGTGCCCACTGGGTGTGATTTCAGAGCCCTGGGCCATCTGAAGCTCACTGGCGTCGCCTGTGCTGAGCACCCGATAGCACAACTTACTGAAGTAACCTGGGAAGACCTGAAACAATACCGACAAATCTTATTGCAGGAGTTTGAGATATCCAGCCAAACTCGCTGGCTGGTGTCTCCCGACGTGTGGAGTGTGTCACGTGTCGATGATGCACTTGACCTTGTCGACGCCAATTTGGGCTGGGCAGTATTGCCACTACACGTGGTTGCGAAGGGGATAGCGGCGAAAAAACTGATACAGCTCCCTCTGGTATTTGAGCAGGAGAAAGAGCTGTCACACGGTGTAGATATTATCTGGTCCAGTAAGCGTCTACTGGGTCCCGCTGCCACTGACTTGATGAAGCGGCTGAGCACAGAGGACGCAATACTGAATAAGGATCAGGCGTTATGAATTGCTCGACAGGTCTCGGGCAAAATCTGTGATGGTCGTTTTCGGCTTACCTAGCACCTGCCAGGTTTTTTGACTTACCGGTTGCTCCTTTAGCTGTTCTACGTAAGTCAGCATATGTTCCATAAATACTGCCTGCTCCTCGGGCAGTCCCATTTCTGCAATGGCCGCGATAGGGTGAACGGCAATTTCTGTTCCCGGAGAATATGCCTCTACAAACGTTCTGGCCGCCTCTGGTAAAGACTTCCCCTCAGTACCCTGAACTGAAAAACTCTGGTTGTAGGCCATCTCATTCCCGATAGCATTACCGATCATCTCTGCCAGATCTGTTGTATTGGTGTAGTAGATAGGGTGGACATGATCGCCGATGATAGAAAATTGGCCGTTCTCGATGAATGTGGGGAAAGAATCCAGGAAGAATGAACATAAGAAGAATGTGAAATCAATGCCCGAACTTTTAATGGCCTCTATCCCTGGCTTACGGATTACATTGGTTTTGTACTCAAGTCCCTTGTCCGCAAACTCTGGGTGGAGATAATCAATACCAGCAATTTGCATGATGTGTTGCACACCATTGACCTTTGCAGCCTCCACGATATTAATCACACCTTCACGCTCACCATGAAAGGGTAAAGTCGGGTCGAGTGACGTGGTATTCAGGGTGATATAAAGTGTTTTGGTACCAACTAGTGCAGACACCAGGCTCTCTTTATCCGAGACATCTGCTCCGACAAGCTGGATACTCTCTGGGAGGATAGTGCGAGCACTAATTACGTCCCTCACGATCGCAGTTACCTTTACACCTTTATGATCCAGTTTTCGTGCTACCTGACGACCTAAATGGCCTGTGGCGCCAATAATCGTAATAGTTTTCTGCATGGTTCAACCTTTAAAGCAATGAATGAGGTAGCCCATACTTTGCCCAAGAGATAGAAACTCTTACAGTTATGTACCATCTATCAAATAGATACTACAGCAGGGCTCTCTAGTCCTGCTTTTTGTTCATGTTTGATGCGCACGTAGATGTCTACTCGATAGATGACAAGGGGTTATGGGTGGGAGGCATATCTTTACTTATTTTCCATTTACTTCAACACTGTGAGTGAGGAATTCGTAACAATTTTTAGGTTTTTGCCGGTTCGTTACTTGTGAGTAACCTCATTGACTTATAAAGCATTTCTAAAAATATACAGAGCAAAGAAAGTACAAAAATATAAAAGGTTGCTCTATATATTTATTTGACATACTAATCAGTTAAAGGTGGTTTCTTGACTCACTGTATCTTTTTGTGTTGTAGGATATATGGGCTTTAGAATTAGAGAGAAGCATGATATACAGATGTAGCTTTTGAATTAATCGGTAAAGGTATCCGATCGTGTGGTTTTTAAAATTGTCAAGTAAACGCAAGGCCATACAGATCTTCAAAAGGGATTTAAGGCGTAAATTATCAAATGATTGGGGGAATAGGAGAAAGTATTTAGCCTCTGAGGTAGCTAATAGTGTTCAAAACCACTATCCCAAACTGACTAAGTATCAAATGTACGCAATATACATGTGGTCAGATAAAAAGCAGTTTGATAAATATTGTACAGAATCTGGCGTAAGTCTTAGCTCAATCGAGGCCAGGAAAGAAATTGATTCTGTTGTGATTTCTATGAATAGAAGTGATTCATCCCTAGTAGAATCCAGTTGTAGCAACGAATTTTCTGACTCAGGAGATTCGGATTGAGCTCACATTTAAAACGAAAAGGCATAGGGTGTAAAAACCGTTGCTTCGATTTGATTTTGCTGTAAGTGCTTTAGGCGTCAAAAATCCTGAGTTCGGAGAGAGAATTAGTGGAAGAAGTAATAGGCGGTGTATTTAGATTTCTCGGTCGATTTATTGTTGAGACTATATTTACAATCATTGTCGAGGTCATGTTCCATTTCCCTGGCAATCTCATTTGTAAACCTTTCACAAAGAAAGGGAGAGAACCAACTGGGTTTCTGGTGGTGATTGTCAGTATTTCATTTTGGTTGTTAGTAGCTGGATTAGCCTACACAGCGTACTTCCTTCTTTCTGGTGAGCCCGGTGCCTAACAAGCACAAGTAGTATGCTACGGCTCTTCGGGCCTTTTTGGAACAACTTACTTTATGTACATTTTGTACAGTTTACTCAAGAAAAGGCTGGAGCAGGGCGTGGAGATATGTATCTCGTTGCCAAATAAAGTTTAACTTCTACAGAGAGGGGTAGGGCCTTCTTCCTTAGGAAGCCTGACCTGGACAACCCCTATAGCCTAATTTTCGTTCGCTTTAGATGTAGACATAGATCTCTCACCTGAGGGCGTGGATGCCTATCTTTACTTGATTTCCCTTCACCTCCAGTACTGTAATCGAGACATTTGTTCCAATTCTTAGGTTCTCGCCTGTTCGGCGCTTTAGGATCAGCATGTTTTTTCCTAGCGATACTCAAACTGTGGGTGGGCCTTCCTTTGTGGGGAGGCTTGGTAAGTGATGCCTGTAGGTAGAGTGGGGTGGGACGCGGGGGCGGTGTGGGCGCAGAATAGGAAAAGTCGGGTGCTAGGCTCCCAGAACTTGGGGAGTCGATCCAAGCTGATAAATGTACTTTATCTCCATAGTGTCTATGCCATTTTAAGTAGCTAACTCCTATTATTTTGTCTGACCCTCCTCTTCAGTCAATAGCTTTGGCGGTTTATACTTGCTATTTAGTGGGTGTCCAGAATTACCAGTAGCCGGATGCGTGATTTCTGTTGATCCATAGGGTATTTCAATAACGAGACGCCCTAGCAAGGTAAGCTATCGACAAGGAGAATGGAATGAATGTCGAAGATCTATTTATGGCCCCAGAAGATTTATTTAGGCTGGGAAATTCCACTAGCCCAAGGTTAGATCATATCCGTCGACCGAAGGATGTTGATACAACCGAAATTAATGGAATCTTGATAGTGATTGCAAATGGGAAAGGCATATCACTATCAACAAAGAGCAGGATTGAATCAACACCGATGTCGGGCTGGGTATGGAAGATCTCTAAAGGGACACCAGTTCCACCGGGCCTAAAATTACTTAATGATAGGCCCGGGCATTATAGTATCGCTCCAATAGCAAATATGCCCCTCGATGAATTCAAGGGGCTACTTTCAAAACTGGCATTGAAATGTCAGAAGGTATTCAAAAAGCAGATTGCGTTATGACACATATAAAAGAAATGAACTCATCACTATGTGATTGGGAAGCCCGGATAATACTTGAAGCAATAACTCATGAGGCTGAGCGTTTAAAGTCTATTTGTGAAACATCTGAAGATGAGGATGAAGTGGCAGATGCTGGGAATGACTATCTAGAAGTTATTGGCCTCAAGGAACGTTTAGAAAATCAAGCAATAGAAGTTTTTGGTCAACAAATTACCAATTTCAGTAGGGAACCACTTTAGCTCTAACAAGTTATTGTGCTGATGTATTGCCCTCAATGTTGCTTGTCCGAGCAAGCATTAGCAAAACTCAGGCCTTAACTATTAGGTTACGGCTCAGCAAAGAGCTAGATTTGTTAACTAAAGGAAAGAGGATCGTCTGGAGCCTCCCTCCTTGGTGAGCCTTCCCTCAACACCCTCAATTGCCTACTTTGTGTTCTTCTTTAATGCGCACATAGATCTCTTCCCGATGGACGGGGAGGGATTTGGGGGCGCGGATGCCTATCTTTACTTGATTTCCCTTCACTTCTAACACTGTAATCGAGACATTCGTTCCAATTCTGAGGTTCTCGCCTGTTCGGCGCTTTAGGATCAACATGTTTGTTTCCTAGCGATACTCAAGCTGTGAGTGGGCATTCCTTTGTGGGGAAGCTTGGTAAGTGATACTTGGTGGAAGAGTGGGGTAGGGCGCGGGGACTCAGAATAGGGAAAAGCCAGTACCTTTCTTTCAGAGCTTAGGGGGTTTCTGCAAGCTCTTGAGTTTACTCTATTTTATGGGTGTCCAGAATTGCTCTTTTACTTGATTGCCTTTAATTTCCAGTGCTGCAAGTGAGACATATGTTCCAGTTTTAGCTTTCGCCGGTTCTGAGCTTTAAGGGTAGCCGTTTGTTTCCTGCTGACACTCAAGCCGTAGATGGAGTAATTTTTAATATTCTGAACACCCTTTGACGAAGAGATTGTCTAAATATGCACCACGATGCTGATAAAAATCTATAAATTTCATTCTACCTTGATATAAAGTAAAAATATTTCGATTAAAGTGAGGGGGCAACATTTTCCACGATGCTTTCATGACAAATCGCAATTTCTTGTTATGCCATAGTGCTTCAGGCATTTTTATCTTTAGTCGAAAGTGGTGTCGGTTTATAATTTTATATAGCATGTGTTTCCGGTTGTATCTGTAATGCCCTACATAAGCATAAATCTTCTAGCATCCGGATACAGAAATTTATTTCGTCATAATCTGTGTGCGAAATGTTGGGTAACTAGCTACCTTACTAATACTCTTAAGGATAAGAATGGATTTTGAAGTTATATCAAAGCTGGCTTTTGGGCTGGTATCGTCGCTCGGAACGATAGCTCTAGTGTTTTTCAATATTGGGCAGTCTAGAAAAATTAGAGCTGAACTTTTGGAAAAATTTGAAGAAGCTGTTGCAAGAGAAAATGTCCACTCTGCAACCGAATTATTTCGCTTAATCCATGGGTTGAGAATGAGTTATGGGGATATCGTTGAACTTATTCGTCACGAACAATGCTCCAAAATCATCTATGCCCTAAAAAAGACTCCAGGGCTGGTTTCATATGAAGAAGGTGAATTTTGTTATTCTAATTTGGGTAGAAATAGAATATTTAGATTTATAGACCACTGGTTTCTAAGGTTAAGTATCGGTTTATTTGGCATTTTAGGAGTTGTATCCTTGGCCATGCTTGGCTTTGGGGATGATGCCACATCTATTACTGGTTTTATATTTCTTCTGTTTTGCTCGGTAATGTTGGCTATGCAGCTTCGGCAAAAATCATATGATCAGATGGTGCGTCGCCTGATAGAGCCGGAGGGCGATGAGCAAATACAGTCAGACCGTAACACCGGTTAATTAGATTGACATAGAGAGACTGTTTTTTGAGTTTGGCTTGCAATTAATTGTAGTTAGAGAGCCTAATTAAGTGCTTGCATAGAGAAGGTTTAGGATATATGGGCATGGGTAAAGGCCAACCTAAAAACTCAGCTTTAACAACCGCTTTAGCATTTCATTACCAAGTTCTGGTCGGATTAGATAAATGTTTTTCGCTTGAAGAAGGCCAATCTATTTGGTTTGAGAAAGATGGCGATGTAAGCCATATTTCACCGAATGCTTTGAAATCAACGCAAATAGAAGTAAAAAAATATTTAGAGACGCTTACCGACCACCATGAAAATCTTTGGAAAACTTTAAAGAACTGGTTAGCTCCAGAGTTTAATCATAATCAGTATGGTGCCTTGGTACTTTATACTACGCAAGTGTTTGGTGTTAGGAGTCGCCTTAAAGGCTGGAATGCAAAAAGTTCAGAGCAACGCCTGCAAGTACTAAAAGATATTTGGGGGGATCGCACTGAAGCTGAACTGAACGCTAAAAAGCTATCTGATATTGTCAGGCTGCAACTGACTGTGATGAAAACTGATGATTTGTTACTAAAAAATCTACTTGGCAAAGTAACTTTATTTACTGAGGCGGATAGTGAGGAAGGGCTTAAAAAGCGGATACTCTCAAGGCCAGTAGGTATTCCCAAAAATAATCTTAAAAGCTATTTTGAGGGTCTTACTGGTTTTGTATACTCTCAAGCAACGAACCTCTCTTGGAGTATTAAGTATCAGGAATTTACAGCAAAATGTGAAGAGTTAACAGCGTTTCTTTGTAAGAGGGAATTCACCTTTCCAGCATTTCTCGGTTACGAAGCATCAGAGTTGGAGGTAGATTCTCACCAAGACAGGCCGTTCGTACAAAAAATTGCTGAAATTGGGCATTATGAAATGTTGCCAGATGCAGTGGGTAACTGGCTTGAGCTGCATAACTCTTTGTCAGAACAGCTGGATGAGTATCCATTGTATAAAGAGAAAACTATCGCTTATCAGAATCAATTAGTCAAAAAATATAATCTTGCCTATTCAAGCGCGAAACTTGAGGCAATAGATGCAATTAAAAGTTCAAAGCTTCTATACAATAAAACTATAGGTGAGCAGCCACTGAATATGGGCAACGAAATTCCACCGATTGAATATAAAAATGGCCTGATTCATGACGCTATGGATGATGAAGAGAGAGACTTGAAGTGGAGGGTTGAGCCATGAGTAGTATTGTTGATGCCCTATATGAATTAAAATACAACCCATTTGAATATGGCCGTTACCTGGCCTCATTCTATGCAGCTATAGATGAGACTGAAAATAACCTTCTACTTGCTCCACTGGTGATCCCTTTATGTAGCCACTCTATTTTCGGTGGAAAGGTATCAGGTGCTGTATTCGGGAATAAAAAACGAAGCTCTATTTGGTCTATTTTTGATGATCGAACAAAGCTCTATGACTTGCAAGAACGAATAGATGGTTTCCAGGTGTTGACAGAGCAAAGCCTCCAATATTGCTTAATTAATGATTGGTTATACGTAAATGAACAGAGTTTATCTATTCAGAAAGGTGGCGGCGACAATCCTACATTTACCACTCAAAGACATGCAGATAGGTTAGGTCGATTGTTTAGTGGTCATTCTGTGGTCGAGATTTATACGTTTTTAGGAGTAAAACCACGGTGAAAACATTAATTCGTGAAATTGGTGTTATTGATAAGCAGGGAAACAAGCATCCGGTTAATTTTAAAAAGGGCCTCAATGTTGTTACTGGTAAGTCATCGACAGGTAAAAGCGCATTAATTGAAATCTTCGACTATTGTTTTGGAAGTAGCGAAAACACCATCCCGAAAGGTATTATTACCAAAAATGCTGCGATCTACTATGTTGTGTTATCTGTTGATGAGCAACATATAGTGATTGCTCGCGATCCTGACATCGCTACTAGAGCCTTTTTTCGTAGTGCTGAATCGTTTAATTCTGCCGATATCGTCCGTGATTATTTCAATAGCAGCTATTTCCGTCCATTGGGTGAGTTTAAGAAGCATCTAAAAAGCTTTTTCTTGGATATAGATGATGTAGATGAATCTTTGGCTGCCAGGGCGAACCGGCGCAATAGCGCCAAGGCGGCTACGCCATCTGTTCGTAGTTTTTCATCATTTATACTTCAACATCAAAATCTTGTTGCAAATAAACATGCGTTGTTTTACCGGTTCGATGAAAAAGAAAAACGTGATCAGGTAATTGAGCATACTAAGATTTTCTTGGGATTAGTGGATCAAAGGTTTTTTCATTTAAAACAAGAGAAAGAACGATTGACTGCGGATATCGGACGTTTGGAGCGTCAGAAAGAGACAAACAAGAGCGCCTCAGCAAGATATAAACAAAAGGTTAGCCCTGTTTTAAGCCAGTTATATGCTCTGATGGGATTTGAGGATGCACCATTATCATTGGAGAAGGTACTGCATCACCCACAAGATGCCAAAGATCAACTCGACTGCATCATAGTTCCGGAAAAAATTAACCATACTTCAGGCGCTATCACACAGCGATATAATCAGCTCAAGTTAGAGCGCAATCAAAAGGCTGCTGAATTAAGGAAGCTACAACGCCAAGCTGCTTCTATAAAGAAGCATCTCCAAGAAGAAGAGATTTTTGTTGACAACGTAAAACAATTTAGCTCACCCGAACATGTTCACATATCTGGCTCAGTTTGTCCATTTTGCCATTCTGAACAAGATAATCTGCGAAAAAGTGCAGAAAAGCTGAAGAAAGCTATCATTAAAATCTCAGGTAATCTTGCTCAAGCACGCCCCATGAAAGCTAAATTTGAATCGTCTTTAGTTAATGTGAAACGTAAGGCTGAGCATGTTAGCAGGGCGTTGACTGAGTTAAATCAGCAAATAATGGAAATTGAGAAAACAGAAAAGCAGTTAGTAGAGCAAAAGAGTCTCTATGAGGGTGTTTTGATGCAGAAAGCAAAGTTATTTGTACTGCTCGATACCCTAAATATGGCTGATGATGCAGAGCTGGATAAGCAAATTAAAGATCTTGGCAAGAAGGTAAAATGCATCACGAAGGATCTCAAAAAATATGATGTCCAAAAAGGATTGGAAAGTGCGTCTGCTAAGGTGAACAAGTTTATGGCTGATATTGGTGGCCATTTTGAGTTTGAAGCTAGCTATAAGCCTATAAATCTTCACTTCTCATTCGAAACGTTCGACCTCTATCACCTGACACCTGGAAATGAAAAAATTTATGTAAGATCAATGGGCAGTGGTGCAAATTGGTTATACTGCCACGTAACACTATTTCTGGCATTGCATAAATACTTTGCAGAGCTCGGTGCTAAATGTGCTATCCCTTCAGTTCTATTCTTAGACCAGCCAACTCAAGTTTATTTTCCCAACTTTAATCGTGATGATTCCGATACTTTTGAAGAACAAAAAAACCTTGAATCAGAACAGCGAACAAAAAGGGAACGGCATATAGATGAAGATATCAAAGCTGTTGAAAGTTTATTTAGTCAACTATCAATTTACTGTAATGAGTTGGAAGTCACTAACGGTTTTAGCCCGCAAATTATCGTTACCGACCACGCAGATAACTTAAGCTTATCGAATGGGGTTCAGTTTGCTGATTTAGTTAATGGGAACAGGTGGAGAGAACGTGGGCTAATTCACCCTATTGAAGAATAGCTAGTCACTGAGCTGTGTATTTTTCAGATATAAGAGCGAGAACATTATTACGTATAAGAAGTGTTACTTTCAGATAATTTTTCCATTTCTCTCTGAAATTATGCATTGCACATTGTTAGTGTTATAGCTGTACCTTGTAGCTAAATATAGTTTAACTCTGTAGAAGAGGCTTGGCTGAAGCCTCCTTCCTTGGAGAACCTTCCCTCAACGCTTTCCATTGCTTATTTTTCGTTCCCTCTCTATACGCATATAGATCTCTTCACGGTGGACGGGAAGGGATTTCGGTGCGCGGATGCCAATCTTTACTTGATTTCCCTTCACTTCTAACACTGTGATCGAGACATTCGTTCCAATTCTTAGGTTTTCACCTGTTCGGCGCTTTAGGATCAACATGTTTTCTTCCTACCGATACTCTAGCTGTGGGTGGGCATTCCTTGGCGGGGAAGCTTGATAAGTGATACTTGATGGAAGAGTGGGGTGGGGCGCGGGGGCGGTGGGCGCAGAATAGGAAAAGGCGGGCGCTAGGCTCCCAGAGCTTGGGGAATTGCTCCAAGCTGCTGATTGTGCTCCACTTTATTGAAGACGAGCGGGTTTCTAGCGTAGTATGCATACAGCCATCTTGATACTCGGTTTATCAATTTGGTTAGCTGGCCCTTGGTGTTGCAGCACCTTGGGTCAGCGCCTTTTCTCTATTGTTACTTCACGCTACCGTTCTCCTGTTGAAGAGGTGGCTCTTTTAGAAAATTCTTGGGTCTATCTTTAGGGTAGGCCTTACAGAATTTGCCTACCCGCAGTCCCAATTTTTGATATTTATCAGTCAATTCTACGCAGAATTGATGCGCAGAAAAACCTAATAAATTTTAATAAGATAATTTTGGCGCCTATTTTTTTCTATGTGTTCGTATAAGAACTATCAAATTTCTATTGTGTCGCTAGTGTTTTGTGACTTTTTTCTTTAGTCAAAACTCTCGAAGATTTATACTTCACTTTGCTGAAAGTGCAGGATCGTCTTTGCACTTTTCCCGCCCGCATTGCACTTTACTACTAGCGCAAAGCGGAGAGGGCTAAGTAAAGCGAGAGCTTAAGAACACAAGGAGAGTTTTAATCAATGAAAGAAGATGAGAAGGAAGATCAATTTTTTGTTGATAAACGAGAGCTAGGGGAGCTATTTGACTCTAGCTTTGATCTGAATGTAAATCTGTTTAGAGGAAGAAATCCTAACAATAGTGATCCAATTCTGTATCCAATTTTGAAATCATTTCTTCTATCTAATGGCCGTGTTCGAAATGAAGACATCAAGACCTATAGAAAGGATGGAGAGTTATGGGTTGACTGTAAATCTGGTGGGATATCACTGTTTGATGCTAAGGGGCTGTAGTGGTCTAATCCTTCCGGACACTTCGCTAAGATGGTAAAACTACCAAGCGAGGTGAAGTATGACAACAAAAGGTACACGTCGGCATTTCAAGCCGGAATTTAAGAAAGACGCCGTAGCGCTAGTCTCTGAGCAAGGGTATTCAATTTCTAAAGCAGCAGAGGTTGTAGGAACAACAGCCAATAACCTGCGACGCTGGATAAAGGAACTGAAGCAGGAAGAAGACGGTGTGAGGTTGGATGTAGGTGAGCGCGCAGAATTAGAGCGATTACGACGTGAAAATAAGCAGTTGCGGATGGAGAAAGAAATCCTAAAAAAGGCCAGCGCCTTCTTTGCGAAAGAAATGAAATAAAGTACAGCTTTATTGAAAAACAGCAAGGCAGCTTTCCTGTTAGGGTGCTCTGCCGGGTAATGCAAGTAAGTAAAACTGGTTATTACGATTGGTGTTGCCGTGGTAATAGCTCAATAGATGCTCAAACATGGCAACTATGCCATCGTTTGAAGGCCCTATTTGCAGAATCTAGACAGAGCCTGGGAAGTCGTCGGTTAATGAAGCTGTTACGTAAAGAAGGCTTTGAAGTCGGGCGCTATCGAGTCCGCAAGCTCATGAAAAAGCTAGGCTTGGCAGTAAAGCGTAAGAAGCGATTTACACTGACGACAGACAGTAAACATCACCTGCCGGTCGCAGAGAACCTTCTGAATAGGGAGTTCTCACCGAGTGCTAAAAATCAAGTTTGGACGACTGATATTACATATATTTGGACTTCGCAGGGCTGGTTGTACTTGGCGGTAGTGATTGATCTCTATTCGCGCCGGATTATTGGTTGGCATCTAGATCGGAAGATGGAAACGGCCCTGGTAACTCGTGCGTTGATGATGGCTGTCAATTTGCGTTCGCCCCCAAAAGGTCTCCTGCATCACTCTGATCGTGGCAGTCAGTATGCCAGCCATACCTACCAAACGTTATTGAGTCAGCATGGGATGGTGTGTTCAATGAGCCGTAAGGGAAATTGTTGGGACAACGCACCGACTGAACGTTTCTTCAGCAGCCTGAAGCGGGAGTGGGTAACGGGAAACCTATATCCGACAAGGGAGGATGCGGTAGCAGATGTAAGAGCCTATATTGCTTATTACAACTCACGAAGAATACATACAACACTGGGAGACCTAGCCCCTATCGAATTTGAGAAATGTGCTTAAAGAAGTGTCCGGTTGGAGTTGACCACAACAAGCCCCGAAGGGCGGGCCTTGAAGGCCACAGCTGCTGCGTTGCAGCTCTTGCAAAGGGCTACGGCCATTCGCGGCGAGCTGCGCCTAACATCTGCAGCCTTCAAGACCCGCAGAGGCATTACGGAGTTATTCAGAGGCTCCCTAAATAGCTAATTTGAAAGCAGCTTGTGAAAAATTGATGTTATTTGGCACTACACAAAGCCCTAAAGGGCCTAATTTAAGAAAGTCAGTACCGGTAAGATGTAATCTTTCTGGTACCAAGCTTACTTTTTTAAAGCCCTTAAGCAACGCCTCAAAAATTAGTGGTGAAGAGCCAAGTGCTGATTTGCCATTGGCTTTCAATGAGAATATCTACTCCTTAGATAGTTTTAATGAAATTCGTAACAATGCATGGGGCATACTGCTTGCAGAGGAGCGGTATAAATATCATGGCCCGCCGTTCATTAATCCTGATGTTGGTGGGATGGAATTTACTGCCTCACTTAGGAAGATAGGCAATGACTTAAATCTACTTAAAGCCAGTGACTATGAGCATTGGGTTGATAGTGATATTAAAGCCTATTACTCCCCAGGTACTGGGTCTGTTTTCCAGGAATGGCTCTATCTTTTCCCGCTGTTCTGGCAAACCTTCAAGCTACCTAATACGAATGGTGTTCAATGGGTTGCCTACGCTGTTCAAGATTTAAGCTGCCAGGAAGGTGATCTAATCAAATATTATGTTCGTGCTGCAATTTCATCTGAGCATGAATTGGTTTTCTCATTTAGAGCCACAACTGATGATTATGATTCTGGTGCTTTCGGATTATTCAAAGAAATTTCAAACTTTATATTGAATAGTGTTGAGATTGTATTAACTGATTCGATTGCAGAAGAAATTAAAGCATTGTCGAAATCTGGTCTTCGGAACTTCAGTGAAAAAATGCCCGTATTGCGATTTGATGATGCGCCAAAAAACAAGTTCAGTAATTATGAATTGTTAAATGATCCGTGTTTTTATTTTACTAAAATCAATAAGGTGGTTGACCGTAGACTCTGGTCGAAGTAGGAATTAGTCTCTCTGTCTAAGATGCTTTGTACTGCCAGCTATATTGGGTCAAGTTGTATTTGTTGTGGGCTTACCCAGTGAACCCCAAAACCTCTTTTGGGATAATGCTTGGATGAGGTTCCTTTCAGTTTTTGACTGCATTACCGGTCTACTTAGCCCCTAGAGCTGGCTCGATGTGATGTAACTATATTTTTGTTTACTTAATCGCATCACATTGAGCTACTTTAAGATATGGAGATTGGATTTCTCTTGTCCTTTACATACCCAGTACTGCTCTCTTAAATAATTGATATGAACCTCGGAGCTATACCCATCGTTCCCTAACCTAACTCCACCAATCTCTGCATCAACGGAAAATACAAAGCACACCGAATATTCCGCTCCCCCCGTGCATAAAAGAGCTTGCGGTAATTCTCCAACTGATTCCGATACTGCTCTAGCTGAGCCGCAGTAAACTCTTCCTGGCTTTCCTCACCACTGGGCTCAGCCGTTTTGTAATCGACAATCCAACGGGTGCCTTCGTTATCGATAAAGGTACGGTCCACAATAGAGCGCCGTAACTGTCGGCCGCCGCTGTGGAGTTCTAGTTCGCAGGCGGATTCCCTTAGTGAGCCATCCAATAGCCAGCGGCCGGTGGGGCAGCTGAGGCTGTTGCGTACGGCGATCTCCACTTTCTCAGCAGCGCGGTCCAGGCTGGTGGCGGATAGCCCCAATTGTTTCAGGCGCAGTTGCCATAGGGGGCGCTGGGCTTCCAGTTTGGTGGGTGTCCAGTCGTTAATATTGGTCTCGGCAATGGTGGCGAGGGTTTCGTGGGCTACGGTGCCGGCGTGTTTGAGCCAGCGCAGGGCTACCTGGCCCAGTTCGGGAATATTGTCTTCTTCCTCAGTTTTGGGTTGGTAGTCTGGCATGCGGTATTGGGCCAGCCATTCCTGCCGGGGCATAGCTTGGGGTTGCCATTGGTGGGGCAGGCGCAGCAGGTAGTCGTGATCTCTACGGGCTTCATCCTGGTTGAGCAGGGGTTCTTCCGCTTCCAGCCAGTGGCACCAGTCGCTTTCCTGGTGATGTAAAACACTGGGCCAGATGCCGGAGAGTAGAGCGGCGCTGCCGGGGGCTTTTAGGTGACCCTTTTTTTCATCCCGGTTGATGCAGGCCAAAAGATGCAGCGAGCGGATGGCGCGGGTACAGCCTACATACAACAGGCGGGTGCCTTCCAGGCGTTCGCGCTCGCTGTTGTCGTGCTTAAGGTATTCAAAAACCGGGTCGCGGCCGCCGCGCGCATTTTTGGGGGCGAGCAGGAAGCGGCTTTCGCCTTCGCGGCTGAGCCACTCGCTCCAGCGCAGCAGTTGGTCGCTGCCGGGTTTGCCGCCTTGGTCCAGGCCTGGGATCAGTACGTGTTCGAACTCCAGCCCTTTGGATTTGTGAATGGTCATCACCTGCACTTTGGCATCCTGGGCGGGGCGGGCGTAGAGCTGTTCCAGGGCCAGGGTGAACTGTTGCCAGTCGGTAATGGCTCCGCCGGTATCGAAGGCTTCTAATAATTGCAGAAAATCCTGCACATTATTCAGATCAGATTTTTGCGCAACGGTGGCGGGGCCGCCCAGTTCCAGCCAGAGGCCTTCAATCCAGGTGCGCAGGGGTTTGCGGCCGCGCTGTTGCCAGGCGTGCAGCAGTTTGGGAGCCACTTGGGCCAGGCGTGTGCGCCCTTCATCGCTGAGCAGGCCGATATCTTCCACTTCCTGCAAGGCCATTAATAATGGGCGCGCGCTGGTATCGGTTACGGTGATATCCCCATTGCCCCAGTTGGCCAGGGTGTAAAGGTCTGGCAGTTGCAGTCCGCACCAGGGAGCGCGGAGTACGGCCAGCCAGCTGATTCGATCGCTGGGATCGAGTAGGGCTCGGGTGAGACTGAGTAAATCCAGCACCACCATTTTACTGGCGAGTGGCGCCAGCTCTGGGGCCTGGAAGGCGATATTGGCGGCGCTTAGGGCCGGCAGAATTTTTTGCAGGTGTTTTTTCTTGCGCACCAGAATGGCGATACGGCTTTCCGGATCTTGCGTTTGTAATTGCTGCACCAGTTCAACCGCTTGGGTGGCTTCGCGGTTGCGGTCTTCGTCATCTATGCAGCCGTAGAAATTCACCGAGGGCTCGGCCCATTTGCTGCCTTTAAAAGCTTCGGATTGCAGATAGCGTACGGCGCCGCGCCCGATATTGTCTGCTTGCGGAAAGGCCCTTTGGAAAGTCTCGTTGACCCAGTTCACTACCGCACTTTCGGAGCGGAAATTTACCTGGAGGTCGAGGGTTTCCAGGGGCACTTCACCGATACCGCGTTCGCGTGCATCCAGGAAAATACCCACGTTGGCATTGCGGAAGCCGTAACAGGATTGCATGCCGTCGCCGACAATAAATAAGGTGCGGCCGTCTCCCTGCTGCCAGCCGGCAGTGAGTTTTTCCAGCAGTTGTAGCTGGGTGTGGGAGGTGTCCTGGAACTCGTCCACCAGAATATGCTGGGTTTGCAGGTCCAGTTTTAGGGCCAGGTCTGTGGGGTTATCGCTATCGCCCAGGGCGATCAGTGCGGCTTGGGCCACTTCGGTATAGTCGGTGGCGCCCAGTTGCTGGAAGACCAGCTTTAATTCTGCGACTAACTTGGGCAGTACCTGGGCGAGCCCTTGCAGCAGTTGCCATTGGCTCTGTTGCAGCCCGCTGGGGAGCTTGCCCACTTCCCGCAGTGCGGAGAGCAGCGGTTCGTTGCCGGCTAGTTCTGCCAGCAGGTCTTTCATGCGCTGTTTGTATTCTTCGGCGATGGGGCGCTCGGGATCTTTTTTATCCGGCAGGCCAAAACCGATTTTTTTATTGATGCCGCCGCCTTTGCGCAGGTCACCGGTGGTGGTGAGGAGCAGGCTGCCGAGGGCGAGCCAGGCGGGCAGGCCGCTGCTGTCTGTGCTGGGGAAATCGTCCAATTCGGAGAAGAGGCACAGGCCGTGGCTGGGGTTTTCCTTTTGTAAATTGCCGCCGGCATAACTGGCTAGCTCCAGCAGTTCCCCGGCATAACTGCCGAGGGCTGTGGTGAGGTCTTGCAGCTTTTCTGCCACCAGTTCGTCGATAACAAAATGGAAATAATCCTGGGCGCCATCGAAGTTAACGCTCAAAAGTGGGCCGAGCCATTGCTCGCGCTTATCCAGCAAAATACGCAGCAGCTTATTGAGTTGGCCCAGGTCGTTGTCCAGGTGGAGCAGTAGCTGCTGTAGATCTGCGTCTGGGGTTTCGCCATCGAGGTGTTTGAGCAGGTTCACCACCGCTAGCTCAAAGGCGATTTGAGTGCGCTCCAGGGGTTCACCCGGTGCTCCCAGGCCGCTTTCGACTGGCAGTTGGCTGGCGAGGCTGCGGCAGAGGCCGTCGATGGTTTGAATGCGCAGGCGCTGGGGTGTTTGCAGCAGTTCCCATTCCAGTTCGCGATCCCGCTCCAGTAGGGCGCGGGCCAAATCCCAGGTGATGGCATCGTGGGGGTTGTCTGGCCGGGCTTGGTCGCGGGCGCTGTGCAGGGCATCGATCAGGCGCTCGCGCATTTCACCGGCGGCTTTGCGGGTGAAGGTAATGGCCAGCACTTCTTCCGGCTGCTGGCAGGCGGCGAGCAACTTTAATACGCGCTGGGTGAGCAGGCCGGTTTTACCGGAGCCCGCCGGGGCAGATACGGCAAAGCTGCGGCTGATATCCAGGGCTTGGCTGCGGGCGTCGGCATCGATGGGGCGGCGCAGGGCGGGAGTGGTCACGACTTCGTTCATTCGGTTATTTGCTCCCTTTCCGGCCAGCGGTTTAGGGGCCAGAGTTCACTGTTGTTATCGGTGAGGCGATCAAAGGCGAGGGTGGCTACACCACTGCGATATTCCGTGGCGAGGGATTCCAGGCTGTAGCGCCAGTGCTCCACCAGATTGCTCCAGGTGCCGTAGGGGGATTCCTTTTCGGTATCGCCCACGGCTTTAATGCCGGTAATGGGGTGCTCCAGGTCTCCGCAACCATTCCATTTGCAGTCGCCGTTGCGCACCTGGCCGAAGGCGATGGCGTGGGCGTCCGGTTGGAATAGGGCGTAGAGCGGCAGCTGGGGTTCGCGGATGCGCTGGGTTAGCCAGTCGCGAATACTGGGGACGCCGGTTTTGTAATCGATTACCAGTTGTTCGCCGCTGGCGAGTTGGTCCAGCCGGTCCAGGCGCAGGTTAAAGTGCAGCCCGCCGATTTCCACGGCTTGTTCCCATTCGACTTTTTCTACGGAGAAATTGGGCCTGTCCAGTTCCACGGACAGCCATTGTTGCAGCAGGCGCTCCAGGCGCTGCTTTTCCATGGCCCAAAATCCGATCGGCAGGTGATTGTATTTTTTGCGCACACTGCCGAGGGAGCGCTCCACCGCACGTTCGATTTGCGCTTGGCGTTGCTCGTCGTCCATAGCTTGCAGTTGTGCGAGGGTGCCGCACTGTTGCCAGAATTCCGCCAGCACCTGGTGCACCACATTGCCGCGCTCGGCGGGGCCGAGGCCGATATCCGGTTGGGTAAAATTGCTGGCGCCGAGGCGGAAGCGCAACTGCGCATTTAATGGGGACAGGGCCTGGGCCTTGAGCACCGAGGCACCGCCGCGCACCCGTTCGCATTCGGCGGGGGTGAGTGGCGGTAGCTTTTGTCTTCGATTTTTTCCAGCTGGCAGGCTTGCGCCAGTTGGCTGTAGTGATTGTGCAGGGCGCCTTCGGCAAAGTGCTGGGCTTGTTGCGGGCTTTCAAACAAGCTGCTCAGTCCCTGCTGCACACCGTCTTCTTCACAGGTGTAACTCACGACGATATCGCCGCTGGCATTCTGCAGGTCGGCGGTGAGTTCTCGGGCCAGTTCCAATTCCCGCTCAGCGCTGGCGCGGGGCATCTTCCAGTGTTTTTGCCATTGAATTGGCAGCAGCGGATTGGGTGCCGGTGCCGGCGGCCACTGTTGTTGGCCGAAGCCGACCAGGCGAAGGTGATCGAAAGCGAGGCCGCCGGCTTCCAGTACCCCGAGAATTTGCAGGGGGCCATCGCGGGTTTCCGCTTGGAAGGGGGTGCGGCTGGCAATCTGACGCAGCAATTGCAGGGCCTGGGTAAGGGTAAGGTTGCCGCCGCAGGCGCTGAGTGCGGCGAACTCTTCCAGGATGGACTCCCATTGCATCAGCTGCTGGTATTCCTGGCTGTCCGGGTTGCGGCTGCCGGGCCAATTTAATGCGGTAAGTGTTTCGGAAAAACGCGCGGCCCAAATTTCTGCGGGGGCTCGCTGCCATCGCCGGGCGTGCTCGGCCATTTGTTCCAGCTGGCGGGGCAGTTGCGGCGATTCCAAGTGGAGGACTTCTGCGGTGCGCTCGGCCCAGTAGCGCAGGGTTGAGCCGTCGATGCGGCGAAGTTCCAGTTTTTGTAAACGGCGGAACAGGGCGCTGCGCAGCCAGGTTTCACTGTCGTCACCCCAGAAGGGGCTGAACAGGATATTTTGCAATTGGGGGTAATCCCATTCGTCCTGCAGCAGCGATAGCAATTGTAAGGCGGCGCTGCCGACCGGTGTCTGTGCCAGGGGCGTACCGGCGGAGAAGTTAAACGGCAGTGTGTAGCGCGGTTGCTGCGGCTCCAGGTGTTGGGGTTCGAGCACGCGGGAAAATACCGCTTCCACCTGGGCGCGGCATTGGCCCAGATTATTCACCACTATGCCGACGCTGTGGCCGGGGTTTTCAGCGAGTTTCTGCCCGGCCCAAAGGGCTGCCTGATAGAGTTCTTCATCCAAATCCGCGCAGGCGGCTACGGATAGTTCGCTCTGCTGGGTAAGTCCCGGCCTTTCATTAACGGCTGTTGCACCTGCGTGAATCAGGGCATTGGCGAGGGGCGAAATCTGGGCAAAGCCGGCGGTATCAATTTGCGGCAGGGGTTCCAGAATACCTTCTTGGAATGCGCGCATGATCAATTGATCGCGCTGGTCTGGCGTGATGGCGCTGTGGGCCTGAAGTTCAGTGGCAAAGGCCTTGATCATGGCGCACAGCGGCAGTTCGTCGCTGCGCATAGAGAGTGCGAACTGTTCCAGTAGGGGAGTTAGCGCTTCATCTATTTGCGAGAGATCGGAGATCAGCTGCCATTGGAGTAGCTGCGCCAGGGCGCTATCGGCATCCCGGCACAGTTGCTGGCTGTTGAGCAGTTGCCGGTCCAGGGATTCATCCAGGGCGCGCTGCCAGAGTAATTGCCGCTGCTCGCGATTCAATACCTGCTGCAAGGCGGGCTGCCAGTTGCGCTGTTGCAGCTGGAACCAGAGCTTGTCCAGCCAGCTGCGCAGGGACTCCACCGGCGGCGGCATCCAGCAGGCACCGGGCGACTGCTGCGCGGCAAACACCTGTTGGCAGCGGTTGCGCAAACGGTTGTTGGGGGTGAGCAGCAGTCCTCCGGGGGGCAGCTGCGCAAATATTTCGAGAGCGGGAAATGCCGGCTTCAGCATGAATTCGGGTACCGGTTAGGGCTTGTTATTCGGGGAACGGTCGCGGTTTGTGACGGAGCTGTCAACCCAAGTGCGTAGTTCTCATCATTTTGGCGATCTTAGGTGTTGGGTTCGAGGGGTTCGGCAACTGGAGCAAACTCGCGGAAGGCCCGTTCTATATTGCCGGTTAAATCCACAGTGCTGGTGATCAGGCGGCCAGTGTTTGGGGCATCCGGCAGCATCAGCTCAAGTTCTTCCAGCCACCAGCGCACGCGCCGGGCGATGGCTTCACCGGAATCCAGCCATTGGATTGAGCGTGGGGCGAACTGGTCCAGTTCTTCCCGCAGCAGGGGAAAGTGAGTGCAGGCTAATACGGCAATATCCACTTGGTCACCGCCGGCGGTGTGGAATACGCGGTGTAATACCGGCTCCAAATCCTCTGCGGTGATGGCTTCGCCGCGCAGTTTGCTTTCCGCCAGATGCACCAACTCCGGTGCGGGCACATTAATTACCCGGTTGCCGTTGGCAAATTGCTCGATCAGCTCGCGGGTGTAGCGGCGATTGACGGTGCCTTCGGTGGCAATCAGGGCAATAGTGCGGGAACGGCTGGCGGCAGCGGCGGGTTTCACCGCGGGCACAACGCCCACTACGGGTTTCTTCAGTGATTCGCGCAGCTGGGGCAAGGCCAGGGTGCTGGCGGTATTGCAGCCCACCACTAAAATATCGGCACCGCAGTGTTCCATCATGGCCTGGGCCTGCTGGACGATCCGAGGGCGCAGTTCCTCTTCGCTTTTGTTGCCGTAGGGGTAAAAGCCGTTGTCCACACCCAGGTGCAATGTCAGGCCCGGCATCAGGCGGCGGATTTCCCGCGCAATGCTGACGGCGCCCACGCCGGAATCAAAGATCAGGGCGCTGGGGGCTGGGCTATCTGGGTGGGCGCTGTGTTTGTGCATGCGTTCTGGAGTACCAACATCGAAACCAATCCTCCAAGAATACCTAAAACCCCGTAAAAATTCCCGCTGGGTCTTCTCGGGCGCAAACCTATCCCTTGATACTGAGTTTATCGGCCGGGCTGGCGCGGGGTACTTTCCAGAGGCAAGCTGGTAGAATGGCGCCTTCGCCTGGGCTATTTCCCGGGCAGGCCAGCGGGCGAGGCCCCTGGCAAAATCCTGATTTATCCATCTCTTTCCAGGTCTGGGAGTACCACTCTATGCCAGCGTTCCCGCTGCAATTGAATGCCGATCATGCGGTGATGGCGGCTGTTGCCATCTTGTTTCTGTTGGGCTTGGTGTTTTGGTTGGCGCGAGCCAGTAGCCGCCGCGCTTTATTGCAAAGCGAAGCCGCTTTGCAGGTGGCTCAGGCGCGTATTGATAGCAGCCGCGAGCGGGAATCCCAACTTGGGGTTGAGGTGGAATCCCTACGTACCGAGTTGGCGGACAAGCTGCAACAGCTCACGCGAAGCCAGGTGCTGGTAGAAAAAGGGGAGGCGGCCCTGGCGGAGCAGCGCAAGCTGATGGAGCAAATGCGTATAGCCATGGGTGAGCAGTTCGAGAATCTGGCCAACCGGATTTTTGAAGAGAAGCAGCAAAGCTTCGTGCGCCGCAGTGAAGACAGCCTGCGCAAAAGTCTCGATCCGCTGGAGCGCCAGCTGGGGGATTTCCGTAAGCGAGTAGAACATGTCTACGATCGCGAAAATGCTGAGCGCAACAGCCTGCTGGGGCAGATTAAAGCATTGCGCGAGCAAACCCAGCGCATCAGCGATGAGGCCCTGAACCTGACTTCGGCCCTAAAAGGTGACCGCAAGATTCAGGGTAACTGGGGTGAAGTGGTGCTGGAGCGCTTGCTGGAGGAGTCCGGCTTGCAGAAAGGGCGCGAGTACGAAACCCAGGTAACCCTGACGAGCGATGGCCGCAGGCGCCAGCCGGATGTGATTGTGCGCCTGCCGGAAAACAAAGACCTGATTATCGATTCGAAGGTCTCCCTGGTGGACTACGAGCGCTACAGCTCGGCGGAAACCGATGAGGAGCGCACCCAAGCCCTGAAACAGCATGTGAATTCCCTGCGCGCCCATATCACCGGCCTCAACAAGAAAGCCTACGAGCAGCTGGAGGGTGTGCGCACCCTGGATTTCGTCTTTATTTTCGTGCCCATTGAAGCTGCGTATATGTTGGCTATGCAAGCGGACCCGGACCTGTTCCGTTTCGCGTATGAGAAGCAAATTGTCCTGGTGAGCCCCACCAGCCTGATGGCGACCCTGCGCACCGTCGAGAATATCTGGCGCTACGAGAAACAAAACAAGAACGCGGAAAAAATCGCCGACGAAGCCGGCAAACTGCACGATCAGTTTGCTATGGTGCTGGAGTCACTGGACGTTCTTGGTGACCGCTTGCGCCAAGCGGATGACGCCTACCAGCAGACTTACAAGCGACTGGCGACAGGGCGTGGTAATGCGGTGAAGCGTATTGATAGTCTGCGTAAGCTTGGTGCTAAAACCCGCAAACAAATATCCGCCCAGCTCCGTGACAGGGCTGAGGATTCAGGACAAATGGCGCTTCCTCAGGAAGAGGGAGTTGCTGCGGAAGACTAATTCCCTATGGAAAATATTTCCTTTGCTCTGCTAGTTACAGGCCCGATCTTTTTGATGATTATCGGTGGATACTTGCTTACTAGGCAGGGCATGTTGCATAAATCCTTTATCGACGACGCAACGGTGCTGGTTTTCAACGTGATGCTGCCTGCACTGTTGTTCGATAGTATTTATTCATCGAATGCAAAACCCTCAGAAGAGATCCCCCTTTTAACAGCGGGAATTTTGGGTACCTTCGCGATAATCCCCATATCTTGGCTGATGGCTCGGCCCGTTACTGTGAAGGATCGCAGTGCGTTTATCCAGGGTGCATTTCGTGGAAACGTTGCCATTGTGGGGCTCGCCTGGGTTGAGAAGGCGTTTGGTGAGTCGGGCGTTTCTCACTCGGCAGTGCTGGTTGCAGCGTTGACGATTCAGTTCAATGTATTCGCCGTAATACTTTTTGTTTTTTACAACGAAGAGAAGAAATTCAGCCTGGGCTTGTTGCTGAAGGAGTTGGCAAAGAACCCATTAATCATCGGGGTATTCCTAGCAATTTTGTGCCGGGTGCTGGATATCAAAGTGCCACAAATGGTGCTTGATACCGTTAAAATACTGGGCTCTGCAAGT
Source organism: Microbulbifer sp. MKSA007 (assembly GCA_032615215.1). Lineage (NCBI taxonomy): Bacteria > Pseudomonadati > Pseudomonadota > Gammaproteobacteria > Cellvibrionales > Microbulbiferaceae > Microbulbifer > Microbulbifer sp. MKSA007. The sequence continues at coordinate 3,016,585 of CP128433.1, read as the reverse complement.
TTACCAATGGGGCTGATTTGCATTGGTGCGAGTATGAAGCTAGGCCAGCTACTGCGTAGCTCGCCAACAGCGCTGACCTCCTCAGTGCTCAAGTTATTAGGAGTACCGATACTCTCAGTGCTGATTGGCTGGGCCCTGGGTATGAGTCCGACCTATTTGGGCTATTTAATGCTGATCACTGGCTCGCCTTGTGCGATATCGGCCTTTGTGATGGCTCATACCATGGGCGGTAATAGCCAATTGGCGGCCAATATTGTTGGTCTTAGTACAGTGCTTTCTGTTATTTCGGCCAGCATCGGGCTGGCGTTACTTAAGGTGTATATTTGATGACGGTGTTTCCCACTTGGCTGCTGGTTGTTGCAGCTCTGATTATCTTCTCCCTGGCGATTGTAGCTGGCTATTATCTGCGTAAATTATCGATTGCACAGAAGAAGCAGGCCGAACAACTGGCAGAGCTAGAACAGGCCGCAGAAGATCAGCGCGAAAGAGTAAACGACAGCATCCAGATTATCGCCCGCACACTGCTGGATGATGGAGTAGGGCTCACCGAAGCTTCGATTCGTATTCGCGTTCTTTTAGATGCGCTTCAGGTGGAAGATAAAGTGCGTGAAGAGTTTGTAGCCTTCTATACCATCGCAGAGAAAACCGGTCATATCCCAATTCTAAAAGACTGGAAAGAACTGCCGCGTAAAGAACAATTTAAGTATGAGTTGGAGATGGCGCAAGTAGAGGCGGACTATAAGGATTTTGCGATGGATGCTGCCAAACGGATTTTGGGGCGTTCTTTTTAGTACTGAATCATTTCCTGCTTGGGGGTGGCTTTGTGGATCAGCGGGTAGGGGGCTGCCTGCTGATTGAGGAATATCGTATCGCCAGCCTTCCTCCTGGCCCTTCATATCACTTCTCCCTCGCCTGCTCACCTTTAGAATGTTATAAATATCGACTTATAGTATTGTTTTTATCGAGTTAGCTACCTGCCTAACCATTACCCCTTCAACTAGCTTCGAATAGAAGCCTGACTTATGACGGAAGAAGTTGGATCGAGAGAGGATTGGTACTGGAAATATATTTATTCCAGCAAGCTGAGAATTAAGCGATGAGTGCTGCGAATGGAGCGGCTGGCAGCGAGAAGACTTAGTTTTCTGCTGGTTAAGGAAAGATCACTTGATGATTGTCGCTTTGCGACCAGTCTTGAATTTCTACTTACCTGGAAGCTAAAAACAGGATGCTGCCCTGATGTCATGTGGTGTGATGGGGTTGAGTTCGAAGATATACATATTGCTGGTAAGAGAGCTATTCGCTTTAGCGGCTCAGTACGGATAGGTCCTGAGGGGGCCGATAATATTTTTCAGGTGCCTTTGGAGGCTCATATCGAGTTAAAACCAAGTGGTAAAAAATTCAAGACTTATCATTTTAGGGTTAACTTTGGTGGGTGTTATTTTGACCTGAAAAGACCCTAATCGATATAGTCACTGAGGTGACAATTATAAATAAATAGATATGGCAGGTGCGACGTGGTTTGTGTGAGCATGCGCAGGAATCAGAGAGCCAATAACTGCATAAGTATGAGAGTAGATAAGCGAACTATATCGGGCAGGTATGAAAAACTTTACTATTGTATTTCCAGAATACTGTTTGAAAATGATATAGAAGGTATCAACTTCGGGATAAATCAAGATGAATATGAGTCAGAAGTTGGGACAATATTACCACCGCCTACATGAAACTGAAACGATAGAAGATATTCAGCAGGTGTTATTAGAAGAGTTCAGTTATTGGTTTGGCTGCGATAGGGATCTTATTTTTTGATTGGATATTGTTTGGTAGCTATCGGATGGTGAGATGATAATTATAATTAGAGTTATACGTGCCGCTATAGGTTTATTTGGCATTAGCCAAGCTGTTGGAATCTTTCAATTTTCTCCCGATGGTATGAGCGTGGTTGTAGGGGTGGATGAGCTTATTCTGAGACTTGCTGTTTTGCTTGTATGTCTCACGTTATTTTTACTTTTGAGGCGAATGATAAATCATCTGTATCGATTGAAGCGTAATAATGATAAGGTTTGTATAACTTCCTTGTGGAATTTGTAGTTGTTTGGTTGCTAGAGTTTATCACGATAAATTCCTGTAATATTAAATGGGCTTGTCTGAGGTTAAGTGGAATGTGAGTGCTCGCTGGGAGACGGCGTAATCCACACCGAAAGATAATGTTTAGAGTTAAATGCGCGTTGAGTAATATGGGAAACATGAAGAAGATATCAGGATCTACATTCTATTTTAAGAAAATTTTTCCAAGTATATGGTTTGGTTTCTTGGTGCTTTTTGTGGCTGCCTCTATATCTGGAGGTGCAGTTAAAGATTCGTTTATGTTTTTAGTCATGCCGATTTTTATGGCTGTATTTGGCTTTTTCTTTTTTAAAAAGCTGTTGTGGAGTTTGGCTGATGAAGTATACGATGAGGGAGAATCATTGCTCTTTCAAAAAGGGAGTAAGCGGCAAAGAGTTCAGCTTAAAGATATTATTAATGTCAACTATGCGCAAATGAACGCGCCCGAGAGAATTGTTTTGCAAGTGCGCACGGAGGGGGATATTGGAAAGGAGTTGGCTTTTATTCCCCCAATGAGGCTTAACTTTTTCTCTAAAAGTCCTATTGTTGTAGATTTAATCGATAGGGTTGATCGTGCTAGGGAGGTCTAGCACAGGTTCTGCTATGTGTTTAACAAGGATGGGTTAGATGGTCGGGAAGCTTCGAATGATTCCCGTGCCTTTTGTAAGTAGTGTTGTTGGTTCTTGGGAGAGGGAGCCTCCATGTGTAGGAAGAGGGTTTTAGTTGCTTTAGTGATATCTCTACTTCTTGTTGGTTTTGGTTTCAGCTTTAAGCCACTAATAGAATCGTGGAGTATGCCTGCCAATGCTGGTGAGCATTTGATAAGGTTCGACATAGGTGAGCTGAAAGAAAATCGCTTTGTAATTATAGATAGTGGCTTTGATGGCTATTGGGGGCACTCGTATTTGATTTTAAAGGATAGGGGCGAGGTAAGAGCATTTCTTTTGCTTACACGAGAAAATAGATATCTGATGCCGTCAAAACATCACTTATGGAGTGCTTCCGGTTATTGCCAAAAGCTTCAGATCAAAGATCAAGTGATTTCTTGCGAAGATGAAGATATTTATGATTGGCAGAAAGAGGGCTGGAGGTGGAACTTGAAGGGTGAGAGTCTTTCAGGTGAGTTTGGAGCATTAGAAGTTATAGATTATGCCTATGAAGGGCGTTTCATCGCTATAGGTAAAAGCAGCAGATAAGTCGTGGTCAGACGAGCCTCTTTGCTGTTTCTATCATTTGTGAGAGCGATTAAGGAATGATCAATAGAGCGGGTGTGGGGGCGATGAATGATGCCTAGATATGTTAAGCTGCTTAGCTTAGAGGAACTTGAGCAGCTTTCAACTGAGAGACTTCTTGCCTACCTTTGTAAGCTCCATCAATGTGAAGACTCAGTTGACGCTTCCGATTTTTGCGAGAGTGAGGCTCATATGCCGGGAGTGGTATTTTTTAAAGAATCAGATCAGTGGCGGAGCCAATACAAGTTAGTAAAAGAAATTTTATCGGCAAGGCCTCATATTGATAAGGTGATAAGAGTAAATGGCTAATGGATTTAGGTGCCGAACTGCAGGGTTGAGTCAACTACCGCTGTAAACTTAATCTCTCAAGGGGGAGTGGAGCTAAAGGCCCTTAGCTGTATTTGCTTGATAAAGAGTTGTGTAGAAATGGAGTGCTATACGTGACAGATGAAGAGTTAATAACATTTATAGGCAAGAGTGTTGTTAATAACTGGGAATATATTGTAGGTATTTATTTTGCGTTACTAAGTGGCGGGGTTGCGTTATCCTGGATGATTTCCAATCTGATCCACAAAAAGGAAATTAAAGTCCTACAGTTAGAGATTACCCATCAAAAAGAAAGGTTTTCTCAATTTGAGTCAATTATGGAGCAGCGGATAGCATCCATCCAGTCAGAGGCTGAAATGCTGCAAAGGAAGATCAGCTTTGCTAGCCCGGCAGTTCCTGCGGCAATGCCACTGAGTGATCCCTTTGCTGATATTGAGCAGAGCGTTAGTCCTGATGTTGATTGTTTAGAATCTATGCAAAGACGGGATATTGAATATCTGGATATCCCTGCGCCTTTGAAGCGGTCAGCTCCACTTGAAGTTCGAGAGAAGGGCTTGGAGAAAGGGGATGTATCTGATTATAAGATGTTGTCCTTATTGGATAAAACTGATGCTGTTAATAGGACCCTCCGGGAAATAGAAGTTCCCTCTTAAGCCCTTACTTTGCTGGTTGGCAGCTTCATTCGTTCTGTTGATATTTTTTGGGGGTGGCTGCCACTACTGATACTGGTTTTGGGCATGTATAATTGGTGGATGCCTTTAGTAAGTAACGGAATGATTTTAGAGGGATGTATGGAAAAAATTTATAGAAATGGACTCAGTTCACGTGAGTCTGCCAAAAAAATCTTAACTGTCAATCTTGGTGTTATAGGTATTGCATTACTAGTTGCTCTTATCTTTACGCGTATGTTTGGCTCTTCAGCCGAGAGTGGTGAGTCAGATCTTACCTTTTGGACTTTTGTGATTTTAGGTTCTTTAGGTGTTATCGTTTATATATACCTTTCTTTGATACGATTACTTCCACTTGCAGAAATTAATGGAAATACACTAACGGTTTATACCGGAGTCTTTATAAAGAAGACTGTAGACCTTGATAAGGTAGAGAAAATAACGTTTCAATATAGCTCAGAAAAAGATCAAAGGATGAAGGTTAAGTATCCGCGGAAAATTGCAGAAGAGTTTACGATCAAGCAGTCAAATTGTTCAGTTAAGCAACTTTCCGAGTTTATTACCAATCGCTTTGATGTGAATGTTGCCTATACATAGTGGTACGAGCTTCTATGGTCCCTCTATTGCTGGATAAGCCTACAAGGCGGAACACCTTTTGGTGAGGTGTTCTGTCCAGTGTAGGAGGCAACTCAATGCTTAATTATCACAGCTCTTAGTTTCTCAGATTTTATTGTTGAATTTCTTGGCTGGTA